>CAIVKO010000210.1 GCA_903906515.1 Akkermansiaceae bacterium
GTCGGTGATTCCGGCGAACTTTTCACGCATGGGTGACGCGGTCGCGATCATTCGCCACCTCCTTTCATTTCCCCTATGATTTCCTCAATGAAAAACTGTGTTTTCACGGGAATTCGTGATGTGGGGTAATAATCTTCCACAAGGTTCAAGACCTCTTCGGTCGTGTGAATCCCAAGATCCTTGCAAAGGTGGATAATGTCATTCTTATCACCCACGGTATCGTATTCCGCAACCCGTGCAGCCATGCATTTCATGGCAAGGAGATAACGGGTGGTCGGACGCATAATGCGAAGGTTCTCCCATTGTGGCATTCCTTCCGTAGTAACGTCTCCTTCTTTTGAAACGAAGCCTTTGACGCCATCGTTAAGCCACGAAACGGGAAGATTCATTTCCTCCGCTATTCTTTCTGCTTCTTCATAAATTTCCGTTTTCGGGACGAAGATGGCATCCACATCGCGTGTGGATTCGCGGGCGTCGAAGGCGAGTATCATGGTTGCGCCTCCGAAAATGCATAACTCACCCGTGACGCCTTTTTCAGTCAGGCGCTTGTTGAGAACTTCCAAGGCGGTGATGATCCTTTCCTTGGTGAGTATGTCTGAGGAGTTCATTTTCTTTACTAATGACCAATGACCGCTGACGGAATTTGGATGTTAGACATCCAAATTCCTAACGTTCAGTGCGTTATCTTCGATGAACCGTTTGCGGGGTTCGACGATGTCGCCCATGAGGACGTCGAACATTTTATCGGCTTCCACGGCGTTGTCATCGTCGAGTCGGACGCGGAGGAACTGGCGGGTGCCGGGGTCCATGGTGGTTTCAAAGAGTTGTTTGGCGTTCATTTCGCCGAGGCCCTTGAAGCGTTTGATCTGGACGCCCTTGCTGGAGATTTCGAGCACGCGGGTGAGGATTTCCGGGATCGAGAAGAGCGGGACGGCGTGTTGTTTGTCCCCCTCCCCTTCCAACAATTCACAGACCGGAACATCATCCGAATAGAATGTCTTGGTATCGAGTCCCGCTTCATTGAGGCGCGAGAAAATGCGGGTGATGGCGTGGGACTCGTGGAGTTCGTGAAGCACGGCGCGCCGGGATTGGCTGGAAGGCGTGTTGAGCTCCTCATCGGTGAGGACTTCATCGAAGAGCCGGAGGTCGCGGTTTTCAGCAGCGTAATTGCGGAGCGCCTCGTCATCAGCGAAGTAGAGCACGCTTTCGTCGTTGCCCTCGCGGATGCGGATCATGAAATCCGGGAGGTGGCCATCGGGACGGCGGTTGGCGAGATAATCGCGGAAATTTCCGCCGTTGCCTTCGATGGAACGAATGTATCTGGAAAGCGATGAAAGGGTTTCGAGGATTTCCTTCAGGTCTTCCGCCGCGAAGGTCCGGGATTGGTCGTGGGTGCGGAGGATGACCTCGCCGGCACCGAGTTCGATGAGGATCTTGTTGAGCTGGTCATTGTCCTGAACGTATTCCGAACGTTTCTTGCGAGTGACCAGATAGAGCGGCGGCTGGGCGATGTAGAGGAACCCGCGTTTGACGAGTTCCGGCATGTGTCGGCAGAAAAACGTGAGCAGCAACGTGCGGATGTGGGAGCCGTCGACGTCGGCATCGGTCATGATGACCACCTTGTGATAGCGGACCTTGGCGATATTGAACGAGCCTTCCTGATCACCATCGCCGATGCCCGCGCCGATGGCGGTGATGAGGTTCTGAATTTCCTTGTTCTGGAGCGCACGGTGAAGGCGGGCTTTCTCAACGTTAATGAGCTTTCCACGCAACGGCAGGATCGCCTGGGTCCGGCGGTCGCGGCCTTGTTTGGCGGAGCCACCGGCGGAGTCACCTTCGACAATATAAAGTTCGGATTTCGAAGGATCGCGCTCCGAGCAATCGGCGAGCTTTCCAGGCAGTCCACCGCCTGATAGAGCGGATTTCCGGACGGTTTCGCGTGCCTTGCGGGCGGCCTCACGGGCGCGGGCGGCGTTCACGGATTTCTCGATGACTTTGCGGGCAAGTGCCGGATTTTCATCGAAATACTGCATGATCCCCTCATAAACGATCGAGGAAATCACACCTTCAATCTCGGTGTTGACGAGCTTGTCCTTGGTCTGCGAACTGAAGCGCGGATTGGGCATCTTGACCGAGATCACGCAGACAAGACCTTCGCGGACGTCGTCCCCCGTTAGAGCAGCATCCTTTTCCTTGAGAATCTTGTTAGCACGGGAATACTGGTTGAGCGCACGGGTGAGGGCGGTGCGGAAACCGGTGAGGTGGGTGCCGCCGTCGCCATTGGGAATCGAGTTGGCGAAACAGAGGATCTGGTCGTTGTAGGAATCGTTGTATTGGAACACCACATCCGCGAAGACATCGTCGGTGGTCTGCTTGCCGTCGTAGTCGAGATCGATGCTGCGCTTTCCGTGGAGGATGACGGGATCATCGTGGATGACGGTTTTGTTTTCGCCGAGCTGGACGACGAACTCCTCGATGCCCTTGGCGTAGTAGAACGAGGTTTTTTTCGCGGATTCCGGGCGTTCGTCCTCAAGGTCGATGGTGAGGCCGGGGTTGAGGAAGGCGAGTTCGCGCAGGCGGGTGGCGAGGCGGTCGAACTTGAATTCGATGGTATCGACAAAGATCGTGGCATCCGGGAAAAACGTAATGGTGGTTCCGGTTTTGTTAGGATCGCAATCCCCGACGACATGGAGGGGCTCGGTGGTTTTACCGCGCTCGAATCCGATGCGGTGGACCTTGCCATTGCGCATGATGTCGGCGCGGAACCAATCGGCCAGGGCATTGACGCACTTGGCGCCGACGCCGTGAAGACCGCCGGAATATTTGTAGGCACCTTGGCCGAATTTACCGCCAGCGTGGAGATTGGTCAGAACCAATTCCACCGCAGGCATACCGAATTTCGGGTGCATGTCCACCGGGATGCCACGACCATTGTCGGAAATGGAAACCGAACCATCCACGTGAATGGCGATCTTGATGCGTCCGCAATATCCGGCGAGATGTTCGTCGATCGAATTGTCCAGCACCTCGAAGACGCAGTGGTGGAGGCCGCGTTCATCGGGGTCGCCGATATACATGCCTGGGCGCTTGCGAACGGCCTCGAGACCTTCGAGTTTATCGATCTGCGCGGCATCGTATTGTTGTTCGGAAGCGACCTTGGTTGGGGCTTGTTGGGACTCGTTGGGAGACTCGGTCATAGTGCTGGGGAAAGGTCTAAAATTCCGGACTTGGAAACAAGCAACTTCTTCAAGAATTCATGTCTTTTTTATAACAGCCAAAAAAACACATAAACTATTTATATTAAACGAATTATGTATGAAATTTTTTACCGGTCAACCCCACATATTCCCAGCCACCGCCAAATACGGGCAAACCACCAAAATCGTGAGCTCCAATATCTTGAAGATTTTGACGAAATCCGCCTGTCCGAGACATTACGGAGCAGTCACCCCATCAGCCGAAACGCGGCCGATATTTCCGCTAGATTCATTCAAAAGACAACGAACCATCCGCGAACTCCAGGCATTGGCATTGCCATTTCAATAAGGCTTGGGACGGTTCAATCTCACCAGCAGTCAGGCTTTCCAAAATCGCCCGTGGAGCAATCAAAGAACCTTCAATATCGAGCTCTTTGGCAACTTTCTCCCGGCGGGCGATCAGAATATCCACTTTACGGTCAAAATCCTTGTCGCGCTTCCTGCGTTTGCCGACCGCACGCTCCGGCCAATCGGCCTCAGGAAGCGCCTTGACCGCCGCGAGCGCCGCATGGAAGCGCTTCACGCGATCCGCACGGAAATGGTGAGGCAGGGCGACCTTCCTTCCGGCAGCGCACTCCGTGCTCCACTCCAACAGAGGGCGGTTGGAAATCACCATGAACGACGGCTTGTCCCACGATTTAGCCTCGCCATCCCTCCAATTCCAAAGTGCCCGGAGATAAGCCAGACCACGGGAATCGAGCTTTCCCGAGCCCTGGATCCGCCACATTTCCTCCTTGGTATCATCGCGGTCGAGCACCCGCTGGCGGGCGGCAATGCAGCTTTCCTCAAACCAATCGTAACGCCCAAGATCCTTGAGTCCGGTGGTGATGATGTCGCCCATTTCGAGCAGGTAATGCACGTCATTCAGCGCATACTCGATCATTTTGGCAGACAGAGGGCGTTTCCCCCAATCCGATTTTTGAGAGGATTTGGAAAGCTCTACCCCGAAATACCTTGCGACCAAGTCCCCAAGCCCGAACCGCCGGGCTCCCAACAGTCTGGCCCCGATCTGGGTGTCGTAAATCATGGCCGGAAGCTCACCGAACTGACGTTTGAGCATGGTCATGTCGTAGTCCGCCCCGTGCATCCACACGGTCGCGTTCGTGAGGTAGCGCCCCAGCGGGGAAAGATCCTTGATGGCCAGCGGGTCAATGAGCACAGACCCACCCCTGACGGCAAATTGGACCAAACACAGCGATTCCCGATAACGATGGAGACTGTCGGCCTCCGTATCGATCGCGCAGATCGGTGCGCCATGATCAGGCAGGCATTGGCCGAGATGAAGGAGCAAGCCCTCCGTGGTATCAATCATCTCAGAACCCATTAAATTCATTGGTTGTTTTGTGAAGCAACTCGCAAAGATCTGGAAAAACCCCTCCCAAATGCATGTGGAGACCCTAGCCCCCGGCAGGCACAGGGTAAAGGAGAAAAACCGACGAATCTTGTTAAATCAGCGTGATTCCATACCGCTCGGGAATCGCGCGAGGATTTGCCAGAACCCGCCTCAGGCGACCGCAAACGCCTCTGCCTGCTCACGGGTGATCTCAACGTGCTGCCACGGCAGACCGTGGGTGTTGAGGTCGGCCATAAAGGCGTCAGGATCGTGCTGTTCCATGTTCCAAACCCCCGGTTTGCGCCAATTTCCAGCGAGCATTTGCTTGGCACCGATCATGGCGGGCACGCCGGTGGTGTAGGAAATCGCCTGGGACCCGACTTCCGCGAAGCATTCCTCGTGGTCGCAGATGTTGTAAACATAGATCGCCTTGAACGCCCCATCCTTGAGGCCGGTGATGACATTACCGATGCAGGTCTTGCCTTTGGTGGTTTTCCCGAGGTCGCCGGGGTCTGGAAGCACGGCTTTGAGAAACTGAAGCGGCACGATTTCCACGCCGTTATAGAGAACGGGATCGATGCGCGTCATGCCGACGTTTCCGAGCACTTCGAGATGCTTCAAGTAATTGGGCGAGAATGACATCCAGAATTGGGCGCGGCGCAGGGTCGGGATGTGTTTGACCAGCGACTCGAGCTCCTCGTGATACATCCGGTAAATCTCGTAGGTGCCCACACCGGACGGGCAGGTGAACGACTGATGAAGCGACATCGGCGGAGTTTCGAGAAACGCGCCGTTTTCAAAGTGGCGGCACTCCGCAGTGACCTCGCGGATGTTGATTTCCGGGTTGAAATTGGTGGCGAAGGCCTTGCCGTGGTTGCCGCCATTGACGTCGATGATGTCGAGCGTGTGGATTTCGTCGAAGTGGTGCTTGAGCGCCCAGGCGGTGTACACATTGGTCACGCCGGGATCAAATCCGGAGCCGAGCAGCGCGGAAAGCCCAGCTTTTTCAAAACGCTCCTGATATTCCCACTGCCAGGAATACTCGAATTTAGCGACGTCCTTCGGCTCGTAGTTCGCCGTGTCCATATAGTCGCAACCTGCTGAAAGACAGGCATCCATGAGGTGCAGATCCTGGTATGGCAGGGCCACATTGATGAGCAGGGAGGCCCCGGTCTTGCGGATCAACGCGGCGGTTTCCACCGGATTGTCCGCGTCCACTTGGGCGGTGGAGATGGTGCGCCCGGTGCGCTTCAGGACGTCTGCCGCAATCGCATCGCACTTCGAGACCGTGCGCGAAGCGAGGGTGATTTCACCGAAGACTTCGGGGACCATGGCGCATTTGTGGACGACGACATTGCCGACTCCGCCGGCTCCGATGATGAGAACTTTGTTCATAGGGGTTGCAGGCACAAGAGGTGGGCGAAACCGGGCGTTCTGGCAAGACCAATGCGGCTGGCCAGTGATCTGAAGGCGTAAAAAAAGATCAAGGCGTGGCGGACATGAGCCTTCACCAACCAGCTTGATCTCCGTGGAAACCCGCTGCCAAATAAAATCTTGGTGCAGTGGCCCGCAAAGGTATGCTCGCGACGAAATGATTTTTACACCAACCAAAATCCTCCCGTTCCTCACTGCGCCGATCCTCGCATCAGGCACCCTTGCCGCCGCGTCGTTGGCGGACTCCCGGCCAGCCAATGCCGTCCAGAGCAACGTCGAGGAAATCATCATTGTCATCAAGACCCACTTCGACATCGGCTATACACACCGCGTCAAGGATATCATCCAGCTTTACCGCACCGGCATGATCGACCATGCGATGAACATCATGGATCAATCCAAAAAACTGCCGACCGAACAACAGTTTGCTTGGACCGGCCCCGGCTGGGTCATGTCCAAGGCGCTGGAGGATTGGGATGGTCAAACACCGGAGCGACGCAAGCGTATTGATGACTATGTGAAATCCGGCAGGTTCCAGTTTCACGCGCTCCCATTCTCACTCGAATCCGACGCCTGTGAGCCCGAGGAAATGGCCCGTGGCTTTATCTTCAGTTCCAACCTCAGCCGCAAGTATGGCAAGCCGCTGCCGCTCTCCGGCAAGATGAGCGACGTGCCATCCCACGGCGGCGCACTCGCCACCGTGCTGGCTAACGGCGGGGTGAAGTTCATGCACATCGGCTGCAACTGGCCCAGCGCCTATGTCCAGACCCCCGGGATCTTCTGGTGGGAAGGCCCGGACGGCTCACGGGTCCTCACCATTTACTCCGGCATGTACGGCACCGCCACCGGCTTCAACTGGCCGGACAATTGGATCGGCGGCACCTTTGTCGGTCACCACTTCCTGCCTCCGGAAAACTGGCCCCACAAGATCTGGCCGGCAATCATGGTCACCATGGACAACTCGGGCCCGCCTTCCGCCAAGGCCATTGAAACCGCTCTTGCCGAAGTCCACAACAAGCTCCCCGGCGTCAAGGTCCGCTTCGGCACGATGGATGACTTCGCCACAGCCTTCCTCTCCGGCAAACCCGAACTTCCGGTGATCAAAGGCGAGATGCCCGACACTTGGATTCACGGCATCATGTGTGATCCCGGCGGTAGCAAGCTCTCCCGTGCGGTCCATCCCCAGCTCGCCGCAGCCGAAGCACTCCACACCCAACTCGGACTCTGGGGTACTGCCCAACCCGCCATCGCCAGGGACGTCGCCCTCGCCTACGAAAACATCCTCCTCTACGGCGAGCATACCTGGGGCGCCGCAGCCTGCATTAGGGAATACGGTGAGGCCTTCAAATCGACCGACCCAAAACTGATAGAAAACCTCGAGGGAAGCTGGGAAGACAAGACCAACTACATCCGCACCGCCAACAAAATCGCCGACACCATCGCGGCTGCAAATCTCAAGACCCTCGCCGCCAACGTCAAGACGGCCAAAGGTTCCCTCATCGTTTACAACCCGCTGCCCTGGCCGCGCTCGGGCACCGTGGAAGTCAACAGCAAGCGCTATCTCGCCAAGGATGTGCCACCCTGCGGATATCTAACATTGAAGGATCCGGTGGAGCAGGCGGACCCTGTTTTGGAGTCACCGTTTTTCAAGGTGACGCTGGATCCCGCCACCGGCTCCATTGCGTCGTTGGTGGATAAACGCAGCGGTCGCGAGTGGGTTGACGCCGCAGCGGAACATAAACTCGGCCAATATCTCAACGAGCGCTTCACCTTTGAGCAGACTCTCCGCTACACCACCAAATACCAAATGGACCGCGCTCAGCCGCATCCGGGCATGCACAAGCCCGGCATGATCTCGGAAAAAGTGACGCCCTACCGCGCCGCCGTTTCAAACAAGGGCACCATTCTAACCGACTCTAACTCCGCGACCATCGTATGCCCGGCCGATCCGGCCAACCACCTGCCCGCCACCGCCCTGCGTATCAAGCTGCCGCAGGACCAACCGTATGTGGAAATGGAACTCACCATCAAAAACAAGGCCAAGGACAACTGGCCCGAAGCCGACTGGCTATGCCTGCCCTTCAAATTAACCAACCCGCAGTTCCGTGTCCACCGCCAACTCGGTGTGATGAATCCCGCCACCGACATTCTACCCGGTGCCAACCGCGACCTGTTCAGCGTTGGCCACGGCGTCACCATCACCGACTCCAACGGCACCGGCATCGCCATCAGCCCGCTTGACCACCCGCTGGTCTCGCTAGACCGCCCCGGATGTTGGCAATTCTCCAAGGACGCCGCTGAATTCACGCCGACCAGACCCGTCGTCTATCTGAATCTCTACAACAACCAGTGGAACACCAACTTCCGCTATTGGTATCCTGGCACCTGGAGCTCACGCGTCCGCATTTCCACTTTCGATGCCAAGACACCCCGCGCCGCCGTCATCGCCACACCCGCCATCGAAGCCCGCAACCCACTCGCCGCTGTCACTGCGGACGGCTCCGGCACCAAGTTGCCCGCCACACAATCCGGCCTAACTGTTTCCCGACCCGGCGTGCTCGTCACCGCATTCGGCGAGAATCCCGACGGCAAGGGCACCTTGCTCCGTGTCTGGGATCAATCCGGCGAGTCCGGCGACCTGACCCTCACGATACCTGGAAAGTTCACCAGCGCGACCCCGGTCAACCTGCGCGGCGAGGCCCTCGGCACGCCGCTGCCGATCCGCAATGGTGAACTCAAGATTATCTTGCGTGCCTATGCCCCCGCAACCTACCTGCTCGATTGAACCACATGAAACCACGGAGTCTTGCCCCTGATCGTTCTCAGTCTGCCCAAAATCGATCAATCCGCTACCCGTAGCCTGCCAAAGAAACGCCGCCGCGCCATGCTCGACCACACCTACCGCGATTCTTTGCTCTCCCTAGCTTGATCGCCGTGCACCAACCCGTGGAAAATTGGACGTGCATGGAGTCTCGTGATTCGCTACGTCTCCGGGCGTGGAGAACAGTGATCTGATGATGGATTTGCATAGCGATGCCCACTTTATGGGCCAGGCCCTGCGTGAGGCGCGCAAGGCGTATGCCGCCGGCGAGGTGCCGGTGGGTGCCGTGGTGGTTTGGGAAGGGCGCGTCATCGCCCGCGCGTGGAACCAGGTGGAAACCCTCAAGGACGCCACCGCCCACGCGGAAATGCTGGCGCTCACCGCAGCGCAGGAATCCCGTGGCGATTGGCGACTCGAAAAATGCACGCTCTACGTGACCAAGGAGCCGTGCCCGATGTGCGCCGGTGCCATCGTCCATTGTCGGCCGGAACGCGTGGTATTTGGTTGCCCTGACCCCAAAGCCGGTGCCGCAGGCGGCTGGATCAATCTCCTCGAATCCAACCCTCCGCTCAATCACCGCTGCGAGGTGACTTCCGGCGTGCTTGGCGAGGAATGCCTGCAACTCCTCCAAAGTTTCTTCCGCGAGGCCCGGGAACGCACAAAACAGGAACGGGCAAGCGAATCGCCGTGAAAAAACCGAATATCGATGCCTCTTCGGTGAGTATCTCTTTGGATGGCAGGGACTCGACCTCCGGGCGGTCCTGCGCATGGGAGGCGAAAGATCATGCGAATAAATGATTGCGGGAGCCAGGGCATTCGCTAGATCATTCACACCTCATTCACCGGACCGCTCGGAGAGACGGTCCCTGCCTTTGCACACCAAATAGCCCTTCACCACACCCGCCTGCTGACTCGGATCAGCGCGGCGAGCATCCCCCACACGTCGCGCAGCGGCTTGACCTTGCCGCCCTTTTTCTCCGTCCAGTTCACGGGAATTTCTAACCAGTCGGCACCGCCGCGTTTGAGGGTGAAGAGTAACTCGGAATCAAAAGCCAGACCGTTTTCGCTCAAGCGGGGAACGACGTGGCGGTAATCATCGCCGTTGATGATCTTGGCCCCGCACTGGGCGTCCTCGCACTCGAAGTCCAACAACAAACGGCTCAGCAGAAGAAACCCGCGGTGCGCAAGACCGCGCCAGCGACTCTCGATGATTTCCGTGGTTTCAGTGCGTTTCCGGACGCCCAATACCGACTCTCCGGTGGAGACAGCCGTGCCAATGAGCCGCAGGAAATCCGCAGCGGTCACACTGCCATCTGCATCCAGAAAGGAGAACCAATCCGCTTCCGGATAGAGCGCCCACGCCTCTCTAACTACCGAACCCTTGCCAAAGTGTTGCGCGGCAAAATGAACCTCCACCGGCGGAAACACCCGCGAAAATCCATTTTTCAAATCCGTGAGGCGCGCGTGCTCGTCCTGGTGGGATCCGTCATCTGCGATGATCCAGCGAATGGGAAGCGGTGACGCCGCAAGCGCCTCCGCTAGAGACACACCAAAAACCGCCAGCCGCGCGGAATCATTCCACACCGGAGTGACAAGCAGGATTTCTTGGGCTGAGACGGACATGGTGCTGACATATTTACATTGAGAGAAATGCGATTCTTTCATCGTATTGACGGCGACCCATGAAAAAGGCCGCCATCATCATCTACTGGATCTGCGTGATCGCCGCCGGGGCATTTCTCCGCTTCGACGATCTCGGCAAGCGGCCGTTCCACGCGGATGAAGCCACCGGCGCGCGCATCACCGCCAAACGCATGGAACCCGGCGGCGCAACCTTCGATCCGAAACATTTCCACGGTCCGCTTCTGGCGGATCTCGCCGAGCCGATTTGCAAACTCCGCGGCGAGAACCATTGGCCAGAGATGACCAAGACCACCCTACGGATACTCCCGGCTATCGCCGGAACCCTTCTCGTCTGCCTGCCGTTGCTGTGGCGCAGGCGCTTCGGCGATCCCGCGATGCTGCTCTCCGCCGCCCTCCTCGCGACATCGCCTCTGTTGGTTTATTACAGCCGGATGTTCATCCACGAAATACTGCTCGCGCTGTTAGGATTGCTGGCGGTGATGGTTCTGACCCGCAATCCGCGCTGGGGAGCCGCCGGATTTCTAACAGGACTGATGTTCGCCACAAAGGAGAGCTTCGCCATCAGCATCATCGCATGGACCGCCGCCGGCTTTTGGATTGCGCTGGAAAACCGACAGTCTTTGAATAAGGAAACACTGACCCTGGCATGGAGCAAATACCGGATGCCCGTCGCCGTCTCGTTGCTCACCGCCGCAGTTACCGCGATTCTTCTCTACACCGACTTCCTGCGCCACCCGCAGGGTGCCATCGATGCGGTGCGCACGTTCTTTGTTTACGAAACCGTCGGTGGCCATGAAAAATCCGCGTCTTACTACGTGCAGCTTCTCGCGTTCCCGAAAAAATCCGGCGGTATCTGGTGGTTTGAAACCCCGGTGCTCTTACTCGCGCTCGCCGCATACGCATCCACCTTCACTCGGAAGGAGGATGCCATCCGCTCACGCGTCGTGATCCGCTTTCTTGCCTATTCCGCGGCCGCGCATTTCCTGATCTACAGCATCATCTCATACAAAACTCCCTGGCTCGCCTGCCTGCCGTGGGCACATGTCTGCCTGCTCGCCGGCTTCGCCATCACCGGATGGTGGCACACCGGCACGACGGCGCGGGTCATCCTAACCATCATTGCGATGGCCTGTGCCACAACGCAATTCAAACAATCCCGGATGGCAACCGGACGATACGCCTCGGACGTGCGCAATCCCTATGCATACGTGCCAACCCAGAGGGATGTCGAGACGCTGGAACCATGGCTGCGGAAACTCGGCGACATCACACCCGGCGGCACGGTGGAGCCGATCGCCGTCGTGGGAGCCGACTACTGGCCGCTTCCGTGGTATCTCCGCACTTTTGAAAAAACCGGTTGCTGGCCCGAACTTCCGGACAACCTCGCCTTCATGCCCATTGTGTTTTCCTCCACCAATACCTCGGAAAAGGTCATGCTCGCGCTCGAAAAAACACACACGCTCCTACCCCGCGGACTGCGGGCGGAGGTGCCGTTGCTTATGTTTGTTAGAAATGACATATGGAACCGCTGGATGGAGGCCGGAGAAAAATGAATAACCCCTCGCAATTTCCGGAAGCGCTGCATTTCAGCCATGAGGCGATGAATACCACCTTCGAGCTGTGGTTCCGCGGCGTGGACCCGGGCGACGCACCCGGCATCGCACGGGAATGTTACGAGAAGATCGACTTGATAGAAGGCCGCCTCAGCCGGTTCATCGATACCAGCGACATATCCCGAATCAACCAACTCTCCGCCGGGGAAACCTTGTATATCAGCCAGGAATGCCACGAATGTTTGTTGCTGGGACTCGAAGCTCACACACTTTCCTGCGGCCTATTCGACATCACCCTCGGCACCCGCATCCAGCACCTGAAATCCGGCGATGAAAACACGATCCCGCCACTCACCGGCCGATGGATCATCCACCCGGACGTGCCCGCCGTCACCTGCGTGGATCCCGGCCGCGAACTCGATCTCGGCGGCATCGGCAAGGGCTTCACGCTGGATCAACTCCGGAATCTCCTGATCGATTGGGAAGTGGATGACGCGCTGCTCGCCGCCGGAGCCAGCTCACTGCTCGCCCACGGCCCCACCAACTGGCCGGTGGAACTCGCCGGCTCCAACCAGTCACAGCGCATCAATCTAACCAACCAAGCGCTCAGCGCCTCCGGAACCATCATCCAAGGCTCCCACATCGTCCACCCCGCCGGGCAGGATGCCATGCCGGATCATGCCCCCTCCCACGTCTGGGTCACCGCAGCCACCGCCGCCCTGGCGGAAATCTGGTCCACCACCCTGATGCTCATGTCCCAAGAGGAAATCCCCGATTTCATCGCCGAAAACCCTGAAATCATCAGCGTCCATGCCGAATACGAGGGCCACATGGAAAAAATCCGCTGATCTCAAGCACCGTAATCAAGGAGGTGTGGCGGAACAGCTTGAGTGCCCCATGACTGACAGCAATTGACTTGCCGTGCGCGGTTTCTCCCCGCAAAGTGCGCGCGCAACCATGGAATCCTGGCAAGCCATCATCCTCGGCGTGATCGAAGGGATCACCGAATACCTTCCCATCAGCTCGACCGGCCACCTGCTCGTCGCAGAACACCTCATGGGCATCGATCAGGGCGGCGCAACGGGAAAAGCCGCTTCGGACACCTTCGCCATCTGCATCCAGGGCGGGGCCATCCTCGCCGTGCTGGGATTGTATTACAAACGCGTCCTGCAAATGATCCGCGGTGTCCTCGGCCAGGATTCCGAAGGATTGAAACTCGCGATTTCCATCGTGATAGGCTTCCTGCCCGCGGCGGTCATCGGGGTCTTGTGCAACGATTGGATCGAAGCCAAACTCTTCGGCATGTGGCCGGTCGTTTTCGCCTGGGTCACCGGCGGCATCCTGATCATCGCCGCCACAACCTGGCGGAAACGTAAGCACACCGAGCACGGCGGCATGGAACTGATGGAACTGACGTGGAAAATGGCCCTCATCATCGGCCTCATGCAATGCGTGGCCATGTGGCCGGGCACCAGCCGCAGCCTGATGACCATCGTCGGAGGATTGCTCGTCGGCCTGTCAGTGAAAGCGGCGGTGGAATATTCATTTTTGTTAGGAGTCCTCACACTCACCGCCGCCACCGCGAAGAAGGCGGTATGGAAGGTGCATGATCTGGATACCGCGTATGACGTCTGGTTCGGCGGTGCCAAGCTGATGTGGAACCACTACGGCGCGGTACCGCTGTTGCTTGGCATCATCGCCGCCACCGTGTCCGCCGCCATCGCGGTCAAATGGCTGGTTTCCTATCTGCAAAGCCACGGCCTAGCGGTCTTCGGATGGTACCGCATCATCCTCGGCCTCGCCATCGGCGGCTGGCTGCTCTGGCCCGCACCGTGATGTCAGCTTGTTGATATCTTTACTTCCGCGCGTCGCTTTGAACACCTACGACCCAGACCGTTGTGCATCATCTTCTCCTCCGCCTCAACACCTTGTCCGTTGTCCTTGATTTCTATCCGAATTATTCCATCTAAACGCTGGATACTCACCTCAGCCTGACTGGCATTGACATGGTGTCCCATGTTATCGAGCGTCTTTTGGATGATGCTGAAAAACGCATTACAGATTTCACCGATTGGCTCCTCTGTTATAGCGGATGTCCTGCGGCTCACCCCAACTTCTGTATCTGACATAAAGACTTTCATGAACGATCGAATCGCCGGAATCAGACCGAGATCATCGAGCAACGTCAGAGTATCAATGCCATTTTTCACCGTATTCAACCCTAAATCCTGAGCCGCCAGCAAGGTCTCCGGAGAGCCGTTCACGACGTGAAAACGCGATGCTGCCAAATAGTCGGCAGACAACAAATCTGATGGGGAGTTCATATTGGCTTAAAACAGCAATTCCCGCCAATGGAATCATTGCGACTGGCGTTAAATGCCGTTTGGCGGACCTTTTCACTTGAAACCTTCCATGTCTATGGGGTGAAACCCTACCATGAGAAATGCGCACATTGCGCAATCATCCCTATTCTTCAAAATCAACAATCGCCAATCAATCCAAAGAAGTCACAGCGCCCCTCACCCAACTCATTTGAATGTTAAAGGTTGCGGGCGGGCCACCTGCAATTTGAAGTTACTCCAACTTCCACACCCGGCGACCATGCGTTCTGGCACGAAAAAGAAGCGGTCCGACTGATCATCCCATTGGAAAACCCATTAACCAGAGGGCATCTCAGTCGGACCGCCTGAGGTGTCGCGACGTCAATTATCAAGCAACCGGCATGCCAAGTCTCTCAGAAAAATTCCATTAAATCAAATTTCAGAATCACTGGGCACGCAAGGTTTCGAGATACGCATCAAGGGCGGATGCACAGGTGCGGTGCATGGAGTCGTCCGAGCGGCATTGGGTGGTGACGGTGAAACCGGAAAAAACCGATATGATGAAGGAGGCCTCCACGGCGGGTTGAATGGAACGGTGGATCCAACCGGCGGCTTTCCCCCGCTCCAACCATGTGGCGATGGATGCCCGCCAATCTGAAAAAACCACTTCCAGAGCAACTCCCAATTCCGGATAGGCGGCAGCGGTCTCCGCCGTCAGCGAAACCAGCGCCGATGCCGGATCCCCGGGCCGAAGCTCCATGCAACGAGCCCGACAGAACGAACGAAACGCATCGAGCGAACTCAACACATCCATCGGCGCGATCCACAGTTTTTCCATCGCCGGTGCCAGGGCATCGGCAATCCAGGCCTTGGCCAGAGCCTGCTTGTCTGGAAAATGATGAAACAAAGCACCTTTGGTCAGTTCCGCCCTGGAAACAATCGATCCCAGACCGCTCCCGGAATACCCACCAATCGAAAATTCCACGCCTGCGGCATCCAATATCGCCTGCCGGGTCCGCACAGGCTCCTTCTTGCGTTGCTTCATGAGAAAAACATACCAACCCAAAGGTATGTTGGCAAGAAGTGGTTTGAAGAATTGTAGCGCGTGATTCCAGTGTTGACGGTCTGCGCCCTGCTCGGGATGGTTTGGAAAATTCTATAAAATCCATGCGAGCAGTGATCCAACGAGTTCTTGAGGCGGCGGTGGCCATCGACGGTCGAACGATTTCACAGATCGGACCGGGGCTTCTGGTTCTGCTCGGCATCGAGGAGGCGGATGATGCATCAGATATCGAGTGGCTATCCGCCAAAACCGCGAAGATGCGGATTTTCGGCGATGATGACGGAAAAATGAACCTTTCCGTGACCGAAACCGGGGGCGAGGTGTTGGTGGTGAGCCAATTCACGCTCCACGCGTCCACCAAGAAAGGCAACAGGCCATCATTCATCCGCGCGGCGGCTCCGGAGCATTCCGAACCGCTTTACGAGGCATTTTGCTCCGCAATGGAAAGGGAAATCGGCAAACCCACGGGCCGCGGGGTGTTCGGCGGAGACATGAAAATTTCGCTCGTCAACAATGGTCCGGTCACGATTGTGATCGATAGTCGTGCAAGAGAATGAAGCCTGCACTTGCATCGTTGCGGCGGACTGCCTAGGTTTCGCCCCGCCGTGCCGATTAATGCCATTTTAGCCCTAGAAGACGGACGCTGTTTCGAAGGAACCGCGTTTGGTGCCACCGGAACCACGACCGGTGAAATTTGTTTCAACACCTCCATGACCGGATATCAGGAGGTCATCACCGATCCATCCTACCGCGGACAGATCGTAAGCATGACCTACCCGCAGATCGGAAATTACGGGGTCAATCCCGAGGACGCGGAATCCCGCGAACCTCACATCCGCGCGTTCGTGATCGGTGAACTCTGCGAAGTCCCTTCCAACTGGCGGTCTTCCCAACCGCTCTCCGAATACCTCGCCGGCCACGGCGTCCTCGGCATCGAGGGCATCGATACCCGTGCGCTCACCAAACACCTGCGCTCGCTCGGTGCCATGCGCGCCTGCGTGACCACCGAACTCAGCCGTGAGGAGGCCATTGCCGCCGCCCAAGCCTCGCCCTCTATGGCAGGGATGGACTATGTGAAGGAGGTTTCCACCGAAACTTCATTCAAATGGGAGGACGAATCGCGCGAATGGGTGCTGCCTAACACATCGACAGGCCACATGGGGCCCTACGAAGATCTTCCGCCGGTGCGCCACCGCATCGTCGCTTATGATTTCGGCATCAAGTTCAACATCCTGCGCCGCCTGCGCCAGGCCGGATTCGATGTCGAGGTGGTCCCTTCCACCACCACCGCCGCCGAGGTGCTCGCGAAAAATCCGGATGGAATCTTCCTGTCGAATGGTCCCGGAGATCCGGCGGCCCTCGGCTATATCCACGAGGAACTTCGCCTACTCATCGGTAAAAAACCGATCTTCGGCATCTGTCTCGGCAACCAATTGTTAGCTCACGCGTTCGGCGGGACCACATTCAAACTGAAATTCGGCCATCGCGGCGGCAACCAGCCGGTCAAGGACCTCCGCACCGGAAAAATCGCCATCACCTCGCAGAACCACGGATTTGCTGTGGCGCCGGAATCACTCCCACCGGAAGTCGAAGTCACCCACATCAACCTCAACGACGGCACCGTCGAGGGCATGCGCCACACGACACTCCCGGTCTTCAGCGTGCAATACCACCCCGAAGCCGCCCCCGGCCCTAACGACGCCTCGTATTTCTTCGAGGAATTCGCGCGTCTGATCGACGAAGTTAAAAGTTAATGGTTATCGGTTAAACGTATCATCACTTATAACTCATAACTTATAACCTATAACAAAAATTTCACCAATTTTCATGAACACCATCATCACAGGTCTCCAGTGGGGGGACGAAGGCAAAGGCAAGATCGTTGATTACCTCACTGAAACCGCGGACGTGGTCATCCGCGGCCAAGGCGGCAACAACGCGGGTCACACGGTCATCACCGGAGGCACGAAATACGTGCTTCACCTGCTCCCGTCCGGAATCATCTGGGACTCGAAAATCAACGTCATCGGCAACGGCGTGGTCGTCGACCCCGTCGGACTCGTCACGGAAATCGAGCGCATCGAGGGCCAAGGCATCTCCATCACGCCGGACAAACTCCTCATCTCGGACCGCGCCCACGTCGTTCTCCCGTGCCACAAGGAACTCGACGCCGCACGCGAGGCCGCACTCGGCGAGCAGAAGATCGGCACCACCAAGCGCGGCATCGGCCCAACCTATGCGGACAAGATCAACCGCTGCGGCCTGCGCATGGCGGATTTACTCAACCGCGAGTTCGCCTGCGCACAGATCACACGCCGCGTGGCGGAAGCCAATGAAGTGCTGGCCAAATTCGATCTAACCCTATTCGATGCCGATCAGGTGATTGACGAGGTTTACACCGCTTTCGAACGTCTCCGCCCGCACATCACCAACACCATTCCCGTCTTGCACGAGGCATGGAAATCCGGAAAAACCCTGTTGTTCGAAGGTGCGCAGGGGACCTTGCTGGATATCGACTTCGGAACCTATCCGTTTGTCACATCCTCCAACACCACCGCCGGTGGATCCTGCACGGGCACCGGCCTGCCACCCACGGCGATCGACGCGGTAGTCGGTGTCTGCAAGGCCTACACCACCCGTGTCGGCTCGGGCCCGTTCCCGACCGGCGACGAAGGTCTATCAGACTACCTGCATGGACTCGGTCGTGAGTTTGGTGCCACCACCGGCCGCCCGCGCGGCTGCGGTTGGTTGGACACCGTGCTGTTACGCTTCGCCTGCATGGTCAATGGCGTGACCGGCCTGGCCGTGACCAATGTCGATGGCCTGGACGCCTACGAAACCCTGCAAATCTGCACCGCCTACGACATCGACGGCACCCTGCACACCCTTCCGCTAGCGGATCGCTCGGCATGGGACCGTGCCGTGCCGGTTTACGAATCACTCCCCGGCTGGAAATGCGATACCACGGCCTGCACCAGCTACGAGCAACTGCCGGAACGTGCCAAATCCTATCTTGCACGCCTCGCGGAACTCTGCGGCGCCCCCATCGCTTTTGTCGGCGTGGGTCCTGATAGAATCCAAACTCTTGTGGCTCCACAAGCATGATCCGATCGATCTGATCAATCCGACCGATCCATACCCACCATGTCAGATTTTCCAGACACCCCGCGTCACATCGCCGTCATCATGGACGGCAACGGACGTTGGGCCAAGGAGCGCGGACTGCCGCGCAGGGAAGGCCACCGCGCCGGCGCCGAGTCGGTCAGGGAAATCACCGATACCTGCATCGATCTGGGCGTCGAATACCTGACACTCTACGCGTTCTCCTCGGAAAACTGGAACCGTCCGGAATCCGAAGTCAAGGCGCTCATGGCATTACTCGACCGGTTTCTAGCGGAAAAAGCCAAGGAGCTGGACCGTCAAAAAATCCGGCTGCTTGCCATCGGTCAACTCGACCGCCTTCCCGCAAAAACCCGAAATTTGTTAGATCGGATCATGGCACGCACGGCGGATCACAAGACGATGACGCTGGTCCTGGCGCTGTCCTACGGCGGACGCGAAGAAATCGTCTCCGCTGCGAAATCCCTGGCAGTTGACGCTGCGGCCGGAGTCCTCTCACCGGATGCAATCACCGCCGAGGTTTTCGCCTCGCGCCTGCAAACCGCCGGCATCCCGGACCCGGACCTGCTCGTCCGCACGTCGGGCGAAATGCGTGTCTCGAACTTCCTACTCTGGCAGATCAGCTACGCCGAGATCGTGATCGTGAAAAAATTCTGGCCGGACTTCCGTCGCAATGACCTGGTCGAGGCCGTGAACGAATACCAACGCCGCCACCGCCGCTTCGGCGCACTCTGAAACGCTTGTAGCGTCGCTCTATGAGCGTCGATGCCGATGAAATGCGCGAAGCTCTTCTTTGACGTTTCTTGAACGCCCCGCCCTCGGGGGCAATCAGCGGCGGTCATAGACGCGCCGCTACAAGCGCGGATTCTCCGTTCACCCCGCGAAGGCATTCGTCGGCACCCCCCGCGCATTGAGGCCGCGGATGACAAATAGGCGGCCGGAGTGCTCCTCCTTCGCTGTCTTGTGAATGCCGGTGGTGACGAATAGGTCCGTTAGATCCGGCCCGCCAAAGGCGCAGGCCGTGGCTTCCAGGCATGGCAGGGCGATGCGGTGCAACTCGTTGCCGTTCGCAGGATCAAAGCACGACACACAACCGCCATGACAGAATGCGATCCAAAGATGACCCGCAGTGTCGATGGCCATGCCATCCGGCGAGGCTTCGATGTGGCCGGTGGTGACCACCGTGCGGGGATTAAGCAGTCGCCCTGCCTCGTAATCGAAGGCAAGCACCTCACGGCGCGGGGTGTCGATGTAATAGGCTGTACCGCCATCAGCGGACCAGACGATGCCATTGGAAGTGGTGACCGGACCAAACGCCTCGTGCACGCTGAGGTCCGGATCGAGCCGATAGAGCCGGGCCGCGCCGGTTTTCCGAGTGAGACTCATGGTTCCCGCAAAAAACCTTCCGTCCGGCGAGCATTTGCCGTCGTTGAACCGGTTATTGGGTTTGTCATGCTCCGGGTCCGCGATGGTCGTGAGTTTTCCGGTTTCCTCATCGAGAAAATAAAATCCATGATCTCCGGCGATCACGAAGCCGCCACTCTCACGCGGCACCACGGTGCCCACCCGCTGCCCGACGTCCCACGACCGCTCGCTGCCATCCGCAGGATCAAAACGATGGACCTTGTGGCCTTCAATATCGACATAATACAAGGCCCCACGCCACCAGATCGGGCCTTCACCCCATTGGCTGCGGATTCGACCAACCGGCTCGGTTCGGATCATGGGTGACATCGTAACGCCGACCATTGCCCGCACACAATGCAAAAAATGCTATTGCCGTCCTCCGGCGACCGGCCGAACATCCGCCCGTTCGATCGCAGATCGAGTTTTTCGCACGTGGTTTTCTAAAAAAAACAACCCTTCGCCATGACAGACGCCCATTGGAACCAACTCCTCGCCGTTCTGAATGGCGAAATCATCCAGCCCATGCCCATGGGTTTCATCATCGATTGCCCATGGTTGCCCGGGTGGGCCGGCATGAACATCGCGGATTACCTCACCAGCGACGAATTGTGGTTTGAAGCAAACCGGAAGGCGATCGAGGCATTTCCCGAGTTCATGTTCCTGCCCGGTTTCTGGTCGGAGTTCGGCATGTGCACCGAACCCTCCGCCTTCGGCGCACGCTGTATTTTCCCCGTCAATGAGTTTCCCCACGCGGAAAAGGTCGTTGAGGAACCCGAACAGGCGGCGAAGCTGCTGGAACCCAATCCCGCCACGGACGGATTGCTTCCCTTCATGCTGTCGCGGCTCAAACGCACCCAGCCGAAGATCGAGGAAATGGGCCACAAGATCCGTTTCTCGGTTTCCCGCGGACCGCTCAACATCGCCACCTTCCTGATGGGCACCACCGAGTTTCTGATGGGCATCAAAACCGACCCCGATGAAATGCACGCGATGCTGCGGACCATCACCCGCTTCCTGAAAAACTGGCATACCCTCCAGCGCGAAACCTTCCCAACCATCGACGGCATGATGATGCTCGACGACATCGTCGGCTTCCTCAGCGAGGCGGATTTCCTGGAATTCGGCTTCCCCTATCTGAAAGAGATCTACGACACCGATGTGACCGTTAGATTTTTCCACAACGACGCACCGTGCGCGCAATCGCTGAAACATTACCCGGATATGGGCGTCAATCTTTACAACCCCGGCATTCAGACTCCGCTCGAAGAAATGCGGGCCATGGAAGGAGGCCGTCTAACAATCCTCGGCGTGATTCCACCGCGCGACGTACTCGCCAGTGGTTCCGCAGACGATGTCGCCAACGCCGTTGGAAAAATCCTGGCCGATACCGCCTCCAATCCCTCGCACCTGATCCTCTCATGCGCCGGAGGAATGCCGCCCGACACCAGCACGGAAAACCTCCGCGCATTCAGCGACGCGGCGCGGGGGAAGAGGTAGGATGGGATATTGGAAACCAGTGGCCGCTCTGGCGGCTTGGAAAATACCGCGAAGCCTGACTGGTTGGACGGAGCTTAGCGGAGTCAAATTGGGGATTGAAGATGGCCGGCACCTCTCCCGAATCCCAACGGGATTCCGTCACAAAGCCCAAGGTTGCTCCCGCTGCGGGGCTACCTTGGGTAAGAAATCCACACACCATCCAACCTCAACGAGGTTGTGTCCCGTGGGACATCGTTAACACAAAACACGGTCGTTTTTCCTTTGAGTTTCACCCCGTTCATTCTTTCATTGGAGCCAAACCATCCTTGACAGATCAGGCATTTCTAAGGTCGGCCGTCCACTTTTTAGATTTCGAAGGTTCACTCCAACACGTCTCCTGGACCATGGTGACTTTCTGGAAATCTGGCACGGCCTGACCGTCATCCACCTTCCTGGTCACACGACCGGTCATTCCGGCTTTTACTGCGAGCGCCTGAAGTTGCTCTTCTGTGCCGACCTCTTTGCGAGCTACGGGATTTTTTCACATGTGCCACCTGCGATTTTCAACAACGATGGAGCTGAGATTACCAAGAGCATCGCCAGGGCTATGGAACTTGATTTAGACGGTGTGCTACCCAATCATTGTGATGGAGCGTCGCCACAGGTGCATTTGGAGCGACTGATTACCATCAACCGCATGAATCAACTGGTACAACAAACCGCTCCATAAAAATTCACCTAGACCGACAATACTCTGATCAAGGCAACGGGGGATTCATTGACACCCTGAATTTTCACACCTTATCCTGCCGCATGCCCAGCGCCCACAGCATCGCAGCGGCCGCGGCATACGGAATGGAGAAAGCCGGTGCCGCAGTGAACCAGCCGAAGTGGTTTTCCACACCACCCGGGGTGAGTGTGTAGGCGTGCATCATGCCCGTGGCGGAGAGTAAGGCCGCTGCCAAAAGCCAGCCCGCCGCGTGTTTGAACTTGCGGTCTATCACGAACGCAGTGACAGCGGCGTAGATGATGGACGTGAGGAGGAAACCCTGGCTCAGCGCGATGACGCCGTGGATGTGCAGGTTCGGCGCGAACTTGTCCGCCGTGGCTGCGAGGTTGGTGCCGGCGACGCGGAGCGTGGTTTCGATCTGCACTAACAGCCATGACGCCAGTGAAGGGACAAGTCCCACCGCAACCGCAATGGCGTGCGGTTGCGGGCTGGCCTGAAACGCCTGTGCCGTGATCACGAGCCCGATCCAGAGCAGGATGCCAAGCGTGACCTCCAGCGGCACGATGCGCAGCACCTGACTCACGGCCCCGAATAGGGCGATGCCGCAGATGACCGTGCCATTCAACCACGAATAACCCCAGCGCGCGCCCATGGCCTTCCACCCGGGATGCCCGATGTAGAGTGTGGTTGCGAAGGGACTGCCGAAACACGCCGCGACGATGCTGCCAATGCCATTGGCCAGAAGTGAGGGTCGCGTGGGAAACCGATCTCCCGCTGCTTCCGCACTCTCAAGACACTGCAGCGACCCGATGATGTTGAAAAGTCCCATCGGAAAAATGACAGCCATGTAGCTCCATCCGACCTTGGAGAAAAGGAAACTGAAAAGATCTCCGCCCGACCAGTGCGGCGGATGAAAGCCCCATGACGTGGCTTCTACGGGAACCGCACCCGGTGCGAGACCCGCAGCCCGCAACACCCACGCGAGCAGGGTGCCCGTAACAACGGCAACAAAGCCCGCCGGCAGCCCCAACGGAAGGTTTAGCTTCGACGCATAACACACGAGGATGATGAGCATGGGCAACAGGCCGAGCGCCGGTGTCGCGAAGATTTGAAACACAAAACCCATCGCGATAAATGTGATCGCAATGCCCGCCAGCGAAGACAGCAACGCCGCCCGCGGCGCATGACGGCGGAGGAAATCACCCACGAAGGCTCCGATGAGCTCCATAACCCCACTGATGAAACACGCGAACAGGCCGGCTTTCCACGCGAGTGCGGCATCGTTCGTCTGACGATAGATCGGTGCCATGATGAAGACGATGTAGGCGAAAAGGCTGACCGTGTTGATCCCGTAGGGCATCGCCGTGACGTCCTCGCGGCCCTCGCGTTTTGCGAGACCCCACGCCTGCCAGGCAAAGAAGAAGTTCCCCGCGAGGATACTCAGCGCGGCACCAGGTAGAATCTTCGACGCCACCTCCGCCGCGCTGATGCCACAAAGCAACGGGCAGAGCGTGAAGATCAGGAGAAGCTGGAGCAGATTGTCCACGAACAGCCCGAAAAAACCGTCGAGATCACCTTTGGACATGCGAAGAAAGCGCGGTGTGGCCGTCATGCGCAGGATGAAAGCAGAATACACGCGGCTTGGAAAGCATGGATGATCAGGACGCCGCCCGTGCCCCAATCTCAAATTCTTAGTCTTCTGTCTCAAAATCTTCTGTCTCTTCCCCAAGCCATCCGCTGGATCAGCCCGCCCGAAAATTCCAGCCCATCCCGCCCGAATATACGCGTCCGACAGCAAACCATTCTTGACGGATCAGGCATTTCCTAACCAGCGTGCCACCGCAATCCTCCTGGATATCACTTCTTTAGATGCTAGGAATAAGTAATGTTTGAAAAAATTTATCCACCATGAAAAAAACCGGAAAATGCCCGAAGTGCGGATGTGCGGATGTGATCGCAGATGCGAAAGCCGTCGATCGCGGAGACGAGAGCTTCGAGCACGACATGAAAATTGCCACATTTGGAAATCCGGGAGCCCTAATATTCAAGCAGAAGAAGGAGACATCAATGTCAGCATGGGTTTGTGCATCGTGTGGTTTTGTTGAGCTATATGCTGATGAGCCGTGGCGCATCAACACCTGAAGCGTCGGAAACCCCACTTCTAACATTTCGAATACAGAAGGAACAACCCATATCCAAAGGAAGGTTTTCACCCTGTCAGGAGATTGGGGAGCCAGCATCCAATAACCATCGAACCCCCATCAAACTTACACCCCGGTAGCGGGTGGCAGACCTTTGACCATTCTCGCTGAACTCAAAAAGGGCTGGACGGTGATGCGAAACGTTGACTATAAACCGCAGTGTTCTTGCAACTTTCCCTAAACCCATATTCTCCTCAGTAGCTGAAATGATGATGTTCAAGTTGTCTATATCGATTGTGATTCTGGCATGCGTCGCCCCCCCGACGTCTGCTCAGGAAAGCGATCAAAAGCCTGAGTCTCCTCCGGTGAATACGCATGAACAATTGCAACAGATGGCAGGGAAAGACGATTTCAAACCATTTGATGGCAATCCGGTATTGCGACCGGGAGCGAAGGGTGAGTGGGATGCTGGGGCACTGGGGACGATGAACGTGTTGAAGGTGGGTGATGTGCTCCATCTGTATTACGAGGCATGGGGCGTGCGCAGCAGCAAATCCGACAACTGGTCGGAATTCGCCTCCCTTCAAATCGGACACGCCACCTCACCCGACGGCATCCACTGGACGAAGGATCCGGCCAATCCCGTTCTGCCAAAAGGTGGCGAAAACGACTGGGATCGCGACGGAACGTGGGATCCGTTTGTCTTGTATGAGAATGGCGTATTCAAGATGTGGTATGGTGCTGGCCAGAAACAATGCGACTGGGGTTACGCGGTCTCAACCGATGGGGTTCATTTCGTGAAGAAAGGCCAGATCAGCCACATCGGCCAGGTCGAGGACGACTTTGTGGTTCATGACCCGGCCAGCGGTCATTATTTCATGTATTACAGGGATCGGTTACTACGACCAAAAAGACTGCGATATCCGCGTGGCAATACGCAACGGCCGGTTGGATCGCGAAATGAAATGAATTCACCCCATGTATAAAAGAGCTAACGGATTCAAACGAATATTGGCGTTTTTATTCGACATTATTCCCATTTGGCTTTTGACCCTTCTTTTGTACAAAATCATCACAGATCAAAGCCCAATGATCGACGGACCCTTGGCCCGAATGACGCATGGACAGATTTGGATCAAAGACGCATGGGTGCCGATATGGATCTTATATTGTTCGATCATGGAATGCACGCCGTTGCGGGGCACGCTGGGCAAGAAATATATGGGACTTGAAGTGCTTGGTCCTGGCCGCCGTCCGTTGCGATTGGGTCGTGCATTAGGCCGGAATTTCGCCAAGATTTTATCATTCATCCCTTGTTCCCTGGGATTTTTTTGGGCCCTTTTCTCCAAAAACTCCAAAGCATGGCACGATTCAATGGCAGGATGTGGTGTTTATGAGAAACAATGAATTCATAGAGATGTATGGGACAGCGAGCCTGATATTGGATCAAAGAACATCGATGTTAGATACCGGCGATTTCATTCGGGCTTTGAGCAAAACGCTTCGATACGTCCCGCAATGGTAGGAGGGACAACGGCGCGAACGAGGATATCATCGCCATCGTATTCCGTGGCAAGCACCTTTGCCTCGCGGTGGAGAAGGCTCACCAAATCGGCGCGCTGCTGGGGAATCCGGTAGTCCTTGCAACACACGCGGTCCGCAAGCACCTCGGCACAATCCTTGAGCAACGACTCCAAGCCCTGGCCGGTGATGGAGGAAACGTGAAGCGCATCCGGAAAGCGCCACTCCAACCTTGTTAGCGCGTCATCCTCGGTGACGAGATCGATTTTATTGAGCACGGTGATGACTTCCTTGTCTTCCGCGCCGAGTTCCTTGAGCACTTCGAGTGTGGTGTCGTGAAACCGTTCGATTTCCGGAGCGGTGGCGTCCAGCACATGGATGAGGAAATCCGCGAGCACGGCTTCTTCCAGCGTGGCCTTGAATGCCTCGACCAAGCGGTGCGGGAGATTTCTAACAAATCCTACCGTGTCGGTGATGAGCAACGGTTGACCATCCGGCAGATCGATACGGCGGGTGGTGGTGTCCAGCGTGGCGAAGAGCATGTCCTTGGCCATCACATCGGCCCCGCTGAGGATATTGAGCAGCGAGGATTTCCCGGCATTGGTATATCCGACGATGGCGGCGTGGGGAGTGTCCATGCGCTCGCGTTCCTTGCGCTGGGTCTTGCGTTGTTTACGGACGAGTTCGAGTTCGCGCTTGCAGCGATCGATGCTCATGTTGGCGAGCCGGCGGTCCACCTCGATCTGTTTCTCACCCATGCCGCGGGCAGCTCCCCCGCCCTGCCCGCCACCGGAACCAGCGCCGCCTTCGCGGTCGAGGTGCCCCCACATCCGCGCGAGACGTGGCAGCGCGTATTGCATACGGGCGAGTTCGACTTGCAGGCGCGCCTCGCTCGTGTGGGCGCGTTTGGCGAAAATATCGAGAATAACCTCCTCGCGGTCGATCACACAGAGGTCGGCGAGTTTTTCCCACTCCCGCTGTTGGGACGGTGCTAGGCCGTTGTCGATGACGATCACGTCGCACTCGTGGGCGCGGGCGAGTTCGGTGATTTCGGCAGCTTTACCGGTGCCGCAGAGGAATTTCTTATGCATTTCCCGGCAGCGCGGGAGCACGGCCTCGACCACCTCGATGCCGAGGGTCTTCACGAGCTCGCCGAGTTCTTCCAACAGCGACTCTGCCTCGGTGGCCTCGCGCGGGTCGAAATAAAAGCGCACCAGCAGCGCGCGCTCGACCATTTCCGGTTTTTGTCTGACTTCAAACATCCGCAGGATTGCTAGCACCGCCACCATGACAAGGCGATGGCAAATTTCCACATCCCGTTTCCGCGAGGTAAGGCTTGTCCGGATGTGATTTTTCTGAGATATGAAGACATGTCAAAAAGCGATGCTCTACCGAGCGCCCGCTGGACGAAAGCGGACGATAAGGTGGTGTTGGAAATTTCCGGTGACTGGCTACGCGATGGCCCACCTCCGAAAATCCACGGACCCGCCTCGCATCAGGCGCCGGACCGCTATGTCACCACGGAACTGGGCACCTTCGATTCCATCCTGCCGGCCTTCATCCTCGCGCAGTTTCGGACGGCAAATCCCCCGACTGGAACACCACTGGAACCATCCATGGAGGGACTTCCAGCCGGACTTATCGGTTTATTGGAGCTCGCTCTAGCCGTGCCTGAAGAAATCGATGCCAACAAGGATGCCCCCGCCACTTCCGAAATTAAAAAACTGGGAAAGGCCTCGATCAGGGTTTGGGAATCTTTGCATCAGGTTGCGGATTTCACCGGGCAGGCGGTGATCTCCATGGGACGATTTGTCACCGGCAGAGCCCACTTCCGCGCCCAGGATTTCTGGGCTATCGTTCAGGAATGCGGAGTCCAGGCATTACCGATCGTCTCGCTCATCAGTTTTCTAATCGGCCTGATTCTCGCCTTTGTCGGCAATGTCCAACTGGCCAACTTCGGTGCCGGCCTCTACGTGGCGGATCTGGTCGGCATCGCGATGGTCCGCGAAATGGGCGTGGTCATGACGGCTATCATCATGAGCGGCCGCACCGGTGCCGCGTTTGCCGCCCATATCGGCAGCATGAAGGTGAATGAGGAAATCGACGCATTGCGGACGTTCGGGTTCAATCCATTCGATTTCCTCGTGCTGCCCCGCCTGCTCGCATTGATCCTGATGCTGCCGATATTGACAATTTATGCAAACATCGTGGGCATCCTGGGAGGCATGCTGGTCGGTGCCACCGTGGGAATTCCGCCAGTGCTTTATTGGAACGAAACTCTCTCATCACTGGATATGACCACGGCCTCCCTCGGGGTTTTCAAGAGCGTGTTCTTCGGTGCGGTGATCGCCTTGAGCGGCTGCCTCGAAGGCATGAAATGCGAAAATTCCTCCGCAGGCGTCGGCAAAGCAACCACCCGCGCCGTGGTGGCATCCATCACGGCCATCATCGTGCTCGACTCCGGATTTGCCGCGATTTTCACCATCCTCGACATCTAACATTCATGACGGCGCAACAGCACCCCCCTGCGACCAAGCCCATGATCACCGCGCGTGATCTCACGATGGCCTATGACTCCTTCGTGGTCATGCGGGATCTCAATTTTGAAATCGCGGAAAAAGACATTTTCATCATCATGGGCAGCAGCGGTTGTGGCAAGAGCACCCTGATGCGACATCTCATCGGCTTGCAGGAGCCCGCCAAGGGCACGATCCTGTATGGCGATAAGGACTTCACCGCCACGGATCCCGCCGAACGCGGCGCATTCACCCGACGTTTCGGTGTGATGTATCAATCCGGCGCGCTCTGGTCCTCTCTCACCTTGGCGGAAAACATCGCACTGCCGATCGAGGAAAACACCCGCATGACCCACAAGGCCATTCGCGATCTGGCTTCATACAAGCTGTCACTGGTGGGCCTCTCGGGTTATGAAGACTACTACCCCTCGCAAATCAGCGGCGGCATGAACAAACGCGCTGGAATCGCCCGCGCGATGGCGCTGGACCCGGAAATCCTCTTCCTGGACGAACCCGGCGCCGGCCTAGACCCGCTCAGCTCGCGCCGTCTCGATGAACTCATCCTCCGCCTGCGCGACAGCCTGGGATCCACCGTGGTCATCGTCACCCACGAACTCGCCAGCATATTAGCCATCGCCAACAACTCGATCTTCCTCGATACTGCCACACGCACCCAGGGAGCCACCGGCAATCCGTCCGAACTCCGCAAGCACTCGGAAAATCCCGCAGTCCGGCTTTTCCTCAATCGCGGCGAGCAACCGGAAACCCCAACCGAAATCCCGACATGAGCCAAAAAGCAAGCCCCACCCTCATCGGCGTTTTCACACTCATCGGCCTGATCCTCGCAGGTGCGGCCATCGTTTTGTTAGGCGCTGGGAAGTTATTCAAAAACACCCACTCCGTGCTGCTCTACTTCGACAAGAGCGCCAACGGCCTGCAGGTCGGATCCGATGTCCGCTTCGGCGGCGTCCGCATCGGCAGAGTAAAATCCATCAGCGTGCTGGTGGACCGCGAGGAGAACCGCAAGGTCATTCCCGTGGTCGTGGAACTCGGGGAAAAAGAACTCGGACTGATCAGCACCGAAGCAGGAGGAGGTATCGACTTCTCCACCGCTGAGGGCGTGGCCAAGGCCGTCAGCGAGGGCCTGCGCGCAGGCATGGTGCAGCAGAGCCTGCTCACCGGGCAGCTTTACATCGAGTTCGACATTGTTCCGGATAAACCGGGCTTCGTCTATCATTCCCGCAGCGAGCCACGCTATCCGGTCATTCCCACCATCGGCACAGGAATGGATGCGCTGATTTCCGGAATTTCCGACGGTTTGAAAAAATTCAACGCGCTCGATCTCGACAGCGTGACCACCGAATTCCGAGACGTTCTAGCCGCCGCCAAATCCCAGATCGCCGAACTAAAGGTCAAGGAAATCAACGAAAACGTGTTAGCCATCACCGGCGATATCCGCAAATTCACCGGCAACGAAAAGCTCACCAGTGCGGTGGAAAACCTCGATGCCGCAATCCGCCAAATCGACGGACTCGCCACCAAGGCCAACAACGGAATCGATCCGCTCTTGACGGAACTCCGTGCCGTGATTGCCAAAACCGATGCCGGGATCGCAAACATAGATGCGGCCGCCAAGGACATCGCCCAGCTCAGCAGCCCGCGCTCGCCGGTGATCCTGCGCCTACAGAATGTGCTGCAGGAAACGGAACGCGCCTCACGCGCGCTCAAGGAGCTTTCCAATGACCTGAAACGCAATCCCAAAGCCCTGATCTCCGGCAAAGCCATACCCGAATGAAAACTCACGCTATTTTTCTCGTCATTCCGTGCATCCTCGCATCCTGCGGCAGCATGCTTGAACCCGTGAAGGACACCACGGTCCATCACATGTTAGAAGCTACCGTCCCCCACCGTGGGATCACCGGCTCCAGCCCGGCTATCGCCATCTCACGCCCCTCGCTTCCGAGTTATCTCGACCGAGAGCAACTCGTCAGCCGTAGTGATGGAGGCACCCTCCAGATGAACAACTACCATCTGTGGGCGGAGCCGCTGAACGCAGGCATCTCGCGCGTCATGGCCATCAATCTCGGACGCCTCACCAATTCGCTCAACATCCAGCCGGTGGAGAGCTTCGTCACCCTCGATTACCAAAATTTGTTAGAGATCAGGATTTCACGTTTCGAGGCGGATGCCATCGGCAATGTCGTTCTCGAATGCACCTGGAAGTTGCAACCGGTGACCGGGCGTGTTGCGGATACCCGCACGTTCCAAACCATGGTGCCGGTCTCCGCCACGGATTCCGCCATCACATCCGCCGCGCTTGCCGGGCGTGTCTCCGCCATGAATGAGGCTCTCGCCCGTCTCGCCCGCGCGATCACCCGATCGCTTTGACTTAGAGGCTTGAATATTTACAAAGGCAGGGACCGTCTCTCCGAGCGGTCCGACATATGAAATGAGAATGCTGATGCCCATGAAATACTTGAAAATCAAGTCAACGACTCTCATTCACTATCCATCTTCATGGACCGCTCGGAGATCGGTCCCTGCCATTTTTAAGACGCCTCTCGACCTCACATCGGACCGCGGTCCACATCGATCCGGAACGGCCTGCCGCGCAGGCGGGCGTTGCGGGTGCGATCCATGACCTGTCCGACCAGCGATTCCGGAATATCGACCAACGAGTGCTTTGGAAACAAGGTGATGCGTCCGAGGCAACCGTCGGGCAAACCGGCTTCACGGTAAAGCATGCCGACGATTTCCTTGGCCATCACGCCGTGGGTCTTGCCAAGTGATAGGAACATGCGCGTCATGCCTTCCTCGTGCGGGATCGGGCCACGCTCGAATTTCGGCCCGGACTTCGGTCCCCGATCATCGCGGCGTTCGTCACGGGAATCCTCGCGTGGCGCGCGGACGTCGCGGTTTTTTTCACGGCGTGCCGGGCGTTCCGGTTCGCGGTCCTCATCGATGAGTGATCCTTCGCGCCCGCTGGCCTCGCGCAGCAGGGTGACCAGCGCGCCCGCAATGTCGGTGGGCGTGTGACCTTGATCCAACAAACGGTCGATGTTGTCCTGATAGGTATCGAATTTCCCGGATTCCAGGCGCTCCTTGAGCGAATCAAAAATCAAATCCGCGCGGCGGCCTTCGACTTGTTCGACGGACGGGATTCTCTCGCGGTGGATCACCTGGCGGATGAACCGTTCGATCGTCTGCATCCGATAGATGTCGCGGCCATAGACAAAACTCACCGCACGGCCCGAACGACCGGCACGACCGGTGCGGCCGATACGGTGGACGTAATCTTCCGGGTCGGTGGGGAGGTCATAGTTGAAAACGATGTCAATTTCATCGATATCGAGTCCACGGGCTGCGACGTCGGTGGCGACTAACAACTCGACCGATCCCTCGCGGAATCGTTTCAGGACGCGTTCGCGCATCATCTGGGTCATGTCGCCGTGGAGACGGTCCGCGGCATATCCGCGGTTGACGAGATCCTCGGTGCATTCGTCCACCGAGCGCTTGGTGTTGCAGAAAACCAGAGCGAGGCGCGGCGGATTCATGTCAAGGATGCGGGAAAGCACCTCGACCTTCGAGCGCTGGCGGACTTCGAAATACGATTGTTCGACGGTGGAAACCGTGCGGGCCTTCTGTTGGATCTCAACGACCTGCGGGTCCTTGCCGAAACTGCGGATCAGTCGGGAAACCCCCGGGCTCATCGTGGCGGAGAAAAACAAGGTCTGCCGGTCCGCTGGCAACGCGGCAAGCAACTCATCCATTTCCTCCTTGAATCCCATGTCGAGCATACGGTCCGCCTCATCGAGGATGGCCATGCGCACACGGGAGGCATCGAAACTGCCGCGTCGAAGGTGGTCAAGCAGACGTCCGGGTGTGCCGACGACGACTTGCGCACCATCGCGTAGGGCACGGAGCTGGCGGTCCATCGGCGCACCACCATAGACCGGAGTGGCGTGGAGGCCGCGCATTTTCGCACCCAAACGGTGGACTTCCTCACAGACCTGCACGGCCAACTCGCGGGTCGGGCAGAGGATGAGGACCTGTGTCCACGGCGATTTAAGATCGATCTTCGCCAATGCCGGCAAGGTGAATGCAGCGGTCTTGCCGGACCCAGTGGCCGACAAACCCACCAAGTCCCGACCCTCCAGCGCGGGTGGGATGCTCAGTGCCTGAATCGGCGAGGGCCGCTCGTAGCCGAGGGTTTCAATGGCGGCAAGCAGCGCATCAGGCAGGCCGAGTTCGGAAAAGGGAGGTGTGTCCATGAGGTAGTCTGATTCAAAACCGTCGGCAGGATGATTTTCCGCAACGGGCCGGAAGGCAATCGCTGATTTTCAACGGAATACAAGCACGGATGTGAAACCGGACGATTCTGGGGGCTTTTTCGTGGTTTTCAGGGGCTGGCTTTGCATTTTTCGCGATATTTTGCCATTCCCCGCGCAAGAAGTCCTTGGCATTTCCGTATGATCGGGAGATTGGCGGACTCTCAAAGATACTTCAAAATCTCACTCCACCTGCCACGATCACGCTCTTTTAACATAGGAATCAATACGATGAAAAAGCTGTTCACTCTCTGTTCTTGTTCTTGGTTGCTGGCTGCCGTTCTGGCGTTTGCCGGGGAGCGGGTCGCGCTGTGGCCGGAAGGAAAGATTCCGGATTTCCAGCCCCAGCAAATCGCGGCGACCACCCTGGAGGCAAAAGCGCCGGGATTCAAGGCAGCGGAAAACACGATGCCACATCTCGACTGGTATGAGCCGCCCGCTGAAAAAAATGGCGGATGCATGCTGCTCATTTCCGGCGGTGGTTATCAAAATTGCTGCGACGGGGCGGCGATTGAACGGGCTGCCAAGAAGTTCACGGAACTCGGTTTCGTCTGCGTGAACCTCACCTACCGCACGCCGCGCCCGCTGAAACTGCCGATCTACCAGAGCGCGTGGGAGGACGGACAACGCGCCGTCCGTCTCGTCCGCAACGAGGCGAAAAAACGCGGCTTCGACCCTGAGAAAATCGGCGCGTTCGGATTCTCCGCAGGTTCACACTTGACGGTCCTGCTCGCGACGAGCGCGCTCACGCCGGCATACGAACCGGTCGACGAACTCGACAAGCTCCCGTGCCACGTCAACTGGGCGGTGCCGGTTTACACCGCCTACGCTCTCACGGATGGCCTGACCGGCACCAACACGCACAATGGCGATGCGCCCGACGTAAAGCTTTCGGACGTGTTCAAGTTCGACGCGAAGACCTGTCCGATGGCGCTCTTCCACGGCGGAGTGGATGCCTATTCACCGAATGGTTCCACGCAGATCTACCGCCAGCTCCGCAGGATGAAAATTCCGGCCGAGATCCATCTCTTCGCCGACCGTCCCCACGGTTTCATGGGCGACCCCGCGAAGGGTGACAACGGCACCGCCTACGACCACTGGTTCGACCGTGTCGCGGAGTTCCTCCGCCAAATGAATTATGACGGCCGTCTCGGCAAGGAGGTCGATCTGATGGCGCGTTATCCGAACGACGATTCGCGCGCCAGCTACAGCAAGGAGCCGCTCTGGCCGGAAGGAAAGATGCCGGATGTGCAGGCAAAACAATGCCAGCCTTATCTCGAGTGGCACATGCCGAAGGAACTCAAGACGAAGGCAATCCAGATCATCTATTCGGGCGGCGCCTACCAAGGCAATAATCCAGACGGATTCGAGGTCGCGCCGACACGGCGTTATCTCAATGAAAAGGGTATGGCGGTCGTGACGGTGAAATACCGCACGCCGCGCCCGCAAGGCGGACTGGCCAAGCACACGACGGCATGGCAGGACCTGCAGCGGGCCATCCGGATCGTCCGCAGCGAGGCTGCGGCGAAGGGGCTTGATCCCGACCGCATCGGCATCATGGGTTCCTCGGCTGGCGGACATCTAACACTCATGGGCGCGACCAGCTCGAAAAGCCTATCTTATACGCCGATTGACGACCTCGACAAGTTCCCCTGCAACGTGCAATGGGCGGTCGCGATCTATCCGGCATACGCACTCACGGATGGTGCGGAATCGCCCAATGCAAAGGGCGGCAACGAGGACGACGCAAAGCTCGTCCCTGAGTTTTCCTTCGACCCGACGACGTGTCCGGTCATGTTCATCCACGGCGACGCCGATGGTTGGGCGGCCATGAATTCAGTGAAATGCTGGGAACAACTCCGGCGGATGAAAATCCAGTCCGACCTGCACACGCTTGTCGGACGCAATCACTGCTTCCAGAGGACTGCCGCACCGGGCACTGGCAGCTTTACCTGGATGGATCGTATTTGGGAATTCATGAACCATAAAGGATACAACAAGTAAACATGCGGCCAAACGCATTCCCATTACCGGGAGGAATGAGTTTGGGCATTTGCTTGAGGACGTATGCCCCCCACGCAAATAGAGACACCCCGCTGGATTCACACCATACGCGCAAGGATGTGAAACCCGACGATTCTGGAGGCTTTTTCGATGTTTTCACGGATTAGCTTTGCATTTTTCGCGGTATTTTGCCATTCCCCGCGCAAGAAATCCTTAACATTTCCGTATTATCGGTCGGTTTCCGGATTTTCTGCTTCTTCGAATGGCCACAGACAGAAAACAGATCATCGAGCTCACCTGGAAGCGCTTTCGCAGCGCTCTCCAGATGCTTGCGAAGTCCAAGCAAGGCCCCAAGGCCCTGATGTTTGCCATCACCCTGGTCATTCTAATGTTCGCAATCAACGGCCTGAACGTGCTCAACAGCTACGTCGGACGGGATTTCATGTCGGCCATCGAGAACAAGGATCTGGGGATTTTCGAAACGCAGGCGATTTTGTATGCGGGGGTGTTCCTAGTCTCCACGGTGGTTCTGGTCTTTTACCGTTTCACCGAGGAGCGGCTGGGGATTCTCTGGCGCGAGCAATTAACGTGGCGGCTGACGGAAGCCTATCTGAGCGAGCGCACCTACTATCGCCTCGACTCCGCCACCGGCGTGGCCAATCCCGACCAGCGGATCGCCGAGGACGTCAGAGCATTCACCACCACCACACTTTCGTTCACCCTGCTTATCATCAACGGCACCCTCACCGCAGTGTCCTTCTCCGGGGTTTTGTGGAGTATCAGCCCGGTCCTGTTTACTGTCGCGGTGATCTACGCGGTCAGCGGAACCGTGATGACCATCTTGTTAGGAAAACCGCTGATCCGCCTCAACTACCACCAGCTCGACATGGAAGCGAATTTCCGCTCCGACCTGATCCATGTCCGCGAAAACTCGGAATCTATCGCCCTCGCGCATCGTGAAGGACGTTTCAAGGCCCGACTGAAATCCCGGCTGGACGCGCTGACCGGAAACTTCCGCCGCCTCATCCGCATCAACCGCAACCTCGGGTTTTTCACCAACGCATACAACTATTTCATCCAGATCATCCCGGCGCTGCTGATCGCGCCGCTCTTCATCAAGGGTCAGGTCGAGTTCGGTGTGATCACCCAGTCCACCATGGCCTTCGCTACGTTGTTAGGGGCATTCTCCCTCATTGTGACGCAGTTTCAATCGATTTCCGCATTCACGGCGGTCACGGCGCGACTGCATCTGCTCAGCGAAGCGATCGACAAAGCCCACCACACTCGGCCGTGCTCGATCCTTACCGAGGAGGCCCCGGACCGCGTGGTTTATGAAAATGTGACGCTGCATACCGCGGACAACTCGCGCCTGCTGCTGGAAAATCTCAATCTTGAAATCCTCAAGGGATCGCGCTGGTTGTTCACAGGCGTGGATGACGTTAGCAAGGTGGCCTTGTTCCGCGCCACGGCGAGCGTTTGGGATTGCGGTGGTGGAAAAATCATCCGCCCCGGGCTCGATGACATTCTATTTCTACCGGAGCGACCCTACCTTCCTCCTGGAGCCTTGCGTGACGCATTATTGCGCACCGGCATGGAAGCAGTGACCACCGATGATGAAATCATGGTCGTCATCACGAAGCTGGGACTCGAAGGCGTGGTGGAACGCGTGGGTGGATTGAGCGCACAATGCGATTGGGACGACGAATTCTCAATCGGCGAACAACACATGCTGTCCATCGCCCGAATTTTCCTGGCGAAACCCGCGATTGTATTTCTCGACCGCCCCGGGAGTTCGCTGCCCAAGTCACAAATTTCGAGTATCCTCGACATGCTGGCCGAGCAGGAGATCGGCGTGGTCATCCTCGCGAAGAATGGCGAGGCACGGCTCCACTACGACTCCTGTCTTGAAATCAAGGCCGACGGCAAGTGGGAGGTGCACCACGAATCCAATTCTCAAGCAAGCGTGGAATACGCCGAACTCCGCGACTTGAGTTGCTAACCCAAAAGATCGGCGCATTCCCGATCCATGAAAACACCACCAGAAACCCAAACTGTTTTTCCTGTTCGTATTTCCAACCCGTCAGGATTGAGTATGGAGGTTAATTCCAACGGCTCCATCCGGCGGATCGATCACAGCGATATCATGATCAACCTGTTCCTCGGCAACGAGGCTGACGGCGGACCTGCCAATATCTATCTCCGTGAGCATGGTGCCACCATGAGATCGGTTCCCATGCTTGGCCCGCAAAGCCCGGCGGTTTTCGATGTCCACGAGGGTGGATTCTCGGCAACCGGACACTGGAATGATCTGGTTTTCCGCGTAAAGCTTGTTCTAGCGGAATCCACCCCGGCATGGTTCTGGCATGTGGAAGTGGAAAACACCGGTAAGACCGCGGTGACTTGCGATCTGCTTTTCGCCCAAGATCTGGGACTGGCTCACTACGGAGCCATCCGCCTGAATGAATATTATGTCAGCCAGTATGTGGACCACACTGCGCTGACTCACGATAAACACGGCGTGTGCGTCGCATCGCGCCAGAACCAGTCGATGGGCGGACGCTGCCCGTGGACGGTCGTCGGCTCGCTGCGCCGGGGGATTTCGTATGCCACCGATGCCATGCAGTTCCATGGGCTCTCGACCCGCTCGGGTGGCTCCGCACAGGCGCTTGCCGATGGCCTGCCGGGCAAACGCCTGCAACACGAGCATTCCATGGCCTGTATCCAGGACGAACCCATCACTCTGGCTGCGGGTGAAAGAAAAAACTGCGGATTTTTCTGCGGATTCGAAGTGAACAAGCCGGACGCCACATCAGAAGCCGATTTATCACGGATTGATGCGGTGATGTCTCTGCCTGAATCCGCCGCCCCGCAGTGGTCTGCCGACGGCGATGGATCGCATGGCTCCGCCTCGCTCTTCACCACGGCCACTCTGTTAGAAACACTGAATCTGGACGACACGGAAATCCAATCGTTGTTCAGCGGGAAAATCCTCCATCCCGAGCATGACAACGGATGCCTGCTTTCATTTTTCAACAGCTCCGGAAATCATGTGGTGCTAAAGGCGAAAGAACTCAAGGTGCTTCGCCCCCACGGTCATCTGCTGCGCACCGGAGCTTCCCCGACGCCGGATGAATCCGCCCTGACATCCACCGCCTGGATGGCCGGCGTCTTCCATTCGATGGTCACCCAAGGGCATGTAAGCATCAACCGCTTCCTCTCCACCTGCCATACCTATCTCGGATTGTTCCGCAGCCACGGCCAGCGGGTGTTTGTGGAAACCGACGGCAAGTGGGTTTTGTTAGGTTTACCATCCGCGTTTGAAATGGCGACCGCATCATGCCGCTGGATCTACAAACATGCCGACGGCCTCATCGAGGTGGTTTCCACCGCTCAGGAATCAGCCCATGAGCTGGGACTCTCGATCCGCATCCTCAAAGGTAATGCCGCCAGATTCCTGATCACCCACCACGTCGCCATGAATGGTGATGACGGCAGCCCTGCCATCCCCGTGGTTTTCGAGACGGATGAAAACGGGGTCTTCGTCCGCTCCGTGCCGGACTGCGATGTGGGCCGCCGCTTCCCTGATGGAGAATTCCGAATCGCTCCTGCGGATGGCACGGTGTTCGAATCCATCGGCGGCGACGACGAATTGTTTACCGATCGGGTTTCACGCAATCAACCGTTCCTCAACATCACCACCGCGCCAACTCTAACCGCCGGTCTTGTGATCACCGGACATCTGGTGGACGACCAAACGCCACAAGCCGCGCCCCCCCTAACACCCAATGCGGTGGTGACATCGCCGGGAGAGTCGTCACACTCCCCCGCCGTGGCGCGGATTTCAACGATGCTGCCATGGTTCATGCACAACGCCCTGGTGCACTACCTTTCCCCGCGGGGCCTGGAACAATACTCCGGCGGCGGATGGGGAACCCGCGATGTCTGCCAAGGCCCGGTGGAATTACTGCTGGCACTCGGCCGCTTCGATGTGGTGCGCGACCTGCTCCTGCGCGTGTTCCGCCAACAGAATGCGGATGGCGACTGGCCACAGTGGTTCATGTTCTTCGACCGCGAGCGCAACATCCGCCCCGGCGACTCGCATGGCGATATCGTCTATTGGCCGGTCCTCGCATTGGCCCAGTATCTCGATGCCACCGGTGACGCCACGGTGCTCGATGAATCGCTGCCATTTTTCCATCCGGATGGCGATGCATCCGCAGAACACGTGAGCGTGTCGGACCATGTCGAACGTGCACTGAATGTAATTCTGACCCGTGTGATCCCCGGCAGCAATCTCGCATCCTACGGCCACGGCGACTGGAATGACTCGCTCCAACCCGTGAAATCCGACATGCGTGAGCGCCTCTGCAGTTCGTGGACGGTGACGCTCAATTATCAGACATTCATCGCACTCGCGGATGCCTACAAACGCATCGGCAATTCCGGGCGCGCGGCGGAACTCGCCGCCATAGCTAACAAAATCATCGATGAATTCCAACGCGTGCTCATCGTGGACGATGTCGTGACCGGCTTCGCCTATTTCCACGAATCCGGAAAGACGGATTTCCTCCTGCACCCACTTGATGGAGTCACCGGACTTTCACACAGCTTGCTGCCAATGATCCATGCGATCATCAACGACATGCTCACCCCGAGCCAGGCGGAAAACCATCTGACCGTCATACGCAAGCACCTGCTAGGACCCGATGGCGCTCATCTTTTCAACCGCCCGATGGTCTATCGAGGCGGGCCGCAGACATTGTTCCAACGTGCGGAGAGCGCGAGTTACTTCGGCCGGGAAATCGGCATCATGTACACCCACGCCCACCTGCGCTATTGCGAGGCGCTCGCGCGTTTCGGCGATGCGGAGGGCTTTTTCCACGCGCTTTGCCAGGCGGTGCCGATCGGCATCCGTGAAATCGTCCCCTCGGCCACGCTGCGCCAGTCGAACTGTTACTATTCGAGTTCGGACCCGGCGTTTGCAGACCGTTACGAGGCTTACAACGATTATGAAAAGGTGAACAGCGGAGAAGTGCCGCTCGAAGGAGGTTGGCGCGTTTATTCCAGCGGCGCGGGCATCAGCTTCCGACTCGTGATCCAGTGCTTCCTCGGCATCCGTGAAACACTGTCCCATCTGGTGGTGGACCCGGTGATTCCGGCTCGATTGGACGGATTGGAAGCCACCGTGAAAATCGCCGGACGAAACATCACGGTGCTCTATCGCATCGGAGCGAACGGCTGCGGCACCGCGTCCGTCAACATCAACGGTGAGGATCTCGATTTCGTCAGGAAAAACAACCCCTACCGCCCTGGTGCGGTCGCGGTTCCCATGGGGGACATCCTTGCGAACCTCAAGGATTCCGAGAACCTCCTCACGATATCGATCGGTTGACGATCCGTGATGGACATCCGGGCTCCATTTTCCATGCTTCCGCCATGCAAAACGTCCATGTCGATCTCGCCGACCGCTCCTACGATGTCCTCGTGGTACCCGGAATCCTGAGCCAAACAGGCAAACTTATCGCAAAAACCGGTCTCGCCGGATGCCGCGCCGCCGTTATCAGCGATGAAACCGTGGCCCACCACCACGCGGACGCTCTTATCGAATCACTCGAATCCGCCGGTTTCCGCCCCACCCTGCACACCGTGCCCGCAGGCGAGTCATCCAAGTCACTGCCCCATGTGGAAACCCTCTGCCGCGAGATGATCCGCGCCGGCCACGACCGGAAATCTGCCGTCGTCGCGCTCGGCGGTGGCGTCGTCGGCGACCTCGCAGGATTTGTATCCTCGATGTTCTATCGGGGGCTGCCCTTCGTCCAAATCCCCACTACCATCGTCGCCCAGGTCGATTCATCGGTCGGCGGAAAAACCGGCGTCAACGTGGCAGAAGGAAAAAACTTGTTAGGAGCATTCCACCAACCGCGCCTGGTCATCGTCGATCCGGAAACCCTACGCACCCTGCCGGACCGCGAATTTCACGAGGGTTTCGCGGAAGCCATCAAACACGCCGCCATCCGCGATGCCGCGATGCTCGACGAACTCGCCGCACTCGACCCCGCCAGCCGCGATGTCCCGGCGGACCTGATCGCCCGCAACATCGCGATCAAAGCCCGCGTCGTAGAGGCGGACGAACATGAAACGCGCGGCATTCGCGCCCTGCTCAACTTCGGCCACACCATCGGCCACGGCATCGAAGCCTCCGTCCCATACGGCGAAATGCTGCACGGCGAGGCGATCTCGCTCGGCATCCGTGCCGCGCTCTTCCTCTCGGAACGCCGCGCCGGTCTCACCCCGGAGGACTCCGAAAAAATCCTTTCTTTGTTAGAAAAATTCCACCTCCCACTCGTTCTATCCAGATCAATCACCACGGAAACGGTGATGGAAAAACTCGCCAAGGACAAAAAATTCGCGTCCGGTGCCATCCGCTTCGTCGTGATCGATGCCCCCGGCCATGCCAAGGTGGTGGACAACATCACCCAAGCAGACCTCATCGAGGCCATCGAGCATCTGCGGTCTCGTGGTTGATCCCCGGAAACCATTACAGCCAATCGATAAAGCCGGTGATAACTGGATCATTGATCTTGTTTACGTCTATGAAAAATGAGCGTTTTACTCATGGTCGATGAAAGTCGGCAAATGGATGGCTGATACCGGAGGGCACCTCTTTTCCGCGCCGAATGACAAAGCAAATTCCTGGCATTCTGCGTTTCCTGTGAGCCCCAGGACCGTTGGCCCTGAAGAATAATAAATCCCATCTTCCGGCGGGCTCGAATAAATGCACCCGTCAAAACCAGAAGTCCCTGCTGCCACACCGCTGATTCCGGCAATTTTTCTCCACGGCTCACTGCTCACTCGATTCTCAGCTTGATGTCTTCCGAGTTGCCGCGGAGTTCGGGGGCATACATGGCGGAGGCTTCGGCGGGCAGGGCTTTGTAAGTGCCGGGCGCCTCGGCGCGGAGTTGATAGCGCAGGGTGTGTGTGCCACGCGGCAGTGCGCGGATGAAGAAGTCCACCGTTTGATCGCGCGGTTCCATGTAGGTGCTGAATCCGCCATCGCCGGAAATGTATCCGCTCAGGGCGTCCAGCGCTTCGAATCCTGCGGCCTTGGCATCGGAGAAAAGCAGGTATTCGTAGTCATTCTTGCTTTCAAGAATGAGCTCCACCTCGATGCGATCGCCGGATTTCAACGAATCGCCGTCGGCCAGAGGCTCGCGCTTGAAGCGCTCCACCCGTTGTTTGGCGATGAGTCCGGTGGAATCGGGGACTTCGGTTTCTTTTTCGAGGGCGACGAGTTTGGAAACCTTGCGTTGCACCTTCACTTCGAGTCCGGCGGCGCGGAGCTTGTCTTCGAGGGTGAAGACTTCGAGATAGGCGTTCGCATAAAGCGTTCCCTTGCCGGTCTTGCGGAGTTCGATGTCGTGCTTCCCGGTGGTGACGGCATCTCCGGTTAGAAGAACCGTGCCATCGAAGGTGAAAAGGTTGTCACGATCGATGGTGAGTTTCTTCATCGACTTGCCGTCCATCAGAACCTCGACTTCCATTTCCGGGACACTCTCGCCGCTGGCCTTGAAATAGGTGGCGATGGCCTCGATGGCAAAGGCGGTGTCACGGGTGGACTCCCAATAACTGGCGTGTTTGCGGTTGTTGACGAGGTATTTCACCAGACCGCGGGTATCAGCATCCTTGGGTTTCACCGCAGCGAGCAGCTTGAGATACCATGCGTGCGCCTCCACTTCGCTGCCATACCAGAACCACCAGCAATGCGTGTTCTGGAGATCCAGATAAGCCGTTTGATTTTCCGGATCCCGCTTGAGGTTCTGTGAAATCATCTTCATCAACTCATCGCGGCGGGCTTCGTCACCCTTGCGGTGTTCTTCCAGGCCGACGAGGCACTTGGCATAAACCGGCAGGTCGATGCGGTCGCGGTAGAGGAAGGCAAGCATCGGCTCGGAATCGCGCTTGGCCTCGCCGAGCACCAGGCGGTTGAATGCATCGAGGGCATCGGCTTTGGCCTTCTCGTAGCGGTTGTCGTCTTTGACCTTCTTGCCCGCATCACGCAGCGCCTGGCGTTCGACGTAGAGCTGCAGGGCCACGACTTGTTTTTTCTCGTAGGACGCCAACCAGCCGATTCCGGCGTTGATCATGGGCTCGGGGATTTTCGCGCCATTCGCCTTTGCAACTAACAATCCATGGACCACCACCGCCGTCGTGTGCGGATAGGAATATTCGCCATGACCGGAGAACCATCCCCAGCCACCATCGGAGTTTTGCATGGACATGAGTTTGTCCACACCGGCGGAAACCATCTTCTCGATTTCATGTTCATCGAAAACCGGGTTTTCCTTCCATTGTTTCCACTGTGCGGCGCGGTCGGCGGCATTGCCGAGTTCCTGCGGATTCAGGTTGTTCCGCTTGGCTTTGACTTCCGCGAGATTGATCTTGAGATCACCGAGAAGCTTCTGCGCGATCACAGCGGGAACGAAACGATTCAACGTTTGTTCGGTGCAACCATATGGATAACTCGCCAGATAGGGGATGGCATCCACCACGGCACCCGCGATCGTCGGCGACACCCTGACCGTGAGCTTCGATTGATCCGGTCGGCGTTTTTCCGGCACTTCCATTTGGATTTTCGCGGAGTTCTGGTCCGGTTCGACCACGCGGCTCCACGCGTCCTGACGGGACATGCCGTGCACGAGCACCGGCAGCTTGCGCTCGACGGCATCGCCATCGTCGCCGGAATCGGCCTTCATGCGCAAGGTCGCCTCGCCTTCGCGCATGGCTTTGACCCGCCAATCGACCCGGGCCTCGGACTTCGCGGCGATTTCCACGGTCTTCGCCGCACCATCGATGGCTTCGATATTCTTTCCATCGAGTTCCAACGAAACTTTAACCGTTTTCGGCGCATCATGATCGTTATGCACTACCGCGCTGAACACCGCTTCATCGCGCTCGACGAGGAAGCGCGGTGCCTGCAAGCGGACCAACAATTCCTTGGAGGTGATGATTTCGGTCGAGCCTTCACCGACATGGGTGTCGTTGCCAAGCACCCAAACGCGAGCCTTCCAGGTCGTGAGGTTGTCGGGGAACTCCAGTGGAACCACGACACAACCGTCGGCATCCGTCTGGATCGCGCCGGACCACTTCATGAGATCCGCGAAGTCCTTGCGGACAAGAATAGGAGCAGCACCCGCAGCACGGTCGGGATTATTGAGAATCGCATCGATA
>CAIVKO010000211.1 GCA_903906515.1 Akkermansiaceae bacterium
CAGCCGCCATTGCGCTTCCGCCACGGCCACCCAGCCAAACGTGGTCTGCCATTTCAGCGTCTTTGTCTTCCCGTGGTGGATGGCTTCCGGATGGCGGGTTCTCACTTGGGCCTGGGTGTGGGCATTGGCTTCGCGCGCCCATTGACCCAGAACTTCCCGGGCCAGTTGGCGCACTTGCGCGGTCACGCGCTCTTCGGCTTGCTCGGCGGTGGAGTCGTCGCTCACGGAGGCATCCAGGGTGGCGGCCAGTTGATGCAGTCGGGCGAGGACTTCGGGCCGGTGCGCCAGCCGCTCTTCCAGCGGGCGGCGCGGCTTGAGGGACGGAGCTAATTTGCGTGGTTCATCGTTCATGAACCACTTCAAATATACAAAACCCTTCCAAGGAGCCAGGGCCAAATGACTTACGCACGCACAAATCTGACCGCCACTTCCGGTCGCACCCCAGTCAGTGGGACTCCTTTACAATCGCGGCCGCAGCGCCTCCTGACGGTGGCGTGGATGCTCCTGCGTGGACAATAGCAAGAACTGCTCACGCTAATGGGCGACCCCTTCACGCTGCGGATCAATCCTTGACAAGCGTCGCCGCGCACGACAAATGTGGTGCGCCATCATCTCGATCGGTATCCTCGCCTAGCGAGGGTATCCAAGACGAAGGTTCAGTGACAATTAACCTGACTGTTTCAATATGAAGAGATCCATTTTTCTCCTGCTTTCAGTTCTCGTGTGCGCGCCATGCGGTGCGGAATGGCCGTATCCGACAACCAAGACGGTGGAGGTTGAGGAAACTTATTTTGGGAAGAGTTACAAAGACCCTTACCGCTGGCTGGAAGACATGAAGGACAAGGAGGTCGAAACCTGGTTCAAGGCGCAGACAGAATTGACGGATGGGTTGCTGGCCAAGATTCCGGGAAGGGATGCGCTGGTAGAGGAGTGGATGGCGTTGGACAAGCTGAAACCTGCAACCTACTCGGCGATCTCGTATGAGAACGGACGCGTGTTTTACAAGAAGACGTTAGGCGGAGAGAATGTCGGCAAACTTTATTTCCGGGAAAGGTGGAACGGCGCGGAGAAGCTGCTGTTTGATCCGGGAACTTACAAGACCGGCGTGGTGACCACGATTGAAAGCATCGCGCCGTCGTGGGATGGGAAGCATGTCGTGCTGGGCTTTTCGTCGCAGGGCGCCGAATATTCAGAGCTTCGGATCTTGAACGTGGATCGCGGGACGATGCTGCCGGAGAGCGTTTATCCGTCGTATGGGGCGGCGGGTTGGGCGAAGGATAACAACACGTTTTTCTATGATGCGGGAAAGGTCACTGACGTCAAAAACCCGGAGATTGAGTTGAACCGCAAGACACGGCTGCACAGGCGAGGCACAGATTTCGCGACGGACATTGAATTCTTCAGCAACGAAAGCTATCCGGAATTGGGGATTGCGTCGAAGGAATTTCCCATTGCCTCCATTGATGAATCGTACCCGGATTATCTCATTGGGCTTGTGGCCACCGTCCAGAACGAGCTGCGAATGTTCTATGCACCCACTTCCGAGATGAAGGGCAGGAAAATCAAATGGAATGCGTTATGTCAGGCGTCCGATAATCTGGTGCGAGGGATTGCGTTCAACGGGAACTATGTTTATGCCATCACGCATGCCGACGCCCCCCAGTACAAAGTAGTTCGGACGAGCGTGAAGCATCCTGATTGGGCGCACGCGGAAACGGCCATTCCCGAAGCCAAGGACTCAGTTCAGTCCATCACCAAGAGCAAGCATTACTTGCTGGTCGCTTATTCAAATGGCGTGCTGGGCCGGCTGGTGAAATACGATCTGGCGACGGGCAAGACCGAGGAAATCAAGTTGCCGGGGTCCGGAACTGTCGCTTGCAGTTGTCCGGATTGGAAGACGGATCGTTGCCTGGTGTACATCACTTCGTGGACCGCGCCGGTGACGATCTATGATTTCGACGCGCAAAAGGGCACGTTCGCCAAAAGTATCTTCAACACGGATGTGAGCTATCCTGGATTTGATGAGCTGGTCTCGGAAGAAGTCGAAGTTCCCGGGCACGACGGTACGATGATTCCGCTCTCGATCGTTCACAAAAAGGGACTGACGTTGGACGGATCGAATTCCTGCATCCTGGAGGGCTATGGTGCCTACGGGATCAGTCTCTCTCCGCAGTTCAGCATTCGCTATTCCGTGGCGAAGCGGGGGGGCGTTCTGGCCTTTGCGCATCCGCGGGGTGGCAGTGAAAAGGGCGAGGCGTGGTACAAAGCCGGTTACAAAACAACCAAGCCGAACACCTGGAAGGATTTTATCTCGTGCGCCGAGTATCTGGTGAAGAAGGGCTATACGAGTCCCGCGAAGCTTGCGGGCACCGGGACGAGTGCCGGCGGGATCTTGATCAGCCGTGCCATTACAGACCGGCCGGACCTGTTCAAGGCGGCGATCTGCAATGTGGGATGCGCGAATACAATGCGAATGGAGTTCACGCCGAATGGGCCGGTGAACACCCCGGAGTTCGGAACCGTGAAGGACGAGGTGGAGTGCAAGGCATTGTACGAAATGGACGGAGTTGCGCATGTCCAGCGGGGCGTGAAGTATCCGGCGGTGATGGGTGTAGGGGGGTGGAATGACCCTCGGGTGACGGCTTGGGAGCCCGGCAAGTTCGTGGCCGCCATGCAGGCCGCGACGGCTTCCGGAAATCCCGTGCTCATGAAGGTGAACTACGACAACGGCCATTTCACCGAGGAGAAGATCGTTACGTTCAGAAACTTTGCGGGGCAATCGTCCTTCCTGCTCTGGCAGACCGGACACAAGGATTTTCAACCCAAGGAAGCAGGCAAGCCGGTGGATTGAGGAAAGAGCCGCCAAGGAGGCGTCAATTCACCGCGAAGGCGCCGAGACGCGAAGAAGATAAAACCGGAAAGGGGTCGCCTATTAGCGTGAGCGGTCAAGCAGAACAATAGCAGAGGTCTTGATATTGGACACCCGCCACACGCGGCCGGTTTCACTTCTACCGTGCAGGAAGTCCGTGCCTCCTCGCCATTCGCAACCCAAGCCGCCAAGCGCAGTCCTGTGTCCCGCTCGATTCCGACGCGCCCTAATTTCCCGCCGCGCCACAACCCCGCTCGCCACCATGGGACAGCTAAAAGAAAGCCCGTCCCGCCGGAGGGTCTTTCTGTGACGCTCACGCCGCAAGCTTCCGCTCGGCAACTGTGGGTGACGTGGGGAACCAAGCACGCCCCCGGGTGTTTCAGACTGCCCGGATTAAGGTTCGGCGGTGCTCGGATCAATTATGACTTTCACTTCGGAAACACGGGTCGCAGGGAAGCCTCCTTGCTTTGCGTGCTCGCGCACCGCCGCCTCATTTGGGGCGATATAGACGCAATAAATCTTGTCCTCGGTCACGTAGCTTTCGAGCCACTGAGTTTGAGGCCCCAGGTGCTTCAGCACTCCGCATGACTTTTGAGAAATGACCTGCAACTCATCGGGCGTGAGTTTCCCGGCTCCCGGGATCTCGCGTTCAATAATGTATTTTGGCATTTGTGTTCTGGCTGGTGACGTGGAACTGCGAAAGACTTTGCGCCTGCGTGGTTCTCACGTCAAGCGCCGGCTGTAAACAGCGGGTGAATAATGCGGCGGATGGGTTTTGCATTGCTCCCATCCGGCGTTGGTTGCAGTGATCTGGTTGGGCCGCATGTCAACTCACTTGCTTGCTTTGCAAATCTGTGACCGGCTTCCGCAACTCTCGAATCTCCTTCTGCA
>CAIVKO010000212.1 GCA_903906515.1 Akkermansiaceae bacterium
GCAGGAGCCATGGTGGAAGATCGCCGCGCGGCAATCGCCTCAGGCATGGATGATTATCTGTCGAAGCCGATCAAGCGAAACAATTTGGCGCAGTGCCTGGATCATTGGGGGAATTCAAGCAGCAGTCATGAGTAAAATAAGATTCCAGAGGTGTTTCGTCATCAGGATAAATAGCCAATACGTTGAATCGATTCCGTTATGGCGTTTTTTCTGAAGCATGGTATAATGTTCCCCCTCCCCGCCTATGCGTCTGCCGATTTTTGCATTATTTTTGCTCCTCGCCCTCGCGACCACTTCCCATTCCCAGATCGTGGTGAGCGGGCAGGAGTATTCTCGCGCGGCAAATGAACTCGGAAAAAAAGGCGAATGGGTGCTTTACCCAAAAGGCGCACCGCCCAGGGAAGGCACCCGCCAATGGCTGACCAAACGGGTGCTCGTCGAGGCGAAATCCGGGACATCACTCGAAAAAGTCGCGGGCGTGGTGAAGACCGAAGTCCGGGGAAAATACACCGTCGTAACGCTGGAAGGCGGACCGGATGCGGCGCTGACCGGAACAGCCAGACTTCGGAAACTAGCCGGCGTAAAATCCGCGGAACCTCTGCTCGCACACCAGTTGTATCGGCGCTTCGTGCCAAATGACCCGTTGTTTGCCTACGACGCGGCAAACCCCGGTTATCAGTGGCACCTCCACAACACCGGCCAGAACGGCGGCACGGCAGGCATCGACGCGAATGTAATCCCCGCTTGGGATTTATCGAAAGGCACGGGCGTGAAAATCGGCATCGTGGACGACGGATTGGAAGTGACCCACCCGGACCTGATAGATAATGTGGACACGACGAACGATTTCGATTTCAACGACCGCGACGACGACCCGTCGCCAGCCACGGGTGATTTCCACGGCACGGCCTGCGCAGGCATCGCGGCAGCTCGGGGGAACAATATATTAGGTGGCTCCGGCGTGGCTCCGGAAGCCACGTTAGTGGGCCTGCGTCTGATCGGCGCGCCGACGACAGATGAGGATGAGGCGGATGCCTACGCTTATCTCCAGGACAGCATCGCGGTGAAGAGCAACAGCTGGGGCCCCGATGATGGTGGCTACGGCTCGGGCGGACCGGGAGTGTTAAGCCAGGCAGCGTTGTTAAATGCAGTGACCACAGGCCGCGGCGGACACGGAACGGTCTTCGTGTGGGCGGCGGGAAATGGCAACCAGAACGGCGACGACTCGAACTACGATGGCTGGGCTGCCTCACCCTACGCGATGGCGGTTTCCGCGGTCACCGATACCGGCGTGCAAGCCTACTACAGCGAGCCTGGATCTAACATTCTCGTCTGCGCGCCATCCAGCGGCGGCAAGCAAGGGATCACAACGACCGACCGGGCCGGGGCCACAGGCTACAACGCGGGTGGCGGTGGAGACTATGCGAACGCGGATTTCACCCGGACCTTTGGTGGCACATCCGCAGCAACGCCGCTGGTCTCGGGTGTTGCGGCGCTGATGTTGCAGGCGAATCCAGCGCTCGGATATCGCGATTTGCAGGAAATCCTCGTGCGCACTGCTAAACGGAACGATGCAAATGACGGCGGCTGGGTGACGAATGGCGCGGGCTTCCATTTCAACGTGAAATACGGCGCAGGCCTCGTCGATGCCGCAGCGGCGACCACGATGGCATCGACATGGACGAATCTGGCGACCATCAAGACATTCTCGATTTCCGCCACGGCTTTGGCGCAGGAAATCCCTGACGGAAATGCCATGGGAACCGCGCACACCTTCAGTGTTTCAAACCCTGACAACCTACGCCTCGAACACGTCACCGTGCATGTGAATGCGACCCACCCATACCGCGGCAATCTGGAATGGTATCTAACATCCCCCAGCGGAGTCCGAGTGCGTTTGGCGCGTGCCCGACTCAATGACACCAGCGCGAATCTCGACTGGACCTTCATGACCACCCACTTCTGGGGCGAACGATCCGAGGGAAATTGGTCGCTACAGGTGATCGATCCGACAGTGGGCGATGTCGGAACATTGGATGCCGCGACGATAAAGTTTTTTGGCACGCTGGCAACAGGCCCGCTGCCGTTACCTGTGATCACTTCGAGCCTCGGCATCGTAATGCGCGAGGGTGCGGTGGTGAATACCTCTATCACGGCATCGAATCTACCCACCAGTTTCGGAGCTGAGGGACTGCCAAAAGGGGTGACCGTCAACACAACGACAGGCCTGATCTCCGGCGAACCGACCGGTGGCGCAGGCATGTATCTCGGTCGTATCAGCGCGACCAACGCAACAGGCACAACTACGGAATCTGCGATTTTCCAAGTCCTCGGAGCGAACCCGGAGTTGTCAACCGCGGTGGATTTGCCGACCACTGACAAAATCGTGCCATTCGGGTATGGGAACTGGTTTAACCAATCCATAACAACCCATGACGGTGTGGACGCAGCGGAAAGCGGAGCCATCGGCAATGATCAATACTGCGGCATGGAAATGACGGTGACCGGGCCGACGACGATTTCCTTCAAATGGAAAGTCTCCTCGGAAGCGAACTACGACTACCTCATCTTCGTGGTGGACGGCGTTATCCGTAGCTACATCAGCGGCGAGCAGGATTGGGCGACCGTGACGTATTCCGTCGGACCGGGAGCACATAACATCGACTTCGATTATTTCAAAGACGCCGACACCATCGCCGGGCAGGACAAAGGATGGATTGATGAAGTCATCCTCACTCCCATCAACTCAGCCCCCGTCGTCACCGGCGGCACGGTCAATGCCTATGACGGCGTGCCATTCCGCTATCAGGTCACCGGGACAAATGCCCCCGCAAGTTTCTCCGCCACAGGTTTGCCAGCGGGTTTGGCGATTTCACCCACCACCGGACTCATCACCGGCACCCTGCCTGAAGTCGGCAGCCACGAGGTGACACTCCACGCTACGAATCAATCCGGCACCGGCGACGCCCTTCTAACCATCAATGTCGGTTCACTCTCGGATGGCCTCGCCGCTGCTGTGGAAGCACCGGAACAAAGTTTCGTCACCACCGGTTCCATCGGCTGGGGCCCCCAGACACTCTACTCCCATGATGGCCAGGATGCGGCACGCAGCGGTGCCATCGGCGACCTTTCAGAAAGCGTCATGACCACCGTGGTCGTAGGCCCGGCAAAGGGGTCGTTCTACTGGGGCGTTTCCTCTGAAGCGACTTTCGACTTCCTGCGTTTCTACATCGATGATGTAGAGCAAGCCGCCATCGAGGGTGAGGTCGGATGGACCCTCCGCACATTCACACTACCCGCAGGAACACACACTTTGAAATGGGCTTATATCAAGGATGAATTCGTTCGTTCCGGCCTCGATTCTGGGTTTGTGGACCAACTCAGCCTGATTCACGACGCTGATGGAGATGGCTTCTTCGCTGACGAAGAGGCCTACTTCGGTACCAGCGATAGCGTTGCGAATTCCAAACCGCAGGCCACGGTTTCCTGCGGCCCGACGGGTGCGGCTCTGTCATTTCACAGCGTTTCCGGCAACAGCTACCGAGTCGAACACAGCGACGATCTCATCCACTGGACGTCCGAAACCGTCACCGCCACCGGCACCACGACAATCTATCAGGATCCGGGCGCCATCAATTTTCCACGAAGGTTTTACCGGATCGGGAAGCCGTGATAGGGGGGCGAGTTCTGGTCCATCCCTCAGTCGCTGAGTGCTGGGCAATAATCAAGGAGCAGCGGTAATCTGATCCTTGCTAGAACGGCACAATTTTCTGCCAAAAAAATCTTGGCAAAGCAGTTTTAGAAGTTAAGTTTTCGACTCTGATTTGTTTTCCGTATCCACTTACCCACTTTTCAAAACCAAAAAACACCCCAATGAAAAAGTTCCTTATTTTTTCCACAGTCATCACCGTATTCGTCAGCTTCGCCAGCACTCCGGCAAGGGGGCGTGAAGACGATGACGAACAGGAAGAGCACGAACATCACGGCGAAGGTAAACACAAAGGGAACGAAAGTGCCCGCAACCAAGGCGAGAACAAAAAGGACAATGCCGCCAATCTGCCACCCGCGTCCACCCTGAAGGACGTGACTTTCGCCAAGGACATCGCTCCGCTCTTCGAAAAATCCTGTGTCCGCTGTCACGGCGAAGATAAACAAAAAGCCGGTCTACGTGTCGATTCACTCGAAGAAATCATGAAGGGCGGAGAAGATGGAGCCGTCGTCGTTTCAGGTCAAAGCGCCAAGAGCCCACTCGTGCTTTCAGTGGCCCGTGTGGATTCGGAAAAAGCCATGCCCCCGGATCGTAAACCCGGCAAAGACGTCGGCGCCGATGGTAAAAAGTTGCCACCCGTCGTCCATTTTACGCCCGAACAGGTCGGCTTGGTCCGCGCCTGGATCGACCAAGGCGCGAAATAAGGCAGCTGCGATTGGTTAAGTTTGGAGGTCCGGTCAAGATGCCCAAGCCACGTGGCGCGGGCATCTTGACCGCCGCCTGTAAAGCCTAGTGAGTTACATCCTGTTCCTCTACTTCAACTGACACTGGTAAATATGCTCCTAAGAAATTCAGGATCCCTACAGCTGTTTTCTTGTCGGTTTTCCTTGGCGCACCCGAGGAAAACCCTAGGATATGGTCTGCCAAAGGACGTTTCATTCCTCCCATCACGCCACCATTTGACCGGTAAACGCCCCACTCACCGTACCACTTGTTTTCCAAACTACCAATCCTATAAATTACACTATATATCAGATATTCGATCGACTTACGCCGCCTGAGAAACCCATGTGTCTCCAGCAAATCCATGAAAATTCCATCCGCGTTTCGTAACCTCGACAGAGGGTTGGCGATCACGCTCATTGTCTATTTCATAACGGTTACGGGCATGTGGTGGTCCATCCATGCCCGCACCGGCGAGATCGGTTATACGGTCGATGACGCATACATTCACTGCACCATTGCCAAGAACATCGCCACCCACGGATCCTCTGGTATTATTCCCGGCGAATTCGCCGCAGCAAGTTCATCGCTACTTTGGCCCATACTGCTTGCGGTGATTTTCTTTGTTGTTGGAATTCACGCGTGGATTCCCGCCGTGCTCGCAACGCTGTTTGGAGCATGGTTGATCGAGCGTTCGAACTCCTTACTCAAGACTGCGGCGGGAGCCGGCCCGGCAACACGGTCGGTCGCCATCCTCATGGCATTGACATCAGCACCGATGTTGCCGATCATTTCAACCGGTATGGAACACACGCTACACGCGTGGGCGATGGTCGGATTGTTCGCCTATCTGGTTAGAGTCTTGATGGGCGACAAGACGCGTACGGGGCTGATTTTTCTCTGGGCTTTAATGGCGGTCGGTGCCCGTTATGAATCGCTTTTCGCTTTACCACCACTACTGATCTGGCTTGCCCTGCGAGGAAAATGGAGCACCGTTTTCGAACTGGCGGGAGGCATGGCACTGCCAGTCATGGGTTTCGCCGCCTACTCGCTTGCTCATGGTGGATACGCGTTACCAAATTCACTGATCCTCAAAGGAAACATTGCCGGAGCTTTCCATTTCCATGCGTTTGAATCATTGATGGAGATTCCATATCTAGCGGTTCTGGCAAGTCTTCTCCTGATGGCCAGCCTGATTTCACTTTTCAGCAAGGAACCGAATTCCAAACGTTTGGCATGGTTACCGGCATCAGTGATCGTTATGATTTTGATCCACCTGCAACTCGCAAAACTTGGCTGGTTCTGGCGCTACGAGGGATACCTGATCATCTTGGGGATTTTAGCGATGGCTCCGGCGCTGGCACCCTCTCAAGCATGGTTGCGTCGCCTCCCAGCGGCGCTCTCTCTGGTGATTTGTGTAATTCTAGTTTTCTGTTGTTTTCCTTTGTTCAAACGCGGCAACCAGGCGCACGGCCAAATCACCCAAGCCGCAGGAAATATCCATGACCAACAGTTACAGATGGCACAAGTGGTCCGCCACCTCGGCAAAGGTGCACGGGTGGCCGCTAACGATATCGGTGCCGTGTCATTCCTCACCGATGCCTCCATTCTCGATTTGTGGGGTCTCGGAGACAATCGAATCGCCAAAGCCAAGCACGAGCATTCCTATAATTCCGAATTCATAAAAGCGAGACTCATCGAAGAACAGATCGATTATGTAATCTGTTATCCCAGTTGGTTCATGCCACCGACCGAACTACCGGCTTCATTGATTCCCGTGGAGCGGTGGGTGCTGGGCAATAATCTGATCTGCGGCAGCGACACCGTCGTTTTTTACGCAACTTCCCAGCATGCCGTGGAGAAACTCGCATTGGCCATCGATCACTATCATTCGGAATCTAAACCCGAAAAATACACCTCCATCATAAACAAATAAAAATCAGGAGTGATCTCAAATCATGCCTCATTTTCAGCTCTCTGGTCCGAACCAACACCCTTTTCATCAGTCTTTTCTCAAAAGCGTAAGAGTTGGATTTGATATAATGGATTCAGGTTGCCCCTGTCCTCATTCCTCCTGACTCCACTCCTCCATCTATAGGTTCATATCATGAAAAACGTCATAGAATCGTTAGAATGGTTCTGGTGCTAATAACGAATCGTGCCGCTTTTATCCACCTTGTAACCCCACTTGGCGATATAGTCCGCTCCGGGCAGGAATTCATCGTTCTGAGAGGCAAGCTTGCACTTGAGCAGCGCGTCCTGCTCGGCTTGGAGTTTCGCGTATTCCGGCTTGCCGACGAGATTGTTCAACTGGTGCGGATCCTTCTCGTTATCATAGAGCAACCAAGGACCGGCTAAATCACGGACATAGGTGTATCGGGGACTGCGCACCTCACGGTATTCCCTGCCGCCGCGGGCCCGGGTGTATTGGCCGAAGGGTGACATGCAACGGATGATTGTCGCACCACCCGACGGATCCTCGCCACCGCGCAAATAGCCGGCGAAGTCGAAACCCTCGACACTCTTCGGGATCGAAATACCGCACAGGCCAAGCAGGGTTGGCATCATGTCCTCGCTGTTGATCGCGCCTTCCACTCGGCGCGGTTGGATGCCGAGCGTCTCAGGAAATCGGAAAAGCATCGGCACGCGCGCGGACTCCTCCCAAGGCCGCTGCTTCCGCTGCTGGCCATGGGACTCGATCATGTCGCCATGATCAGAAGTGAAGACGATGATCGTATTCCGGTCGAGACCGGTTTCCTTGATCGTTTCTAACAAATCGCCGATGCAATCATCGAGCGCGGCGCAATGCGCGTAATAGCCAGCCAGGTCCTTGCGTGCGGCGGCACGATTGGCCTCAGGCACGTTGTCGCGGAACACGATCTTGTCTGGCGGATACATCGCGCGGTATTTCGCCGGAGCGGTTTCATAGGGATCGTGAGGCGGCCCCCACGCGAGCCATAACAAGAATGGCTTTTCCGTCTTGGCATGGCTTTTGAGATACTCCTGTGCATCACGGGTCTGCGCGATGGCGTCATAACCTTCCCATGTCAGCTTGTCCGGCCCGTCAGCATAGTAGTTGGACTTGTTATAGTCGTGCGTGCATTCAAGGACCTTCCAATAATCGAATCCCTGACGACGTTCGCGCGGGATGAAACTGCTGCGGCCGTGGCCGTCGATGTGCCATTTGCCGATGTAGCCGGTGTCATACCCACCGGCCTTTAAAACTTTGGCTAGAGTGATCGCCTCCGGATTGAGCGACGCGTCGTTGATGAAAATGCCGTGCGTCTGCGGGCGCTGGCCAGTGAGCAAGGTGGCCCGCGTGGGTGAGCACACCGGCATGCCCGCGACAGCCTGCGTGAAGTTGACACTTTGTTTCTCCAAGCGGTCGATGTTCGGCGTCTTCACATTCGGATCACCCGCGAAACCAAAGGCTTGCGCGCGCCACTGATCCGCGAGGATGAAGAGGATGTTGGGTGCTTGGGTCGATGGTGCTGGCCCAGCTGGAGCGGCATGGATCGCGGCGGACGCGAAAATTACGGACACCAGTGAAACAAATGGGAATTTCATAACGTAACTTGATACCGCCAGCCCGTGTCGGATTTTACAATTTTGTTTTAACACCTTCAAAAACTGGCAAAGAGAACCAGCCAACTAGTCTTCGCTGTCAGTCGGCCACCTTATCGATACGAAACCCGGACATCCTACACAAACCCAACCCATCCAATCCCCGCCAGATCATGACCCTTTATCGAAAAACTTTGAATCTGTTTTCGGCAACCGCTATGGCCGCCTTGCTCATCTGCACCAACACTAGCGTGATAGCGGCGGGAAAAGGAGGCAAGAAGTTGCTGGTCTATGTTCTTGCCGGGCAATCGAACATGCAAGGACACGCGGAGGTTTCCACGTTGGCCTACCTTTCCAAGCCCGCTTATGTGCCAACCCCGGAAGAATGGGCGTTGATGACCCCTGGCATCGAGCGCAGCATCCGCCTCAAGTCGGAGGCATCCATCAGCGAGAACCTTCTCAAGGATCCGGCCAATGCGAAGCTCCCCAAAAAGGAATTTGGAGAATTGGTCAAAAATACATTGAAGGCGGAAGTAGAGAAAGAGCGCAGCAAACGCTACGACGATTTCAAGAAACGCCAGTCCGACCCTGCTCGTGCAGCCCGCGATAAGGAACTCGCCGCGATTTTCACTCCCAATGTGACGGACCAGAAAGTCCTCGATATCCTCGCCGAAAAATCCAAGAAAGGCGCTGTGGAAACTGCGGATGCTTGGCAAAGCAAGTTGGGTCTCCCAGTCGGCAAACACACCTACGTCGCTGCGTATGGCGGCGTCAATCGTGGTGCGGAACCCGGCGTCGCCACCGGACCGCTGAGCACCGGATTCGGCGCGAGACCGACCGCCTTCGGTCCCGAATACGCATTCGGGATGATGCTGGAAAAAGGCCTCGATCAACCCATTTTGATCATCAAGACCGCATGGGGCGGCAAGTCCCTCCACTATGATTTCCGCCCGCCTTCCGCAGGCCCCTATGAACCCACTGCAGGCGAAAAAGAACAAGTTGAGAAATGGAAGACCAAGAAAGAGGCATGGGACAAATATATTGCTGGCGGAGGAAATGCCGCAGTAATGGTGCAGATGGATAAAGACATCAAGGCTCTCGAAAGCCAGAAGAAGAACCTGCAAACATTGATCGCCAAATTGCCTAAGGATCAGCAAGCTGCTGATCAGGGGAAAGTCGTCGAATTGACGACGAAGAGCAAGGAACTCCAACAAAAACTTGTCCCCCCTCCCGGCGAAATGCCCACCCAGGATAAAGCCAGCTTCTACTGGAATGAGATGATCGGCTTTGTCAACAAGGTCCTGGCCGACCCGAAAGCCTACCACCCGGAATACGACCCGAAGGCTGGCTTTGAAGTGGCAGGCGCTTTATGGTTCCAAGGGTTCAACGACCAGTTCTCACCCGAGTTCTACGGCAACTATGCCACCAACATGGTGCATTTCATCCAAGACCTACGGAAAGAGGTCAAACAACCGAAAATGCCCTTCGTGATCGGCGTGCTTGGCACGGCTGCCTTCCCCGAAGACGCTTTAACGAACAACGTGGCCGTGGCCCAGCGCAAGGCGGCCAGCGCCCCAGAGCTGGCGGGCACCGTGGCAGCAGTCGAAAGCTGGCCGCTAACAACTCCGGAAGTCGGTGCCTGGCGCACGAAACCTGAGTGGCCATTGTATGGCAGCAACCAGGGATATCACTACGACGGCAGCGGCCGCTTTTTCATCCGTCTCGGCGACGAATGTGCCGCCGCCATGCTCAAACTCATGGGCAAGAAGTAAGCATCTTTTACATTCAATTTACACATCGAGGGGGCCTTTTGTGCCAGTCTCCTCCCCGATGAATGCAAATCCGCTCCACCTCGCATCAACCCTGCTGCTCGCAGGCATGTCCTTCGTGCTGGCCGATGAAACGCCGGTCCAACCACAGATCGAGTCCGTGGGACTCTTCAAAAACGGAGTCGCCGTGGTGAAAGCCAGCTTCACCGCGCCCGGTCCCGGGAGTTACCGCTGGGATGCCATTCCCCAGGCGATCCACGGCACCTTCTCCGTCGATAGTGAGGCCACCCTAACCACCCGCGCCACCCACCGCATGATCGAAGAAGAGTTTAAAACCGCGCCAACGAGCATGCAGGACGCACTTGCGGGAAAAAATGTGTCGGTTTCCCTAACCGGAGAAAACGGCCAACCCCTGCCCTCCCTGCTGGGCCGGGTCTGGGAAATCCCCACAGCCCCATCCAACACCGCGTTCAGCACCCAATACCCGACCCATGACCCCTATGGCCGCTATTACGGTTGGTCCGGGATGTCGATGGGAAACCCGGGCTACAATCCTGCCCCCGTGGGTGATTTCCTCATCCTCGAAACCGAGAAGGGCCGACAATACATCAACCGCCAACGCATCCTCACCGTCTCTGCGGAAGGACCGTTCGGCCCGGCGAAACACAAGATTGAAAAACCGGTCATGTTGTTTGAAGTGACATCTGGCAGTGGCAAGGTCCACATCACCTATCTCGCCCGCGGTATGGCCTGGCTGCCCGCCTATACAGTGGACACCAGCGATCCCGCTACCCTCACCATTCGCCAATCCGCCGTGGTTCGCAACGAACTGATGGATATCAAGGGTACATCACTCGATCTGATCTCAGGTTATCCTAACATCAAATTCTCCCACGTCGATTCACCGCTCAACCCAGACACTCCGTTGGCGACGTTTTTCCAACAACTCAACTCCCAAGGCAACTCATCGCCAAACACCATGGGCCAGATGGTCTCCTTCAATTCCATGGCCCCCGCCGCTTCGAATCCCCTTCCGGAAAACCCGGAATCCGGCCCATCGGGATCTGACATCCACTACCAAGCCGTCGGCAAGCACGACCTCCAGCGCGGCGATTCGCTATCCCTATCCATTGCCTCGGGAAAATCTCCCTACACACGCATCGTCGAATGGATCGTCCCCGACTCCCGGGATCCCGATGGACGCCGGCCCGGCAACCGACCTAACAACGAAGCACCAAACCCCGAAGACCAACCATGGGACGCGCTGTGCTTCACAAATCCCTTCAAATTCCCCATGACTACCGCCCCCGCTTCAATCATGGAATCCGGAAAATTCCGCGGCCAGTCGCTCTCCCAATGGGTCAACCCCGGCCAGTCCGCCACCTTGCGCGTCACCCAGGCCCTCAGCATCCGCGCACAAGCCAGTGAGGTGGAGGAGGAAAACACCCGCTCGAATCCGAAACCGGAAAACATCGCGTCATTCTACGGCTCGCGCCATCAACGCATCACCATCAAAGGCACCCTGCAAATGCACAACTTCCGCAGCACCGATGTCCCGATGCGGATCCATTGCAGATTCTCCGGCGAACTCGTCGATGCAGATGCCAAACCGACCCTCACCTTGCTCAACGAAAGCTCGGGCATCAATCCACACTCGGAAATCGCCTGGACATCGATCCAACTCAAACCCGGCGAAGAACAAACCCTGCATTACAGGTATCATCTGTGGATCCCATATTGAGCGCACGGGACCAAAAAATCAAGATAGAGGTAGGAACGGGGCTTTACCCCGCTCCCCCCTCCGAACCGGACTTGCGGATCTCCCGCATCCGGCTCTCCAGTCAGCAGTTTACTCCATTACGGAGGCTCGCGATTTCAGCTTCTTGGGCGTCCAGCAGGCAAA
>CAIVKO010000213.1 GCA_903906515.1 Akkermansiaceae bacterium
AATCAAGGCAAAGCTGTGACGGTGTTGCGGAAAAATAGAACGTGAGGATGCACTCTTCGGATTTTGAATCAAGGCAAAGCGCCCAGGAGCAGCTGGCCTCGCGGAATACCAGGATGCACTCTTCGGATTTTGAATCAAGGCAAAGCGGTTGGATCGTGGTCAATGGTTCTTGCCGCAGGATGCACTCTTCGGATTTTGAATCAAGGCAAAGCCCATGACACGACGGACCTGCGTCAAATCTGAGGATGCACTCTTCGGATTTTGAATCAAGGCAAAGCTAGCTGTTGCACGGCTGCTGCAAAGCCCAAAGGATGCACTCTTCGGATTTTGAATCAAGGCAAAGCTCAAGGGCCGGATCGACGCCGTTTCCCCCGAGGATGCACTCTTCGGATTTTGAATCAAGGCAAAGCACGCTCGATGGCGGCCTTCACCGTGGTTTCAGGATGCACTCTTCGGATTTTGAATCAAGGCAAAGCCATGGACCGTTCCCCACGTTTTCCAATTCGAGGATGCACTCTTCGGATTTTGAATCAAGGCAAAGCTCTTGAACGGCTCGATAGCCCCTCTTTTGTAGGATGCACTCTTCGGATTTTGAATCAAGGCAAAGCATCGGGTTGAGAAGTCCGTTTTGATTCAGAAGGATGCACTCTTCGGATTTTGAATCAAGGCAAAGCATGATTGCCGCGATCGCCCTGGTGCCAGCGAGGATGCACTCTTCGGATTTTGAATCAAGGCAAAGCAATGAGTTTGAACGGATGCACGTCACCATTAGGATGCACTCTTCGGATTTTGAATCAAGGCAAAGCTGGGGACGGACACGCATGTTTGGCATTGGAAGGATGCACTCTTCGGATTTTGAATCAAGGCAAAGCAGGTTACATCGTTTGGGAATGACAGTTGCTAGGATGCACTCTTCGGATTTTGAATCAAGCCAAAGCAGTGACTCCGGGATTGCGCTTCAGTCGCCAAGGATGCACTCTTCGGATTTTGAATCAAGGCAAAGCCCACGCTCTTGTATCTCTTACCCGTTCGGCAGGATGCACTCTTCGGATTTTGAATCAAGGCAAAGCACAAGAGCGTAAATGTCGCTCCGTGGTGTGAGGATGCACTCTTCGGATTTTGAATCAAGGCAAAGCTGTGTTGACACGGTATCCCGTCGTCTTGCGAGGATGCACTCTTCGGATTTTGAATCAAGGCAAAGCTGCCGACAGCTTGGCCAAGGTCGGTGGAGGAGGATGCACTCTTCGGATTTTGAATCAAGGCAAAGCTCATGGAGGAACCTCACCTTTACGATGCAGAGGATGCACTCTTCGGATTTTGAATCAAGGCAAAGCGTGGGCTGGATGCTCGCCAAGAAATTGATCAGGATGCACTCTTCGGATTTTGAATCAAGGCAAAGCTGAAAAACGATGAGACACGTTTCCGCATGGAGGATGCACTCTTCGGATTTTGAATCAAGGCAAAGCTGGCAACACCAAGCGCGTTTATAACCCGGAAAGGATGCACTCTTCGGATTTTGAATCAAGGCAAAGCGTTTGCCAGCGCATAGTCGATCATCGCGGCAGGATGCACTCTTCGGATTTTGAATCAAGGCAAAGCTAATGCTCGGGCTTGTTTTCAAATTCGTATAGGATGCACTCTTCGGATTTTGAATCAAGGCAAAGCTGCTTTTTTCGTCCCATGAGTGGAGTCCGAAGGATGCACTCTTCGGATTTTGAATCAAGGCAAAGCGTGGCGAGTGAGGTGAAGTAGTGTTTCATGAGGATGCACTCTTCGGATTTTGAATCAAGGCAAAGCGAAGCTCCTACAGGCCAATCATACCTTTGCAGGATGCACTCTTCGGATTTTGAATCAAGGCAAAGCCCGGGTTGTCGTAACAATTCGTCGTCATGAGGATGCACTCTTCGGATTTTGAATCAAGGCAAAGCGTGACGGAACAATAACGCCTGATGACTCAGAGGATGCACTCTTCGGATTTTGAATCAAGGCAAAGCATCATCGAAGTCCCGGTTTATACGACCGATAGGATGCACTCTTCGGATTTTGAATCAAGGCAAAGCTGCGTGCCTTGAGCCATTTCAAAACCTCGGAGGATGCACTCTTCGGATTTTGAATCAAGGCAAAGCTTCGAGCAACTCGACCTGAACAGCCCGAAAAGGATGCACTCTTCGGATTTTGAATCAAGGCAAAGCTACCGACACGTTCGTAACATTCTCATGGTAAGGATGCACTCTTCGGATTTTGAATCAAGGCAAAGCGAAGGTTTCAAGCGCTACTTGCCGCCCGTTAGGATGCACTCTTCGGATTTTGAATCAAGGCAAAGCAGCCGCGTGTGACGACTTTATCACGTCATAGGATGCACTCTTCGGATTTTGAATCAAGGCAAAGCGGCGGATGGGCTGCCCTTTGGCGGCTTTGAAGGATGCACTCTTCGGATTTTGAATCAAGGCAAAGCACAATGGCGGCGCTCATTACGATGCGCTGCAGGATGCACTCTTCGGATTTTGAATCAAGGCAAAGCGACGGCATCCTTGTCGTCTTGATCTGCATCAGGATGCACTCTTCGGATTTTGAATCAAGGCAAAGCCTAGGCTGGCGCAACTCCCGCCACTTGGCAAGGATGCACTCTTCGGATTTTGAATCAAGGCAAAGCTCGGATTTGCTGCTCTCTACGCAGTTCTATAGGATGCACTCTTCGGATTTTGAATCAAGGCAAAGCCAAGCTATGGTATGCCCATTGCCTTTGCAAAGGATGCACTCTTCGGATTTTGAATCAAGGCAAAGCTCCAAGCCTAGACATCGCGTGCGAGGACTGGGTGATGAAGCGGTGGTTAGTTTACGGTTTATTTCCAATCCGCTCTTTCCAATAGCCGGGGCGACGACTCATGTGCATAACAGCGATGACCTGCAATTCGTCTCCTCGGATGCGGAAAACCAGGGCATAGGGAAAGACATCGAAACGGCACTTGCGTAGGTCACCTTCGAAACAACGATGGATTACCGGGTTGGCAAGCATTCGGTTTTCGGTGTCCTTCCATTTTTCCAGAAACCGAGTTTGCAGGGCTTGTTGTTGCTCTCCTTACCATTCGGCGGCTTCGAACCCTTCTTCACGGGCCGATTCGTCATAATTCACTCGCATGGTTTAGACGATTGCACCAAAGCGTTGCTTGGCTTGGCGTGACCGCCGGGTGCGCCCACTTATCCGCCCGCATGGGCGGTGCACAGGAGATGACAATGAAATGAGGAAGAAACGCGCGATATTCGGCCTTGGTTTTCTCGAATCACCTGCGGGGTAGTCAGGGCCGGGCACGGCGGCCCAGCCCTACCATGATGGGTGATGATGCGCCTCAGGCATTCACTCAGGATTCAATCCTTGCGTCTGCGCTTCCTGTGTCTTTCTCTCTTTTCCCGATGCCGAAGATCCGAGTGCTTTCCGATATTCTTGCCAGCCAGGTGGCGGCGGGTGAGGTCGTGGAGCGCCCGGCCTCGGTGGTCAAGGAACTCGTGGAAAACAGCATCGACGCCGGTGCCCGAGAAATCCGCGTGGATATGGACCAGGGTGGGGCGGCGTTGATCCGTGTGAGCGATGACGGCTGCGGGATGTCGCGCGAGGATGCGTTGCTCTCGTTGGAACGCCATGCAACCAGCAAATTGCGCACGGCGGGAGATTTGGCGGCGATCCGCACGCTGGGATTCCGGGGTGAGGCGGTGCCGAGCATCGCGAGCGTGTCGCGGTTCCGCATGGTGACGCGGGAGGGTGATGCGGTGGCTGGTACGGAAATTTTGGTGGATGGTGGGAAAATCCGCGATGTGAGGGACGCCGGATGTGCACCGGGCACGGTGATCGAAGCGAAGGCGTTGTTTTTCAATATGCCTGCACGCCGGAAATTCCTACGGGCCGAGACCACGGAAGCGGCGCACGTCGAGCACCAGATGCGTCTCCACGCGCTGGCCGCGCCACAAGTGCGCTTTCGCCTGCGCCGTGACGACCGTGAGGTGTTCGATCTCCCGCCTGCCGCGAAGTCGCTGGATCGTGTGCGGCAATTGTTAGGCCCGGAAATGTCACGTGAACTCATCGCCTTGCCACTCACGCATGGCAACGGCATTTCGGTGGAGGGTTTTTTGCTGCCAGCCAGCCATGCGAGGAAAGGAAGACGCCACCAGTTCGTGTTTCTCAATGGTCGACCGGTCGAGGATCCGGTGATTTCACGTGCGCTGGCCGAGGGGTTTCGCGGGGCGCTGGCGGACGGTCTGCATCCGGGTGCATGGTTGTGGATCGATCTGGAACCCACGTTGGTGGATGTCAACGTGCATCCGGCCAAACGCGAGGTCAGGTTTCACCGGCCGCTCGATGTGCGGGAGGCGGTTTTGGATGCGGTGTCGTCGGGATTGCGTCCGCCTGCGCCGGTGGTCATTCCAGCGCGGGTGGAGACTCCCGCTTCGCAACCGGTGATGCCTGAGAATATTTCGTTAGATCCCCGGCCGGTTTTGCAATCCTTTCGTGCACCGCAGCCGTCGTTAGAGGACTGGGTGGCACCCCAGGTTGTTCCGCCCGCACCGGAAGAGGAGCCGATTTTGGAAACCCAAGTCCAGGCAGGAGGCGTTCCGGAGTTCCTGATCCTCGGCATGTTGCAGCAGCGGTTTGTGGTGATGGAAAGCGCGGACGGTTTGGTTTTGTTCGACCCCAAAGCAGCCAAGGAACGGATTTATTATGATGCCCTGCAACGTCAGCGCCAGGGCGGACCGGCGGTGCAGGGTTTGTTGGTGCCGGTGCTGATGGAATTGGATCCGCGCGATCTGGATCTGCTGCTGCGCGAACGGATGGCATTGATGGACGCTGGAATCGAGGTCGAGGGGTTCGGTGGAAACACCGTGCAAATCCGCGCGCTTCCGGCGTGCCTGGGAATCGATGACCCGCGTCCGTTTCTTGGGGAAGTGATCGACGAGCTTTTGCACGATCCAGCCAGCGGTGCCCGCTTCGCCTTTGAGCGCCTGGCCCGTGTGCTGGCGAAACGCGCGGCTGCGCGGTTGATGCCGAGGTTGGTGGAAACGCGCGGTCTTCTCGGCGAATTGTTTTGCTGCGATCTTCCATATTGTACCGCCGACGGTCGGCCGACGCTCACCGAGTTCGGCATGCGCGAACTGGAGCGGCGCTTTGGTCTAACGAAAAATTGAGAGTTTTCCGATCATGAGCTCATCCTGGCCACCCAACCCCCGAGATGCCAAGCACCGCCAACCGGTGAGGACATGGCACGCGATTCCCGTGACGATGGTGATGATTGCGATCTGTCTGGTCACCGCATTGCGCACGCAAATGGGCGAGCATGGAGAGGCGGCGGACTGGATGTATTTCCGGTCCCAGACGCAACGGCAGGAACTGGAGGCGAAATACCAATCGTTGGCGGCCGAACAGCGCGCGCTTGAGGACAGCGGGATCGGGGAAAACGACGCGAAAGCGCGGGAATTGGGAGAGCGGATCATCGCGTTCAATGAAGAAACTCTCAGCATCTCATCCGACGCGCTGGCCGACATCAAATCCGGGCAAGTTTGGCGTTTGTTCACGCCGATGTTCCTGCACTTCAGCATCTTGCACCTTGTTTTCAACGTGTATTGGCTGTGGATGCTGGGGTCGCTTTTGGAAATCCGTTATCGTTCGTGGAATTACCTGTTGCTGGTGCTCGCGGTGGCGCTCATTTCCAATCTCGCCCAAGCACTGGCGAGAGGAACCAGCTTCGGCGGGATGTCCGGCGTGAATTATGGCTTGTTCGGTTTCCTGTTTCTTCACGGCAAATACCATCCCGCGCCCTCATTCCGATTGGACAGCCAGACGGTTTTCATGATGCTGGCATGGCTGGTCTTTTGCTTCACGGGCGCGCTGGGGCCGGTGGCCAACTGGGCGCATTCGTTCGGTTTCCTGACCGGTGCCACGGCGGGCTTCACCCATGCCATGCTCGCCGGCGGTGGTAAGCTCATCAAGCGCCGGAGCGAATTCAAACGCGCGGTTTCCAGTGTCAGATCGGACGCCCTGCATCAATGCCACGTTTGCGGCACAACCGAGCGGGACGATCCCGATGCGGAGTTCCGTGTATGCCCGGACGGCGAGGAATATTGTACCAAACACTTGCCGAATGGTGAATCTCCGTAGTTGAATCCTCCATCCATGAAATTCTCAGAACTCGAACTTGGTCAAACCGCCACCAAAATCATCCACATCACCCCGGAAATGGTCACCGGTTTCGCGGATGTCACGGGTGATCAAAATCCATTGCATACCGACCCGGCCTATGCCGAACCTCGCTTTGGCGGCGTGATCGTCCACGGCGTGTTGCTGCTCGGATATTTTTCAGCGCTGCTGGCGACCGATCTGCCCGGGCCAGGTTCGGTGGCACGGGCGATGAACGTGCGTTTCAAATCCCCGGCGCGTCCAGGGGATGATGTCCGCATCGAGGTCAAGATCATCGAGTTGGTCCCGAGAACCCGCAAGGCGGTGTTGGAAGGCAGGGCCTACGTTGGAGACCGTCTCCTGCTGAACATTACTGCGGAAACGTTGTTGGAAGAGTAGTCCGCGCGGGGGCGTTACTTGATTTCCTGGCCGCTCAGGGTCGAGATCCAGCGCTGGACTTTGCCATCCTTGATCATTGCTTTCGCTTGGATGTTTTTGACTCCTAAAATGGTCTCTGCCTTGTAAGTGATCGTGCCAACTTGATAGACATTACTATCCACGATTTCGTCGGCCTCGGCTTTCCAATTGAGGACTTGTTCGAGAGTGAATTCCTTGATTTGCGCGGAACGGACGCTTTCCTGCATCGCTTTCACCACATCCACTTTTTGCTCCACTGCCGCAGCGGGTGCTGGCGCGGCAGCAGGCTCAGTCATCGGGGCTGGAGCAGGCTCGGGAGCAGGAGCGGGCGCTGGAGTCGGTTCAGGCACTGGAGCGGGAGCAGGAGCAACTGCGGGCTCAGGCGTTGGGGTAGGAGTGGGAACTGGAGCAGGAGCGGGCTCAGGTGCCGGGGTTGGAGTGGGCTCAGGCACTGGGGCTGGAGTGGGAGCTGGAGTGGGAGCTGGAGTGGGAGCTGGAGTGGGAGCTGGAGTTGGTGCGGGTGCAGGCGGTGGGTTAGCTTGCAATTGCTCGATCAAATCGCATTCGCTAATGGGAAGCGTGAGCGTGTAAGCGGTATCGCCAGGGCGGATGATGACATTTTTTCCAGCGACGCTGACGAGTTTCACGCGACTGCCTGCTGCCACCGACATGGTGACGCCGGATGATTGATCGGCGAATTTGACATCAGACTTGAGAGTGACCTTTTCCGGGAGTTGGTCTTCGGTCAGTGTGGTGGGATCGATGGTGCCGGCGTCACCGGATGGGTCCGGAACGACGCCGGGTAAAATCGAATTGAGTACCGACGAAGGTCGGCTCAGGGTGATTGTAGCGCGCATCTTGGGCTCTGCCACATAGCCCAAAACGGCCGCCGCGCCCATTACGATGAGAATCTGAAATAGTTTCATGTGTTGGTGAATACGTATCGTTCCCATGGTTCTTTGAAAAGAAATTTACGAATTTCCGCGCAGGATTGTGTTTTCGGGGTGGGGATTTTCCGGAAAACCCGTCCTTGCGTGATGCTTTGGATTTGCTAGAACACGTGTGTGGCCCAGTCGAGCAATGTGCGTGAAGTCTTGCAATACATCCCCCAATTCCGGGGGAAGGTGTTTTTGGTGCTTATTGAAGCGGGGATTCTGCCGGAACCTGCGGTTGCGGAAACGTTGCTCGATCTCGCCGTTCTTGAAGATCTCGGGGTGAAACTCGTGCTTGGCGTCCTGGGCGGCGATTTGAAGGACCTCTATGATTGGACTTTGGAGTGCGAAATCATGGCCGCGCGGGTTTCCCGCCCGATCTCCGACCCGGATGCTGTCCGAGAAACCCTGGAGATTCTCGCCCGTGGGCAGTCTGCGGTGGTGGATGCCTCCGCAACCGGCCCGCTGGACCCTCCGGTGGTCCAATTCGCCAAAGGCATCGGTGTGTCCAAAATCATCACCTTGCTCGAAGACGCGTTGTTGATCGATGGCGCGCCGGCCCATGCGATTCGCGCGGCGGATGCCGCGATGCTGGAGTCCCGCGCGAGCGGGGCGGGCGGTCAGCTCCTGCGTGCGGCTGCGGATGCCTGCCACCAGGGTGTGCCTCGGGTCCATGTCCTCAATGGGCGCCACCAAGGTGTGCTGGTGGACGAGTTGTTTTCCAACGAAGGCGTAGGCACCATGATCCATGCCGATAGCTACCGCATGATCCGCCCGCTGCGCGAGGAGGATATTCCTGAATTGTTAGGAATGATCGGTCGCTCGGTGCGGCGGACCAAACTGGTGGAGCGGACCTATGAGGACATTCAGTCGAGGATCGAGGATTTCCATGTGATGACCATCGATGACAACGTGGTGGGCTGTGTGGCGCTCCACGAATATCCGGCGGAGTCGTGCGCGGAGGTCGCATGCCTGTATGTGAAGCAGGCGCACGAGGGTAGGGGATACGGGATCGATCTGGTGCACCATGCGGAAGGTATTGCCAAGCAGCGCGGTATCGCACGGGTGTTCGCACTGAGCAACCGCGCAGCGGATTTCTTTTCGATCAAACTCGGTTACACACCCGCCACGGTGGATGACCTCCCGAGACGTCGCCGCGAGCAATACGAAGCAAGTGGCCGGGATTCTCTGGTTTTCTCACACCCACTCATCTGAAATTTCAACCCACCAAAACCCACCCATGAAACTCAAATTTTGCGGTGCCGCCGGCACCACCACCGGTTCGCAGCATCTGCTAGAAGTCAACGGTAAACGAATCCTGCTGGATTGTGGACTCTATCAGGGATCCCGCAAACACGCTTATGAGGTGAACTGCTGTTTTCCGCATTTCGATCCGGCATCCGTCGATATGGTGATTCTTTCCCATGCGCACATCGATCACAGCGGCAATCTCCCCAATCTGTGCAAGAGCGGCTTTACCGGAAACATCTTTGCCACCCACGCCACCCGCGACTTGTGCCAGATCATGCTTGCGGATTCCGCGCGCATCCAGGAGAGCGATATCGAATGGCTCAACAAACACCGGAAAAAAGAAGGTCTGGAACCGGTGACGCCACTCTACAGCGAACAGGATGCGGAGCATTGCCTGCGACAGTTCGTCACCATGGCCTACGACCGTCCGATGCACATCTGCGACGGGGTTTCCCTGGCGTTCATCGATGCCGGGCACATTCTGGGCAGCGCGCAGGTGTTGTTGGAAGTCACCGACCAGGCGGACGGGAAGAAAAAGCGCTTCCTGTTTTCCGGCGATGTCGGGCGAGGTCACAACGAGGTGCTGCGCGACCCGGTGGTCGTCAAGGACGTCGATTTTCTGTTGATGGAGAGCACTTACGGCGGACGCGAACACGATGCACCTCCGGGCGTGGGCGATCACATCGGCGAAATCATCCGTCAGGCGGTGCGCCGTGGCGGAAAGATCCTGATTCCGGCCTTCGCCGTCGAGCGCACGCAGCAGCTTCTCTACGTGCTGCACGAACTTTTTGAACGCGGTGAGATTCCCGAGATCCCCGTCTTTGTGGACAGCCCGCTGGCGGTGAGCGCCACTGAAATCTATCGGTTGCATCCGGACGCCTTCAACGATGAGGTTTACAAGTCGTTGTTCGAGAAAGATAATCCGTTTGGTTTCGAAAACCTAACGCTTGTTAGATCGGTGAGTGGCTCGCGGGCGCTCAATGATCTGAGAGGCGTGGCGATCATTATCTCCGCCTCCGGCATGTGCGAGGCAGGTCGCATTCTCCACCACCTCAAGAACAACATCGGAGATCCCAAGACCACGGTTCTGTTCGTCGGTTATTGCGCGGAAAACACGCTCGGTCGCAGGATTCGCGATGGCGAGAGGGAGGTGCCGATCCTCGGCAGCCTGCACGTGGTGCGCGCGAAGATCGAGATGATCGATTCCTTTTCAGGCCATGCCGACCACTCGGAACTGCTCGATTACTTCGAACGCACGACCGGCCCGAAAAACCGGGTATGGTTGGTCCATGGCGAGAAGGACAAGTCGGAAGCCCTGCGCGAGGCATTGCAAAAAATCCACACCCAGCCGGTGGAAGTTGGAGTGCTCGGGGATACGGTGGATTTCTGATATTTAACAGATTTTCTCCAGCGCTTTTACGGCCTGCCACGTGGCATCCACGTTGTGAACCCGGAAGATCTGTGCCCCGCGTGTTAGAGTTGCGGCGATACAGGCGATGGTTCCGGGGTCACGATCCAGCGGATCCGGTAGTCCCAGCACCTCGCCGATGACGGTTTTTCGTGAAACTGGTAATAGGACAGGACGGCCGAATTGCTGCAGTCGCTCCAATTCCCGGAATACCGTGAGGTTGTCGTCCCGCTGCTTCGCAAAATCGATGCCGGGGTCTAAAATCACGGATTTCTCGTTCAGACCGGACGCCATTGCCATAGCCAGTTTGGCTTCGAAAAACCGTTCCATTTCACCCATGACATCCGCCCATTGCTGGTGGACGTGAGGGATTTTCGGTTCGCCCACGCTGTGCATGATGAGCAACGCCGCTCCATGATCCGCGCAAAACCGAGCATTCCGATCATCCGGCAAGGCCCCCATGTCGTTGAGGATCTCGACTTTTCCAGTTTTCAAAACCGTCTCCGCCACCTCAGGTCGCCAGGTGTTTGCGGACAGGATCGGAGGCCAGACCTGATCGCCATCCCTCGCGGATTCTCCACTCCAAACGGATTCCCACTTCTCGAAAAACCCGAGAAACCTCCGGATTTCCTCATCGATGGAAATGGCACGGCGGTTCGTCCGCGCGCTTTCGGCCCCCACATCGATGATGTCCGCCCCCGCTTGCACATGTGACATTGCCAACTTGATCGCCGCCCCGAAATCCAGAGTCCCATCCCCGGAAAACGAGTCGTCGTTCACATTGACGATCCCCATCACCAGCGGACGTCGGGGGAAACCGATCACCCGATCTTTCAGTTTCAAACGCATGGGCGTTTCATATCCTGCGCCGAGCGGAGCGCAAGAATCTAAAGATCTCACCTGCGATACGTGATCCGCACGGCGCGATGCTTGGCATGAATAAAGCCCGCGTAATATCAAATCCATGATCGGAATTATGAATTCTTCAGCTTTTGAGATGCCGCCAAAAGTCGCCGACAGTCGCCAAAAGAAATCTTGGCAAAGCGGTCCGGAAAACTAGGCTCGCCGCGGGTGAGGACCGTAGCAAAATCTACCAATACCACAAGATCCCGGCGTTCTGAGGAGCATTCGCCTTTCAGCATTTCAGCGTTTTCGCTTTATCAAAACAACTCCCCCAGGTCCTCACATGAGCTTTCTCAGACGTTCTTTTCAAAAGCGATTCATTAGCCGTAACCCGGTATATTGCGCGCAGGTGCTTGTCGCCATGGGATGCGCTTTGTTGCCGGCGGGGTTGCAGGGGTGGTTCCATTTCATCGATAACGGTATCGTGTATTACCTGTTGTGGACGGCTGTGCTCACGGCACTTTGGTTGCGCTGCCGCCTGCCGGTCCAACTTTGCATGCCCGCAGTATTGCTTGCCTTGAGTTACTCGGGTTACGTGCTGACCCAGCGCGATGATATTGGTTATAATGAGATCAGCGGAATTCTGAATTTCAAGGCTGACGAGGTGGTGGCATTTGTGATCATGCCGCGTATGTTCGTCACACTTTGCCTTGTGCTGTTAGTCTTTGCCCTCTTGATTTGGTTGCTATGCGGTAATTGGCTGAGGCTCCGATTCGTTATGCCCCTGCGCTTGTACACGGGTATGCTCTACCTCGTCATGATAGGCGGGGTTTCCGCATATTTCATGACAGGAACCACTTGGAACAAGCAACAGGTGTATCCAGTCAATGTGGTTTCCGAGGGGTATCGCTTTATCAGCGAGGTCCAATACGCCAAATACATGCACTCCCGGATGCATTATACCTATGCCGGGCCGGATGCCTCGCAATGCCCGCCTGCCATGACGGTCGTCATGGTTATCGGCGAATCCGCGCGTTCCGCCAATTGGTCGCTTTACGGTTATGAGCGGCCCACTACTCCGCTCGTCGCGGAACGCCTCGAAAAATCCGACAACCGTGGCGTGGTGTTCCTTGATGCATTGGCAGCAGGTCGGCTGACCATGAACGCGGTGCCGTCAATGTTGTCGCCCACGTGCGCCAAGGATTTTCAAAACTATTGCACGACACCATCAGTCATCCGCGTGTTCCGCAGCGCCGGTTACCGCACCGGCGTTATTAGCAGCCAAATCAGGGCTTCCGAATTCTGGGATGGCGCGGTCAATCTCATGCTGAATGACTCCGCCAGTATCGAACGAATCGACCATGACGACCAAATGCCCGCCGCCCTTGACCGATGGTTGGGTGGTGACCCGCAGGCTCGACAGTTTGCCGTGCTGCACTTGTTTGGCTCGCATTACAACTATAGTGAACGCTATCTCGAACGCTTCAATCGGTTTCACGGCGGCGACGAGATGATGGATACCTATGACAACTCGTTGGCCTTCACTGACGATGTGCTAGCGCGCCTGATCGACCGGATCCAAAAAATACAGACCCCGGCGGTCCTGTTCTACTCCTCCGATCATGGTGAAAATCTCAACGATTTTGGAGATGGAAATATCCAGCACTCCTGCCGGGAGTTTACCCGCTACGAGATCGAAGTGCCCATGCTCTTCTTTGCCAACCAGGCGTTCGCGACGGCCCACCCGCAGCAATTGGCGGCCATTCGCGCCTGCGCCAAGCGCCCTGTCAGCCATGACAACATCTCCCAAACGTTGATAGGAATAGCTGGCCTGACCGACCCGCATATTTATCTGCCCCAGTGCGATCTGTCCAATCAGCTTTTCTCTCCCCAACCACGGTTTCTCATCAAAAACCTTTGGGAGGTTGTCGCTGAGTCGGCCGTGCGTGCCACCCCGCACGGCCGCAGGCCAGCACCATAGGCTGCTGCCAGGTTTATTCTGTTCCCGCTCCTCAGTGCATCAAGCGGGTCACCATCGCATAGATGATCAGGGCGAGGAGCACCAGGCCGAGGCCGAAGAATATGAAGCCCACAGGGCGCGCGATGTTTTTCCAGTTTTCCCATTCATCGCGGACGCGGTGTTGATCGAGGGTGCCTTCTTTGACGAGGCGGTCATACCAGCGCTTGCGTTCGTGGAGCATTTCTCCCTTCGAGATGCGGCCGGAGAAGATCACGTTATCCATCGGGAATTTCTCAAGACGGAAGTGGGTGTTGAAGAAGTGCACGGTGAAGATGAAACCGGCGGCGAGCAGCGCTTCGTCGGAGTGCACGATCAGCGCGATGTTGATCACCCAGCCGGGCATGAAGGAGGTGAAGAACTGCGGGAACCACATGATCATGCCGGACAGGCCGATGGCGAATATCCCCCAGAACACGGCGAAGTAGTCGAATTTCTCCCAGTAGGTCCAGCGGTCGAACTGGGGTTTTTCACCTTTGCCGAAGAACCATTTCTGGTGGGCGACGAACTCGCGCAGGTCCTGCATGGTGGGAACCATGGAATCCGGGCCGAAGATCGCGCCGAAGAACCGTCGGAGTTCGATTTTTCCTGTCTCGGGATTACGGATGCTGCCGCGATTGGTCCAGCATGTCTTGATGAGATCAAACAAGTGGAGAGCGAAATAGAGGAAGGTAACCATCGCGCCAAAGCGGTGGAGCGCGCGCGCCGCCTGGGCACCGCCGATGATTTCAAACAAGGTCTTCGCCCATTCGGTGTAGTAGAACTTGAGCGGCATGCCCGTGATCACCAGCAGCAGGAAGCTGGTCACCACCAGGAAGTGTAGGAATCGATCAAACGGGGTGAAGCGGGTGAACCATTCGTCATCGCGCTGGATCTCGAATTTTGAATCACGGTAGGCTTTGGAATCGTGGCGGTAAACCCACACCGAACGGGCCAGCCACATCAGCGTGTGGGCACCGAAGAAGGTGAATACGCCCAGTAGCAGTGTGGTCATCAGCACGAATGTGAGATTCAGTGCGGGGTATTTCTTGCCGTCTAACGGATTAGCATGGGGCGCATACTGGGTGAATCCCTCCGTTGCACCCGGATGGCATTTGGTGCAGGTCGCTTTGATGTTGCCTTTCGAGAGAGTGGATGCCGGATTGGAAACCGGCAGGATGTTATGGTCGCCGTGGCAGTCATAACAGGCCGCCACATCATCGGCGACATTCGGACGTCCCAAGGCCATCGCCTTGCCGTGATAGGTGTCCCGGTAATGTTTCAGGCTTTCCTCGTGGCATTTGCCGCAGCGTCCGTCGCTTGCCTGCTTGAAGTGGGTGTTGGTGTGGGTTTCGATCTGGTGGGCGGTGTGGCAGTCGTTGCAGGTCGGTGCGCGTGAGTCACCTTTAGCCAGTAGCATGCCGTGGATGCTCTTTTCATACTTTTCCTCGATGCCCAAATGGCACTTGCCGCAGGTTTTGGCGAGGTTCGCCTGATTGATCGGCGAGCTGCGGTCCACGCTGCGCTTGATGTCATGGACGCCGTGGCAATCGTTGCAGGTGGGGGCGATGATCAGCCCCATTTTCATCACGGCCTTGCCGTGGATGCTGTCCTGATACTGGGTGGCTACGTCGGGGAAACGCATGCGGTATTCCTCGGAGATTCCGGCGTTGTCGTGGCACTTCGCGCAGGTGCGGGAGAGGTTGAGTTTGAAGGTGGGCGAGTTGGGGTTGTTGGCGGTAAGGATGTCGTGCTTGCCATGGCAATCGACGCATGATGCCGCGCCGGATGATCCCATCGCACGGCTGGCCCCGTGGATGCTGGTGTTGTAAACATTCCCCTCGTTTTTATGGCATGACGCGCAATCAATCGCCATCGGAGCCTTGCCGTCGTCGGGGTGCTTCTCGGTGAGGTCTTTGTGACACTGAACGCACTGGAGTTTGCCGTGGATGGAGGATTGCAGGATCTTCTCGTCCGCAAAGATGGAGACTTCCTTTCCATTCGGCAATTCCTTCGTGAGATCCTTGTCGCCATGGCACTCCAGGCATTTCTCATTCGTCACCGGGGCCGTCGGCTCTTTGATCACGGGTTTCTCCGAAGCGGTGATTTCCGTTGTTTTGGGTGCCTCCGGTGGCGTTGTTTGAGTGTCCTGCGCCCGCAAAGGGATCGACAAGATTACCAGCAACATAAGATGCCGGAGCTGAAATCCTGGATGAGTTGTCATATCGCTGATTGTTGTTAGGGCGTGGTGAGGGTCCGTGTTCAAAACGCGTCATACGCGCCTGATCTGTGGATGGCAATTATCAATCATCCTCCTACCGATCAAGGTGGAAGGCATCGCATCCGGGGCAAACGCGATTGATGCGCCATGTTTGCAAAGCGATGCACACCGTCGGCACCCGCGTTCGGGTTTCAGTGCTTGTCACCTGTTGGGACTGTGCATATTCTGCTTTCAATCGAATTGCTTACGGGAATTGCGCGACTTCTGGTCCCGCCGTTGTCGCGCCTGCCGGAAGTTTTCGTAAATCCACACCTTATCATGAGATATTCCGTCGTCCGACTCGCCGTCGTCTTCTCGCTTTTTTCCTGTGCCACGCTCCACGCCGGAGAAATTATTCCCAATGAAAAATGCCTGGAGTGCCATGGTGACAAGGATCTCACGAAGGAATTGCCGGATGGAAAGGAAGTTTCGATTTTCGCGGACGAGGCGAAGCTCAAGGCATCAGTGCACGCCAAAAAGGCATGTTCCGAGTGCCATAAAGATCTGACGGAAAAACATCCTGACGATGGCAAGGCCGCTGCGGCAGTGGATTGCGCGGGATGCCACAAGGACCAATCGGATAGTTTCGGTGCCAGCGTCCACGGCATCGCGCAGGGCAAGGGCAACAAGGGTGCTGCCACCTGCAAGGATTGCCACGGCACACACGAGGTGTTTCCGTTGAACTCGGAAAAATCGCAGATCCATTATTCGAAAGTGGTGAAAACCTGCGGCAAGTGCCATGCGGATGAGGCGTCTGACGTGACGGCCAGCGTGCACGGACAAGGGTTGGCCAAAGGTGAAAGGGATGCGGCGACGTGTGTGGCGTGTCATGCCGAGCACAAAATCGTGGGCCTCAAGGAGGCATCCGCGTCTTACAAGACAACCGCAGCGTGCAGCAAGTGCCACGCTAGCGAGCGCATCAACAGCCGCTTCGCCATGCCCGGGGACCGGGTGAAAACATTCTTTGAGAGCTACCACGGCCTGGCCGGCCAAGGCGGTTCTACGCTGGCTGCCAATTGCGCGAGTTGCCACGGCTACCACAAGATATTGCCATCCAGTAGCCCGGATTCCACCATTCACCCCTCACACTTGATCGAGACCTGCGGCAAGTGTCATCCGGGGGCGACCCAAGGGTTTGTGAGTGGAAAAATCCACACGGATGAGGAAAAGAGCGGCGAAACAGGCATGGTCGTCAACCGCTGGGTGAAGAAGATCTACATCACTTTGATCGTGGTCACGGTGTTGTTGCTAGGTTTTCACAATGGCATCGCCTGGTGCCGCAAGGTGGCGGCACGGCGCAAGACCCAGGGAGATCTGGTCCTCCGGATGGACAGCAACCAGCGCTTCCAGCATTTTGTGTTGATGACGAGCTTCATCGTGCTGGCGGTCACTGGTTTCGCACTGAAGTTTCCCACCACTTGGTATGCCCACCTGATGGGCAGTGAGGAAATCCGCCGCTGGATTCATAGGATCGCTGGATTGGTGCTGATCGCCGGTTGCCTTTATCACGTTTTCTATGCGTGTTTCACAGCGAAAGGCCGCAGGTTTCTCCGCGATATTTTTCCGCGCTGGCAGGATTTTTGCGATCTTTGGACCAATTTGGGTCATCTGTTGTGCGGTAGGCCGCGGGCAAGATTCGGCCGTTTTGGGTATCCTGAAAAAATCGAATACTGGGCGGTGGCATGGGGGACCGTGATCATGGGAGTCTCGGGATTGGCGATCTGGTTCAAGATCGATGTTACTCACTGGCTGCCTCGCTGGGCGATCGATGTGGCGGTCACTGTCCATTATTATGAAGCCATTCTCGCCTGCCTCGCCATCATCGTCTGGCATTTCTATCACGTCATGTTCGATCCCGATGTCTATCCGATGAACTGGGCATGGTTGGACGGCAAGGTGCCTAAAAAGCTCCACGAGGAAGAGCATCCGCTCGATAAGGAGGAGTGATGATCGGTTTTCCGTTCCTGCTCACGGATTTGCAAAAACCGTGCATCAGATGGCATCTGACATCCGCCGCTTGCAATGTGGAGGTAAAACGCGGTGAATCCACCCAGTTTCAAAGCCATGAACTCACCCACCACACCCCAGTCACTTCGCCAAAGCCCTGATGCCGCCGGATTTTTCGGAAACTACGGAGGGGTTTTTGTTCCGCCCGGCCTTGAAGGTCCGCTTGCCGAGGTGCGGGAGGCCTACGAGGTTGTTTCGCGATCGCATGATTTCATCGAGGAACTGCGCCGCATCCGTCGCCACTTCCAAGGTCGTCCGACGCCGGTTTATCATGCCGCTAGGCTTTCGAAAAAACTCGGTGCCACCCAGATCTATCTGAAGCGCGAGGATCTTAACCACACCGGGGCCCACAAGCTCAACCACTGCATGGGCGAGGGCCTGCTCGCCCGCTACATGGGCAAGAAGAAACTCATCGCCGAAACCGGAGCCGGCATGCATGGCGTCGCGCTGGCGACTGCCGCCGCATACTTCGGACTCGAATGCGACATTTACATGGGTGAGGTGGATATCGCCAAACAAGCGCCCAACGTCTCACGTATGCAAATCCTCGGTGCCCGGGTGATCCCTGCGACGCATGGTTTGAAAACCCTCAAGGAGGCTGTGGACTCCGCGCTGGTCGCCTACGTGCAGGATCCGGTGAATCAAATCTACTGCATCGGCTCGGTGGTGGGTCCGCACCCGTTTCCGATGATGGTCCGGGATTTCCAACAGGTGGTCGGCATCGAAGCCCGAGAGCAGTTCATCGAAATGACGGGCAATCTGCCGGACATCGTCACGGCATGTGTTGGTGGCGGCAGCAATGCTATGGGGATTTTTGCCGGATTTATCGATGACGAGGTGGAGCTCCACGGGGTGGAGCCTCTTGGCAAGGGATCGGCGATCGGCGATCATTCCGCCACGATGACATACGGACGCGAGGGCGTGATCCACGGGTTCCGTTGTTATCTGTTGCAGAACGAAAATGGCGAACCCGCTCCTGTGCATTCGATTGCCAGCGGCCTCGATTACCCCGGGGTGGGCCCGGAACACTGCCACCTCAAGGACAGCGGTCGCGTCAAATATGTCACCGCCACGGACAAGGAATCGGTGGAGGCCTTCTATGTGCTCAGCCGCAATGAAGGGATCATCCCGGCATTGGAAAGCTCGCATGCCGTGGCCCACGCCATGCGTCTCGCCCGCGAAAATCCGAAGTATCCACGCACTATCCTCGTCAACCTCAGTGGTCGCGGGGACAAGGACATGGACTACATGATCGAACACTATGGCACCGGCGATAACTACGCGATCTGAGGATACGGCTTGCATCGTTGATGTGGGCCGAGTAGCGTACCAATTGAAACAAAGAACATTCCCACCATTATGAGTGCATCACCATTCCAAGACCCCCGTGCCAACGATCTTCTTTCACGTGTCAGCGATGACGTTTCACTGCTGCGTCAGGACATTGGCAACCTGCTGTCCCATACTACCCGCCACACCCTGCCAGCGGGAATGCGCGGCCTCGCGGACAGCGCGAAAACCCGCCTCGCATCGGGCAAACTCTACACAGCGGAACAACTGCGGGCCTTGCGCGGCCAGGTCAACCAGCCCGCTGCGGCATGGGTTGGTGGAGCGCTGCTTTTCGGCGTCATCGCCGCCGGTGTCTATCTGTTCTGCAGCGGCAAGTGCGACTCCTTGTGCGAGTTTGACGACGCCGATGACGACGTGGAGTAAGTCCTGAAACCCGATAGGTGCGGGTGAGTTGGTGGATCAGAACGGTTCGTCGTCCGCCCATGGATCGTCGCCGCCGACGTTCCACTCCTCGATCAGTTCCGCAGGGAAGTCATCGAGAAATCCGGAGGGTTGGCAAATCACGTCTCCGGTGTAGGACTTCGGGTTGGTCATCGGATAAGTTAGATACAACTCGTCCTTCGCTCGGGTGAGCGCCACGTAGAACAATCTGCGTTCCTCCTCCAGTATCGCATCGTCGTCGGCTTCGAGGATGCGGCTGTTAGGAAACTGTCCGTTCACCAGCCAGATCAGGAAAACCGCCTTCCATTCCAGCCCCTTGGCTTGGTGGATGGATGAAAGCGTGACTTTTTCATCGTCTGGCGTGGGGCGCTCGCCGGTCGGTTCTCCATCGGTGGAACTCATCAGCGAGAGTTGTGCGAGGAATTCTTCGATGTCATCGAAGCCACCGCCATACTCCGAGAGCCGTTCGATATCACCACGGCGGCTTTCCGAGTTATCGAAGGTTGCGGTGAGATAATCGTCATAAACGCCCTCGAGAATGCTGAAGATCATGGCCGATGGTCGGGCCAACTCACCGTCGGGAGTCAATTCGTCGAGGGTGTAGCACAATTGTTCCCAGTGCTTGGCGGACTTTTTCGGGATCTTGAATTTAAGCAGGATTTCCGACCACAGCGGAGGAGGGGAGTCCTTTGTGGACCATCCGGTTTTCAACCATTCGCTCCAGAGTTTTCCGGCGGCCACTGCGCCGCAGCCGGGCAACAGGTTGACCATGCGCAGGAAACTCACCTCGTCCCGCCGGTTCACCACGAAGCGCATGAATGCCGAGACATCCTTGATGTGCGCCTGCTCGAAAAACCTAAGACCGCTGGTGATGGAAAATGGAATTCCACGCACCGTGAGTTCCATCTGGATTTCCAAACTCTGGAAATGCGCCCGGTAAAGCACCGCGATTTCCTTGAGAGGAATACCGTCGTCCCGCAGTTCGATGATGCGCTGGGCGATGAATGCCGCCTGCGTCCTAGGATCTGCCAGCGGAACCAGCGCCGGCTTGGCCCCTCCGCCGTCGCGGGATGCCCGTAGATCTTTTTCAAACCGTCCGCTGTTCGCGCGGATCGCCGCATTGGATAGATTCAGAATCTCCGGCACGCTGCGGTAATTGGTCTCGATGGTGAACACCCTGGCTCCCGGATAGCGTTGGGGAAACCCAAGGATTAACGACATGTCCGCTCCACGCCATGAATAGATCGATTGCGCGTCATCTCCCACCGCCATCAGGCTGTTGGTTTTTCCGGCCAGTAGATCGATCATGCGGTTTTGCACGGCGTTGGTGTCCTGATACTCGTCCACCAGGATGTGGCTGAATCGTTTTTGATAGATCTCCAGCACATCCGGACGTTCTTCCAGCAGCCGCACGGTCATGACCAGGAGATCGTCGAAATCCATCGAGTTGGTCGCCAGCTTTTTGGCGATGTATCCGTCTCTCACCCGGGTGATCTCCTCGGTCCAGTCGTAAAACATGTCGTATCGCGCGGCGATGACATCTTCAAGCGTGGAGTCGGTGTTTTCCACCAGGCTGAACATCGAAGCGAGCACGTCCGGCTTCGGGAAGCGTCGCTGTTTGGTATTGATGTCGCAGGCCGTGATCACGGCGGAGAGAATCGACTTCTGGTCATCGCGATCGAGGATCGAGAACGAGCGGTTGAACCCGAGGTCCTCGGCGTGGCGACGCAGGATTCGGCTGCCGATCGAGTGGAAGGTCCCCGCCCACAGCGCGGAGGTGTCGTGTGGGACCAGTTCGCGGACGCGCTCGGTCATTTCGCGGGACGCCTTGTTGGTGAATGTGAGCAGCAGGACCTGTCGGGCGTCGATGCCGTGGTCAAGCAACCACGCCACCCGGTAGGTGAGGGTGCGGGTTTTTCCAGAGCCAGCACCGGCGATCACCAACGCCCGTCCGGGTGGTGAGGAAACCGCCTGATATTGCTCCGCATTGAGAGCCGCCACATAGTCAATCCCTGAGGCGGGCGACTGGGCGGTTCGATGCAGTGTGTATTGGCGGGCCATGGACGCACCCACATTGGCAGGGAATCGCCCGGGAGCAATCACGGACCCGCTGAAAATGCGTGCCGTGTGATCACACGTCGGTCATCGTCTGGTCGAAGAAGGCGAGGTAGTCGTCCGGGGTGGCACCTTCGCGCCAGTCCATGGCGCTTTTCGGGTGCTGATTCATTTGGCCGGTGATGTTGTAGGGAATGGAGGGGCCCCAATCGAACTGTGATTTCATCGGCAGGATGGTATTCTGGATGCAATCGATCACCGGGCGGAGCTTGAATTTCGGGTTGCGCAGGAAACCCAGCAGGATCTCCATCGGGCAGTTGCCCGCGCCGCGACCGAGACCTAACATCGTGGCATCCACGCGGTTCGCTCCGAGAATGATGGCTTCCACGGTGTTTGCGAATGCCAGTTGAAGGTTGTTGTGGGCGTGCATGCCGACGTATTTGCCGGAGCCTTCCACCGCTTTGGTGTATTTGCGCACCAGGTGGTCGATCTGTTCGCGGAAAAGGTTGCCATAACTGTCCACCACCACAATCGTCCCGGCGGGAGACTTGGCTCCGATTTCCAGAGCTTGATCGATATCGGCATCCGCCACCACCGAAATTGCCATGATGTTGAGGGTGGTTTCGTATCCCAGTGCGTGGCAGTGTTCGAGCATTTTGACAGCCTCTGAAATCTGGTGGACGTAGCACGCCACGCGGATCACATCGAGCACGCTGTCCTTGGCCGGGATGATTTGGTGTTTCCAGTCGCATTTGTCGCCGGCATCCGCCATTGCCGCGAGTTTCAGGCCGGTGGACTCGAAGGTGTGGTCGCCGACAACCCGGCGCATGTCCTCTTCCTCGCAATGCCGCCACGGTCCGTATTTGCTCTTGGGAAAGTGGGTGGGGTCGTTCTTGTAGCCAATCTCCATGTAGTCGATCCCGGCGGCGATACAGGTTTGGTAAACCGCCCGCACCTGTTCATCGGTGAATTGGGAGTTGTTGATGAGTCCGCCATCGCGGATGGTGCAGTCCAATACTTTCAGTTCCGGACGATAGGTGATCCAAGGTGCTGTGTCGCTCATAAGGGCAGGCAGCTTTCATCGTCGACCGGGAAAGATCAAGTCCATGTTTTGCCGCGTCTGAGGCGATGTGATCGAAACTTCCTCACTTTTCTTAGCGGAACAGTATTGATTTCCAAGATCTCCAACTGGAGATCCGTGATCGAGAATGCGGCGATTTGGACCCCGTATCCCGGTTACGGAGTAGTCTCCTCGGATTTCAGCGTCTTTCACTCGCCTTTGGGCGGGAGAGGAGCGGTTTTTTTCTTGGTTTCCTCCTTGGCAGGGAAGGTGTCCGTTGTTGGCGTCAGTGGCGGCACCGGCTTGTTGGTGGTCGGGGCTTCGGGATCGATCACTGTAGGGATCGCGTTTTCAGGCGGCATACTCGTGGGATCGATCTGGGGAAGAGGAGGTTCAATGCTGCCATCGACGGGAGGATAAATCTGGTATTCGCCCGGGTTGCCGCCGGGGCTGCCCATGGCGTTTGGATTCTCCAGTTGGACGGAAAGCACCCAACCGATTTCCCCGGTGCCGTCCAATTCAACCTTCACGTAGCTGTCACTCATGGAAATCACCTTCATCGAGGTGCCTTTGGTGAGCAGTTTGTCCGCGTCGGCATCCCCGTTGGGACGATTTTTGAAAAACGCGGTATTGTTCATCGCCGCGGTGACGATCTGGCCGCCGGAGAAAGCGGCACCGGTCGCCGAGTTGGGATTGCTGTTGTGGCCCGGCATGCGGAGCGGATCGAAATCACTGCTGGCAATCGGCTTGTTCATGGTATCGCAAGCAGCGAGACACAGAATTGAAAGGGTCAATATGGCCGATGTGGGCTTCATGGGAAGGAATAGCTAACATAATCCCCGGTCCTGGTCAACTTGATTTTCAGTAAAAATCGACCTGCTGGGAGGGCTTTTACTTCGCTCCGCGCACGACCTGGTTTTTTTCGTCGAGCAGCAGAATTTTCGGGGTCACCGGGGTTTCTGAAATCCCGAATGCCATGACGGTCACTCGTTCTCCTGCCTTGATGCGGTGGGCGGCCCCACCGTTGATGAGGATTTTGCCGGTACCCGGTTTGCCTTCGAGTATGTAGGTTTCCAGCCGTGCGCCGGTGGTGATCGATGCCACCAACACTTTTTCGCCCGCCCAGAAATCCGCCATTTCCATTAAATCCGAGGGGATTTCAATGCTGCCTTCATAATCGACGTCCGCGTCGGTAATCATGGCACGGTGGAGTTTTGATTTCAAGACCTCGCGGAACATGCGGGGAGAGAAAACCCGCCTCCATCCCGCGTCAAGTCCCAAGCAGAAGGAAAATACGGAATCTCCACCATCCGCACGTTCGGGCAAATCCTTTGCAATTTCTCTGATTCGGAGAATGCATCTTGCAAGAACCCATCACTCCCTCCAGTGATCTCCCCGTCGGCGAGAGGCCGACTCTCTCAAGGAAGCCCTTCGCAAGGGCAGGAAATTGATGGGGAAGCCGGTGTGAATCCGGCGCGGTGTCGCCACTGTGATTCCGGACTGTGTGAACAGGACGGTCAGCCAGAAAGCCAGCCTCAGGGGATTTGTTCATCCGTCTGCGACCTACAGACATTGAAACCGAAAAATGCTACCACAAAAATCGCCTCAAAGAGGCATACGCCGGAGTGCCATCGCACTGTTCGCCCTGCTTGTTCACGCCCCCGCATTCGGAGACACTCCGGAGCCTGAAAAGGACAAGTCCAAAGACAACCTTGAACCGCTGATCGTTTCCGCCCTGCGGACACCGCGGGGTGCATCCACCGTGACTGCCGCTGTGACGGTGCTGGATCCTGAGGAGTTGCAAAACCAGGGGCTTTTCAGCCTGCGGGATGCGCTCAACCAAGTTCCTGGAGTCACCTCCATTTCCACGGCAGGTCAGGTAGGTGCGCAAGCCAATGTTTTCATCCGTGGGACCACCACGAAATACACCCAACTCGTCGTTGATGGTATGAGGCTGAGCGATTCCAATAATTTGCTCAATCACGCCCTCGGTAGTTCCACCACGAATGATGTCGGCGGTATCGAAGTCCTGCACGGTCCGCAAGGGGCCATCTACGGTGGCGAATCGATCGGTGGGGTGATTTGGTTGGAAACACCGCACGGTTCCGGCAATCCGCGTGGATCCACGACCTTGGAGGGAGGGTCATTCGGTTCATTCGATGCCCGCAGCATGTTCCAAGGTCAGAGCGGAGATCTTTCGTATTACCTTTCCGGTGGTTACGGTCAGACAAACAATGACGCTCCACACAATGATTACCATCAGGGCAGCACCGCGCTGCGTGTGGAAGGAAAAATCAATGATGCCTGGACTGTCGGCACCACCTTCCGCGCCAGCGAGTCATGGGGCGAGGATCTGGATACCAGTTACAGCTATGGTGGAGAGAGTCAATTGGACAGCGCGCTGAGCACCGTGTATGCCATCGGCAAAATCTCGGATGTATGGACCGCCCGTTTTCATGTGGGTTACTATCAGGAATCGTTTGATCAGGATTACATCGATACATGGTCCGGCCCCAGCACTTATTTCTCTGATCTCAAGGCAGGTTCTTTTTCCACGGATCATGAAATCACGCTGGCGGAAAACCTCCGGCTTCTGGCCGGCGCGTTTTTGCACAAGGACTCCTACGAGAGTTCCTACAGTTCCGATCAGGAAAACACCCGTTACGGCGCACACGCCACGATGGAATGGGACGTCATCGCGCATCTAACGACCACTGCATCGCTGCGTTGGGAAAACTATGATGCCTATGGCGACGAGTTGACCTGGCGCTTCGGCACCATTTACACGGTGGCCAGCACGGGCACCACGTTTCGAGGCAGCGTCGGCACTTCATTCCGCGCGCCGACCTACATGGAGCTTTACGGGTCCGCTTACAATCCTCCGAGCCCGAATCTCAAAGCGGAATCCTCGCTTGGTTGGGATCTCGGTATCGAACAGAAAATGGGTGAGCATCATGTGATCGAACTCACTTGGTTCCAAAACCAGATTACCGATCAGATTCCCAATCCTCCTTTTAGTTTTCCGGCATTCAATGTTCCGGGAACAACCGATACCAACGGACTTGAGTTCGCCTTGCGCGGTAACTGCATGAACAAGACCATTGGTTATCGCCTGGCATGGACATATCTTCATGACAGCCTGCAGAAAGCCGGTCTGCCGGAAAACGCCGCCACCGGATCCATCGATTGGAAACCCACGGATAAATCACTCGTCGGCATTGGGGCCGCTTATCTATCAGACCACTCATGGGGAGGAACGGCTCTTGATTCCCAATTCGTCGCGCGCCTTTATGGTTCCTATCAGCTCACGGAAAAGGTGAAACTCCACGCCCGAGTTGAAAACGTTTTCAATGAGAACTACGAACTCTACAACGGCTACGGCTCGGTGGCCCAGGGTGCAGGCACCGGCTTCTACGCCGGTATCACGGTGGATTGGTGAGATTCACTAACTTGCTGGTCTACAGGAGGTGGGCAAGATGCCCGCCTCCGCAATTTTCCATTGCGGAATTCCGGCTCAAAACTCGTTATATTTCAGATTGTTTCCGCGGGATTTTGCCACGGGATAGCGTTCTTCATTGTGCGCCAGTTTGGCGGTCATCACATCGCCGAGGTTGAAGCCGAGATTATCGGCGATTTCAAATAGAAGAATGCCGACATCTGCGATTTCCGAAGCGATTTCCTCGCGGTTTTTGCGGATCCGTTCATCGATTTGTCCGTCCTGTTGCCAGACGAAGTGCTGCATCAATTCACCGGCTTCGGCAGCGATGGCCACGGAGAGGTCCTTGGCATTGTGAAATTGCCGCCAGTCGCGCGCATCTACAAATTCTTGGATGCGTTGGGTGAGTGAGGAGATGGAATCGTTCATGAATGGGATGTCTTGAATGACAGTCGGGATGATTCTTTGTCCGTCAAACGAAGAATGCAACCTCTCCGGGATTTAAAATCGTCAATTTTCTCGCGTGACAATCGTCTGTCATCACACATCATCCCGAAATCCCAAGCCAACCTATCATGAGTAAACCAGGTATCTTCACCTCACCCACCGGTAAAAACTACACCGTCACCTTCCTTTTAATCACGTCCCTGTTTTTCCTTTGGGCGGTCTGCAATGGCATGATCGACGTGATGGACAAGCACTTTCAGGATTTCCTCCACCTTTCCAAATCCCAATCCGCAAACGTCCAGTTCGCCCATTATCTCGGGTATTTCCTCATGGCCCTCCCGGCCGGTTGGCTCGCCCGTCGGCTTGGATATAAAGGCGGCATCATCGTCGGCCTTATGATGGTGGCCATCGGTTGCCTCTGGTTCATCCCGGCCACCAAGATTTCTGCTTTCTGGGCCTTCCTGCTCGGTGTCTGTGTGATCTCGATGGGGTTGACCTTCCTTGAAACCATCGCCAACCCCTACACCACCGTTCTCGGTGCACCGCAATTCGCCGCGGTCCGCATCAATCTCGCCCAATCCGCCAACGGCGTCGGCTGGATCCTGGGGCCCATCATCGGCGGTCTTTTCTTCTACGCCGACCCGGGGATCCACAAGGATCATGAGACATCCGGATCACAAAAAGCCTCCATCGAAAACTGCCAGCCCTGTCAGCAGAAAAAAGCGGATGTCACCAAGGATCTGGCGAACCAGAAAAGCAAACTTCACAAACACCACCTGCTGGTCGATCCCGGTGCGGGCTCGGAATCCTGTGCTTCCTGCACCGCCAAGAGCGATTCCTGGTTGAAAAACGAAATCGCAAAGGTCGATGGCAAATGTCACGTCTGTATCAGTGCCGCCCATCAGACCGTATGGATTCCGTATGCGGTCATCGCCGCTGTGGTGATTCTGCTCTCCTTCATCTTCATGAAGGCCGATATCCCGGACATCGTCAACGAAGACGACTATCACCTTGATGATTCCGTGCCCGTCGTCCACAAATCGATCTGGGCCCATGGACACTTCACCGGAGCTGTCATTTCCCAGTTCGTTTATGTCGCCGCCCAAGCCGGTATCTTCAGCTTTTTCATCAACTACATTGTGGAAGACATGCCCGCGCTGACCGCCACTATGAAGGAATCCTGGTCATTCCTGGTCGGCGGATCCAGCGGTTCGGAGTTCCGCGACGGCGCGTGGTACACCACCGAACAAGGAGCCACCAAATTGCTATCCATTTTCGGCTTCTCGCTCTTCCTCCTCGGTCGTTTCACCGGTGCCGGTCTGCTCAATAAAATCGCCGCGCATAAGGCACTCGGTTTGTATGCCTTGGCCAATGTCATCCTCATGATGCTCATCGTTTCAAAACTCGGTTGGATCTCGGTGGTGGCCTTGTTCCTGAGCTTCTTCTTCATGTCGATCATGTTCCCCACGATCTTCGCGCTCGGTATCCATGGACTCGGATCAAAATCCAAGGTTGCCTCGTCCTTCATTGTCATGGCCATCATGGGCGGTGCGCTACTGCCTAAATTGATGGGCAAACTCGGCGACGATTACGGCATGTCCGCCGGTTTCGCGGTGCCCGCCGTTTGCTTCCTCATCATCGCCCTTTACGGTGGTCTCTGGACCAAACTCAGCGGCTGCGAAGGATTGCTCGGCAAGCTGCCTAACAAAGGTCACTGATCCGGCAGACCTTGGAAAAATCGAAACGCTGAGACGCTAAGGACGCGGAGGCTTTCGCGGAGAAAAGATAGGGCTGGCCCGCTGCGGCCGGCCCACTTGTCTCCAACGGTGTGAGATGCCTTGTAGCGGCGGTCTTCGACCTGTGGAAGAATCGTTAGTCATCGGGGCGGCGCCAAAACCCGTTTGATATACGCAAGCGCTGTATAAAACTCCTTGTCAAATCCAGGATTGCCGACGATCTTCCGGAAGTGGCATTCTCTGGATATCACGTATGGCGATGCTACGAAGAAAGACTGTTCGGCCTGAAAGCAAATATATGTCACTATCCGAAGAACTACAGCGTCTAGCCGACTTGAGGACGTCAGGAGCACTTACTGAATCAGAGTTCGAGCAAGCCAAAGCGAAGCTGCTTAAAGAGGACTTGGCACCACGACGTCAACAACTCGAAGATAATCGTGACGACTCCCTTGGTCGTGCTGCGAATCGATATGTGACGTTCCAATTCATAATGGCCGTGATAGCGATTCTCGTATTTCTAATCGTAATCGCTCCGAAGATGTGTAGCTCTTCTGGACCATTTGGTCACTCAACGCCTTTTTAGAAAAAATGGATTCAGAAAGCCGAACACGGATGTCAATCGCCCATAATCATCTCAATTTACTCCTCGTTCTCACCGGAATGCCTCGGTGACACTACATCTAACGTGCCCAACCACCACCTCACACCAATGCGTAGTTTCATTCATTGGCTGCTCATAGTGGGGATCGCAATCTTGATGTCGCGTTTGGGATTCTACCTCATGGACAGTTTCGGACCGAGTTACAACCTCGCCGACTCGCGTGACACCAAATGGTTTGCGTGGTCCATCGCAGTTTCGGTTATCACTTGGACTATTATTTGGCTTTTAGCACGTCGACAGGGTTGGCGCCTATGGGCGATTCTCAATCCGCCCGGGTTCGATGAATTTCCGTGACCAAAACCTCAATCAGGGCTCTAACCGATTGAGGGTCGCCGGATCGGGGGCTTGTTGATTGAGCCAGGCATCGGCGGCTTTGGGGTCGGTTTTCCGCCATTGGCGCACCACATCCACGATGGCATCCTGCCGGATCGAGGGATCGCTGATTGCGGCGGCCATGGTGGCGCCATCGCGCGGTTTGCGTTCGGCAAGGACAATCGATGCGGTCGAGCGCAAGTGATCGGCGGCAGGCCCTGCGGGCTGCGAATTGACCCATGCGGTGAGGGAAACGCGTTCATTGAGCGCCCAGGTGCGGACGGTTTGATCGAGAGCGGTGGTTTTTTCCGGGGAATTGGGTAGAGCGATCGCCCACGCGGCGGCGGCTTGTGGATCAATGCCCGCCCAGGATTCCGCGAGGGTGGGAATGGCCCGTTCGCGGGTATAGCCGGGTGGAAATTCGGTGACCCAAGCCGAAGCGCTCGCCGGATCCGAGGCGCCCCAGACGGCGAGAACCATCGCATTCGCTTCGGTTTGGTCTTCTGCTGGCAGGGACTTCACCCATTTGGCGGCAGCTACAGGATCATCCGCAGACCAACGGTTGAGAAGGGTGTCCACCATTTCGCCGCCGTTTTCCGTGCTCGCTTGTTTGGCAATCCACTCGCTGGCACCGGCCGGATCCTGCTCGGACCACTGAAGCGCGAGTTGGAGCAAGGCCTCGCTGCGCTTGACTCCTTCCGGCTGCGATACCGCCCACGCGGAGGCGGCCGATGGATCGCGATCCACCCAAATTTCGAGGGCTTTTGCAATGGCGGCTTGCGCGGCGGTGGTTCCCGGAGGCAGCGTGCCAGCCCACGCTGCGGCCGCATCGGGTGAAGACTCCGCCCATGCTGCGGCAATGGCAGCGGTGGATTCGGTTTTGAGAACGCCTGATAGATGGGACTCAACCCACTTAGCCGCCTCAGTCGGATTGTGCGTTGCCCAACCGCCACACGCGGCTGCGATGCACTCGGTTTTAAGTCGGCCGAAACCAAGTTCGTTGGCCTTTGTTAGAGCCGCCTCCGGATCCTTGGCTGCCCAGGATTCCATCAACGCCGCCATGAATTCGGCCCGGTCTCTGGCGTTCTTTAGCTCCATGCCATGTCTCCAACCCGCCGCCGGATCCGAGGTGCCCAGTTTCCGCGCCAGATCGACCAATGCGCGATGGCGGTCTCCTATATTCCTCCCCCCGGGAGGGTCCGTGACTGTCGTTCGGGATTCCTTCGGTTTGGAAGTCCCGTTAGAAATGGTGGACGATTCCGAAGTGATCGGGTGACGGATCGACTGCACGCCGATTGCACCTAGGACAAGGCCACCTATAAAAGCGACCAGTGCCCAACGATGGTGCGGATGAAACATGGAAAACGGGAGTGAATTTCAAAGATTGAGCCGGGCCGATTGACCGGACCGGCTGATGGAAATCTCACGAAGGATTGGTTGACTCAGGTTTACGCGTTATGATTGTCATCATTGATATCATGACCGTCCTCTCCCTGGCTGTCCTTGGAGCCTGACTTCCCATCACCGTCGTCATCGGAGTCATCGACGTCGAGAATTCCATCGGCATCGTCATCATCGTCGTCGGCGGCGGATTTTCCGTCGCCATCGACATCGTCATCGTCGCCGTCTTTCACTCCATCGCCGTCGATATCGATTTCGACTCTTGAATTATTGGCTTTTCCGTCACCATCGATATCCGTCTCAGTAAGGGAGTCATCAGCATTCCCATCTCCATCGATGTCGGTTTCTTCGCTGGAGTTGTCGTCAAGGCCGTCGCCATCGATGTCGGATTCAGTCATCGCGTCGTCGGCTTTTCCGTCACCATCGATGTCTCTTTCGGCAGCGGAGTCGTCGGCCCTTCCGTCACCATCGATGTCCATTTCATTGGCTGAATCATCGTCGATACCGTCACCATCGATGTCCGTTTCGTTGGGCGAATCATCCAGGAGACCATCACCGTCGATATCGATCTCGGCCAATGCGTCGTCGGCTTTTCCGTCGCCATCGATGTCTCTTTCAGTAGGGGAGTCGTCAGCGTTTCCATCGCCGTCGATGTCGAGTTCTGCGGGCGAATCATCAGCGAGACCGTCATCGTCGATGTCGGTCTCGGCAGGGTCGCCGTTGGGGATGGTGTCACCGATATACAAGCCCTTGTAGGGGCCGTATCGGGCTTTTCCACCATCGACGTTGAGGTCACGGCCATTGGGGATGCCATCGTTATCGATGTCGGGATCCGTGGAATTGGGAATGCCGTCGCCATCGAGGTCGCGGACTTGGACAGGCGCCGCGCTGGAGACTGATGGGGCGAGGATCATGCCCGTGGCAAGCAGGACAGGCACGCAGGAAAGTCCGGCGAGGCGGTATAGGGAGCGGAATGGTGGTTTCATGATGATATTGGAGTTATTTAGGGAGTGTTTTAGGTACGGTCGGCGATTCTATGGCGCACGGATTCACGATTGTCAAAAATATTGGGTGAATTTTTTTCACTTGGCGGGAGGCCATTAAGCAGATGCTGGGCCAGATTGCTGGAGAAACTTGAAAGGAGGGGGGAGGTGGCGGCCATTTCTGACACGGAAGCATCTCCTCCAGTTGAAAGAAGAGCCGTCCGGGCGGCGTAAATTTGGGTTCTAAGCTATCGAGTGAAAGCTGCTTTGGGATCAATCTCCTCCTTTACAGCCATCCCGCTCGTGGTTTACCTGCTGTTGTTCCGTGACGTGACGACACTCTCCAACGGTGACACAGCAAGTTGACATCGAATCCTCATACCCAGTTCCGTCACCATGGCAAATCCCTCCTCATTTTTAAAAAATCCCTCCATTGCTCTGGCGCTGACATGCGCGGCCTCACTGTCGTTCGCGCCAGCAGTCTGGGCCGAGGCTCCCCTGAACACTCCACCTCAAGGGTTTTCTCCGCTGTTCAATGGCTCGGACTTGGGCGATTGGTGGGGCGCGAGTACCGAGGATCCCCGCAAATACCTCGCTCTGTCCGCAGATGATTTCAAAACGAAGCACGACGCCTCGCTCGCCGATATACAACAACACTGGCGCGTGGAAAACGGCACGCTCGTCAATGACGGCAAGGGGTTGTTTCTAACATCCGATCGGAATTTCGGCGATTTCGAATTGCTCGTGGATTACAAGACGGTGGCGCTCGCCGACAGCGGCGTCTATCTGCGCGGTTGCCCGCAAGTGCAGATCTGGGATTCGACGGAAACGGCCAAGTTCAAACTCGGGGCCGACAAGGGTTCCGGCGCATTGTGGAACAACTCGGCGGGCGCTCCCGGAAAAAACCCGCTCATCAAGGCGGACAAGCCGTTTGGCGAGTGGAATCATCTCCGCATCGTCATGGTCGGCTCGCGGGTCTGGGTCTGGTTGAACGATCAACAAACCGTGAATGGCGCGGTGATGGAAAATCATTACGATCGCAAGCTGCCGGTCCCACCGCGCGGCCCGATCCAGCTTCAAACCCACGGCGGCGAGATTTCATGGCGGAATGTTTTCATCCGAGAAATCGGCGGCGACGAGGCGAACAAGTTGTTGCGCTCAACCGACCCCGAGGGATTCAAGTCCGTCTTCAATGGCAAGGACCTCACCGGTTGGGCAGGTCCGCTCGACTGCTGCAAGGTGGAGGATTCCGCGATTGTCTGGCAACCGAAGAAAGGCGGCACCATCTATACCGAGAATGAGTATGCAGATTTCGTCGTTAGATTCGAGTTCAAACTGCCTCCCGGCGGAAACAACGGCCTCGCCATCCGCTATCCCGGTAAAGGCAACGCCGCCTACGACGCCATGTGCGAATGCCAGGTGCTCGACGACAATTACGAAAAGGCGACCGGTCAGAAAATCGACCCGCGCCAAACGCATGGCTCCGCCTACGGCATGGTCGGCGCACTGCGCGGCTATCAACATCCAATTGGCGAGTGGAACTATGAGGAGGTGACCGTTTCCGGATCCACCATCAAGGTCGAACTCAACGGCACTCAAATCCTCAATGCGGATTTGAGCACGGTCACCGAATTCATGGCCAACAGCAAGCACCCCGGCAAGGACCTCAAGAGCGGGCACTTCGGACTCGCCGGTCACAATGATCCCGTCTCATTCCGCAATATTTCAATCAAACCTCTCAAATAACCGGTCCTCCAAACATCATGGAAAACCATTCCCAATTCACAAGACGCTCGCTGCTCAAGCTCCTGGGCACTACTGCGGCAAGCGCCCCGTTCGTCACCAGCAACCTGATGGCGCAATCCCCCGTAAAAAAGGTCCGTCACGCCTGCTTCGGTGCTGGCGGACAGGCATGGGCCGATCTCACTCAGATCTCTAACTGTAAGAACGTCGAAATCGTCGCGGTCTGCGATGTCGATCTCAGTCGCACGACCGAGGTGCGGAAAAAACTCCCGAACGCGAAGATCTATCAGGACTGGCGCGAGCTGTTCGATAAGGAGGGGGAAAACATCGATTCCGTCAACGTCTCCACACCCGACCACATGCACGCGGCCATCGGCGTGACCGCGATGCAGCTCGGCAAGCACGTTTACGGCGAGAAACCGCTCGCACATGATCTCCATGAAGTGCGCCGGATGACCGAGGTGGCGGTAACTAACAAAGTTGTCACCCAGATGGGCATCCAGATCCACTCCACCGCCTACTACCAAATCGCGGCGAAGGTCATGCGCGATGGCGTGATCGGTAAAGTCAAAGAAATCCACTCGTGGAGCGCCACATACTGGGGCGACACGAGCCCGAAACCGGACAAGACCGATGCCGTGCCGGAGGGATTCGACTGGAATTTGTGGCTCGGGGTCTGCGCGGACCGGCCGTTTATCAGCGGCAATTACTATCATCCGGGAAGCTGGCGCAAACGCCTCGACTTTGGCACCGGCACCTTGGGCGACATGGGCTGCCACATTTTCGATCCGCTCTACATGGGCCTCGGTCTCGGCGCTCCGATATCCGTGCGCTCGGAAGGCCCGGCACCCAACCCGTGGAACTGGGCGCTGGACGGCAAGGTGATCTATCAGTTCAAGGGAACCCCGCTCACCCAGGGCGAGACGTTCAACATCACCTGGTATGACGGTGACGCCCGCCCACCCGCCGAAATCATCGCTCAGACCGGCAAATACGCGCTCAAATTCCCACAATCCGGCTCCATTCTTATCGGCACGGAAGGCGTGATGATAGTTCCCCACCAACAACTGCCCGAGTTGTTCCCTGCCGAAAAATTCAAGGGCTACCAACTCCCGCGGGTCAAGGGAGTCAACCACTGGGGCCAGTTCATCGATGCCTGCCGCGGCGAGGACAAGACCACGGCGGACTTCGCCTATGCAGGCCCGCTCACCGAGGCCATCCTGATCGGCGGCATCGCATCGCGCTTCCAGAACACCACACTCAAGTGGAACAGCCCGGAACTCAAGTTCGACCTCCCAGCAGCCAATGCCTTCGTCCGCAGGGATTATCGCGAAGGCTGGAAAATTCCGGGCCTGGGCTGATGCGATGCGAGCGAGTCATGAATGGGCGCATGCGACACTCAATCCATCGGCTTATCATTCGCGTGGGCGGACACGTTCCGCCCCTCCTTGGTCGAATAACTTAATCCAGTAGCGCCCGGATCATGGTAGCGTCCAGTTTGGTGGAAATGTCGGCATCGGCGAGCAGTCCGGCGGCCAGTTTGGCTTTGTCTTGTTGGAGTTGGTGGATGCGTTGCTCGACGGTGTCCTGGCAGAGGAGTTTGTGGACAAAGACCGGCTTGTCCTGACCGATGCGGTAGGCGCGGTCGGTGGCCTGGGCTTCGGCGGCGGGGTTCCACCATGGGTCGTAGTGGATCACGGTGTCGGCGGCGGTGAGGTTGAGTCCGGTGCCGCCGGCCTTGAGTGAGATGAGGAAGAGCGGGATCTTTCCGGTTTGGAAATCTTCGACGAGTTTGCCGCGGTCTTTCGATGAGCCGGTGAGTTTAAGGTAGGCGATTTTTTCGCGGACCAGATGCGCTTCGATCAGTGCGAGCATGGAGGTGAATTGCGAGAAAATCAGGATGCGGCGGCCTTCTTCGATCAGCACGGCGAGCAGGTCTGTTAGAAAATCGAGTTTCGCGGATTCGTGGATGGTGTTGGCGAATTCATCCGGTAGCAGGCGCGGATCGCAGCAGATCTGGCGGAGTTTGAGCAGGGCGTCGAGGAAGACGATCTGGAATTGGTCCATGCCACGCGCGGCGATGGCCTCGCGGACGCGCTTGTTCATCGTGGCTCTAACGGTTTCGTAGAGGTCTTTCTGGGCGGTGTGGAGTTCGATGAGGTGGACGATCTCGGTTTTCGGCGGGAGTTCCTTGGCGACCTGGTCCTTGGTGCGGCGGAGGATGAGGGGGGCGATACGTTTTTTCAGCACCTCGTTGCGTTCCATGTCACCGTCTTTTTCGATGGGTTTTCGGAAGCGTGTGTTGAAGGTCTCTTCGCTGCCGAGGAATCCGGGAACGAGGAATTTCATCAGGCTCCACAACTCGCCGAGGTGGTTTTCGACCGGCGTTCCGGACAGGCACAAGCGGTGTCTGGCATTGAGTTTGCAGGCCGCCTGTGCGACTTGTGAGCGTGGGTTCTTGATGTTCTGGGCTTCATCGAGCACGACGATGTGGTATGAGAAGCCCTTGAGTTTCTCGATATCGCGGTGGAGCAGGGCGAAGGATGTTAGAACCACATCTGCGTGGGGGATCGAGCGGTGGTATTTCCGGCGGTCAGGGCCGTTGAGAACGAGCACCCGAAGATCAGGTGTGAACTTGAGTGCTTCCGCCCGCCAGTTAGGGACGACCGAGGTGGGGGCGATGACCAGTGTGGGAAGTCCTGACGAGTGGCCGGATGTTTTTTCGGCTAGAATGTGGGTGAGGGTTTGCAGGGTTTTGCCGAGACCCATGTCGTCGGCGAGGATGCCGTGCAGGCCGTGGCGGGCGAGGAACTGCATCCAGTGAAAACCCGCCAGTTGATAGTCGCGCAGTGTGGCGCGGACGCCTTCGGGTTGTGGGACGGATTCGATGCCGGAGAAATTCTTGATTTTTGCCGCAAGTTCCGCGAGGTCCGGCGGGGTTTCCAAGCCAATTCCCTCAAGCCCGGCGAGCGATGCGGCGTCCAGTGGATGCAGGCGGGTGCGGTCTGGAAACTTCGGGTCGATGAGCGACGCGAGGTGGTGGAGGATCCGCCGCACGCGGCCGATCGGCAGGCGCAGGGCATCGCCATCCGGCAGTGGTGCGTAGATGAACCCGAGGTCCGGGCGGTCCAGCGTTTCCTCCAGAAAATCATTCTCCAGCAGACCTGCTAGAATGGGCAGCAGGTCATAGCGCGCGCCACCCACATCGAAGCCCACCGAGAGGCTGAACCATCCGCCGTCGCAGGGTGAGAGCTGGCTGTCCCATTGTGCGGGATCGGCATCGAAGACACGGTGGCCGACGTTGTCATCGACGGTGACGCGCCAGCCTTGTTCTTCGAGGTGGGCGACCATTTCGCCGCGGAACTGGTGCCAGAAGGCATCCACTGCAACGCGGCCGGGATCGGGAAACCAGCGGTCGCGGGGTGGTGCGTGTTTCGCCTCGCGGGATTTCAGGTTAAGCAGGAAGCGCCATGCGGAATTCGATTGCAGCGAGGACAGTCCGGTATCGGCGAGTTGGCGGGCGGCGATATTTTCCGCGGCCTGGCGATGTTCGAGAATGGCGGGCTTCCCACCCTGCAGGGTGATGCGGCTTGTCCAATCCGGCATGGAGGCGCGCAGCGGACTACGATGGCCATCGTAGATTACCGTGGCCTCTGCGGAGATCCAGGCTTCGGTTTCCGGTTGGCCGAGTGATTGCAGTAGCAGCTTCGACATGCGGTCCACCGGTTCGCGTGTGACATGCAGCTCGAATGATGGCTCCGGTGAAATCCGCGGGAGGTCAGGCGGCGGGGTGGGGGATACAGATGGTTTGGCGATCACTTCCGCAACTGCTGCCGCCACATTATGGCCCGCCAATTTAGACAGATCCCGCTCCTTTTCCGCCTTCAGGATGAGTGCGGCGGCGTGATGGCAGAAGCTGCCGACATCGCAGGAGCAGAAGGTTTCAAACTCCCAGTCATCGCCGGATTTCCAGAATCCGACCTCGGATTCCTCTTTGCCTGTATTACCTAACAGGGAAAAGGAACCCGGTGAGGGTTCATCGAGCCGCAGGCATTTCACTTTGGAAACAAGCGATGGCGCGGCTGCGAGGATTTCATCGTCGAAACGGTTCTTCCAGCGGGTGTTGCGGAAGAAGGCGGATGGATCGGAAGTGGCGGACACGGGGTGACGAGTTTCTAGACTTGGCAGTTGAAAACCGCCGACACGCCACGATCAAGAATGGGTCGATGGTGAGCAGAGTTCCACCACAATGCCATCCTTGTCGCGAACGAAGGCGACCCGCTGCCCCCATGGTTTGGTCGCCGGGGCGGATACTGCGGTGGCGCCGGCTTCCAGCGCACGGTCATAGGCGGTCTGCACGTCATCGGTGATGAAGGCGATCTCGAATCCTGCGGGCGGGCGTGACGGGTTGTTTTCCTGAAATCCGCAGGGCAGGTTGGATTTTGCCAACCCATACGCTGCGAACGAGAGCGTGGTGGCCCCGGTGTCCATCTCGGCATACATGCCCGCTTCATGGACGAATCGGCGGGTAAGTCCGAATGCGTCTTCGTAAAACGCCACCGAACGGGGGACGTCTTTGACATAGAGAATCGTGTAGCCGAGCTTCATGGGCGGAGAAGTAACAAATGCAGTCCCCTCAAGACAAGCAGGGAAAATTTCAGCAAAGGATTTCCGAGCAAGGCTCTGTGGATGCATCGATGCTCGATGCGGCCCATTCACATGGAGGATGTCAGGGTGACTCTAGCGGCGTTTCTTTTTTTGTTCGCCGGTGGTGTCTTCGGTGGTGCCGGTTTTGGAAGTGGTTGGGTCGGGTTGACGTGTTTGTGGGCGCAGTTGGGGTGTGGGCAAGGTTGGCGGAGTCACTTGCCGGCGCGTTTCCGGTTGTGGGGTCCGGCGGACGTCGGGGGTGACCGTCCGGCTTTCGAGTGTTGGCTCGCGTTTCGGTTCGATTTGAGGAACGCGCTCACGTGGCACCTCCACCGTTTCGCGTGTTTTTGGAATCACCTGGGGCTCTACCTTCTTGCGCAGGGGAGGGTTGGTTTCGCGGATGGTTTCAGGCACGATCCTGCGGTCCTCACGGGTGTTAGGAACGATTTCCGGTTTGATGATCTTCTTGGATGGTAGGTCAGTCCGGTTCTCACGAGTGTTGGGAACGATTTCCGGTCTGATGATCTTCTTGGACGGGAGATCCGGATTGTTCTCACGAGTGTTGGGAACGATTTCCGGTCTGATGATTTTATTGGACGGGAGATCAGTCCGGTTGTCGCGGGTGTTGGGAACGATTTCCGGTCTGGTGATTTTATTGGACGGGAGATTCGGGTTGTCCTCACGAATGTTGGGAACGATTTCCGGTTTGCGTGTTTTCCCAAGATCCGGTTTGCGGTTCTTGATGCCATCACCCACAGGGTCAATCTTTAGGGTTGAATCGGGTTTTCCCGATGATCCGTCACGATTGAGCCGATCCAGGTTCTTTCCTGAGATGTTCGGGTCGAGGCGGTTGGTGTCGCGGGAAACGCGGCGTGGTGGCGGAGCATCGTCGCCGGTCATGTTTTCGGGGCGTTTGGCTACCAGCGGGGACTTGGTGAATTTCTCGCGTGTGATCGCAGTGCCTTTGCCGGTGGCATCCGTTGGCGGATTGTCGCGGCGTTTCTCGATTTGCTGGCGTTCCTTGCTGAAATCGCGCATTTGTTGGCGCTGCGCGACGAGTTTGTCGAGGTTCTCCTTATTCACTTTTTGGAAATGCTGGCCGGTATCGCCGCGCTCGGCGTAACGGGAGAGGGGCTGGGCGATTTCGAATTTATCGCGGCTGCCTTTACGAGCGATTTCGGGACGTGCCATCAAGGCCGCCCAGGTGTGCGGCGGGCGGGCATCCTCGTGAGTCCGGTAGAAATTGAAATCATCGCGTCTCCTGCGATCCCAATCGGGTTCACTGCGGTGTTCCCAACGGCAGTGGGCGTAGATCGGATCGTAACCGTGGCGTCCGGAATAATAGGAATACGAGGCAAAGAAGCCATGATCGTGATATCGCGGGGCATAATAATCACCGAAATAATAGTGTCCGTATGTCGGACGCACGAAAAGGTGGTTAGAGAAAACATTCAGGCTGATCACCATGAGCGGCGTGTAAAAATAACCGGGACGTGTATAGACGTCATGATGGAACCGCACGGGGGCGAAAATCACTCCGCGGCGGGCGACATTGTAGTCCCAATATCCCCCGATGAACACATAGCCGCGGGGTGTCCATTGGTAATGTGCGGGGATCCAAATCCAGTTTGGTTGCGCCGGTTCCCAATAGCCCGGCGACCAGGCGTAGCGGCTATCACGATGGGTCCAGTTCCCTGAAATCCAGATGTGGTTTGCTGACGGGGCCGCGACGTTGGGGCCGGCATCGATCGATTTGGGTGGTTGAGGAAGGTAATCGACTTCCTGGGTTTCCTCGTCCGCCCAATAGCCGGATGTCCATTGCCATTGGCTCTCCACTTGGCCCCAATATCCTGGCACCCACTGGCGGCCCGGTGGGAGGTTTCTCCAGATGCCGCTGATCCAGATAAAATCGCTCTGATCCTCATCCCATCCCCAGTAGCCTGGGATCCATGAGACGTTATCGCCGTCAGGACGTTGTTCCGGCGGGATTTCCTCAATCAGTTCGGGAGGAGCCTTCTGCACCAAGACACCCGCTTCCGGATTGAAACTGACTGATGCGGCGAAAGCCTCGTGAACGGGCCCGCGGGTAAGTTCCTCCACCTCTTGTTCTTGGGCGTTGGTCCGCATCGGCGTGAGCAGCGCAGCTCCGACTATCCATGCGGAAAGTGCGCCTATAATCGTGTAATGTCCCAGTTTCATGATGTGAATGCAGTTGAATTTCGTGGAAAGACCTCCAGATACGGACGAGTGTAGCGAATATTTTATTCAGCGCAAAACATATTGCTGCCGATTGTTAAGGCGAATCGAACGGATCCCGTGATTTCAATTTTGGCCCAATGATGTTGGGGTGGGAACATATGAAACCTGCAAATCATTCGGACGATCGTCGCCATGATTTGCTAACAGATTTATCGGCTGTTGGGATTGGATGACCGGATCGCAAAGATGGGACTGGCGTGTTGTCTTTTCTTGGGCTGCTTTTTTCATGGAATTCACCCTACCTGGGTTTGATTTGCCCCCTTTGTTAAGCGGGCGAAAACGGACTCCGCGAAAATTGTACTGTGCAAAAATTGCCCTTGGCAAAGCCGGATCGTGGGTTATGGTCGCCGGGCGGCGGACAGGCGTTCTTTTTACGCAGGCTTTCACGCCGTAATTTCCTGAAAATCAACACCCGAAACCTCAAATGGCAACATCTAACGTATCATCTGAAATGGTCAACTTTGATACCTCAATCGAAGGGCTCGACCCGGCTTCCGTTCACAAAGTCACGCTGGCCAGCGGGGCTGTCATGCCGATCGCGGGATTTGGCACTTTCCATTCCGACTGGGCACAGGATTACATGAAGGATGCGACCGTCGAGGCGATCCGGGTTGGGTGGAGGCACCTCGATACCGCCCGGGCCTACGAGAATGAGGAAGTGGTGGGCGAGGCGATCCGTGAAGCGATTGCCAAAGGCTACATTGCCTCGCGTGACGAGTTGTTCATCACCGCCAAGCTTTGGAACGGCCATATGAGCAAGAAGGATGTGGAGCCAGCGTTGGATTATACGCTTCGTGCGCTGGGCGTGGACAAGGTTGACATGTATCTCAACCACTGGCCGTGGCCCAATGTCCACACTCCCGGTTGCTCGGGCGATCACCGGAACCCCGATGCTATTCCCTACATCCACGAATGTTTCATGGAAACCTGGGGCGAAATCGTCCGCCTCAAGAAGGCCGGCAAGATTGTCGATATCGGTACTTCCAACCACACCGAAGCGGATTTGAAGCTCTTGTTCCGCGACACCGATGAGTTCTCACGTCCGGTGGTCAATCAGATGGAAATGCACCCGTTGTTCCAGCAGACCGAACTCCGCCGTTACATGGAAAGTCAGGGTATCGTTTGCACCGGTTACATGTCGCTCGGTTCGCCGAATCGTCCGGGCCGCGACCGTTTCAAGGAACATCGCGCGGATATGTTCGACCCGCTCATCCAGTCCTTCGCCAAGCAAAACGGCATGTCGCTAGCCAAGGTCTGCCTCAACTGGGCCTACCAGCGGGAAAATAAATCCGGCGGCTATGTTGCCATGGCGACCCGCACCGACTGGATTGTGGACAACCTCAGCGCCGCTACCCAGGATTTCCTAACACCCGCGCAGATGCTGGCCATTTCAGGTGATGATACGCCTGAGCATCCCGGGATTGACGCTAATAACCGTTTGATCTGGGGTCAGGTGTTCCTATGGCCAGAAGCTTTGGGAGATTGGCGCGTGCTGTGGAACGACAGCCAGGTTTTCGAGACCAAGGCCGACTATGCCAAATTCAAGAAGTCGTTCAACGACCATTACAAGGTTTGGCAGGAAACCGCAGTGTGTGCGCCACACTAATCTTCACTTCCCAATCCCATGAAAGAAGTCGGAATTGTGAATAGGGAGTTGGCCAGGCTGATCTCAGAGCAAGGTCACGGAGATCTCCTGATGGTGGTGGACGCAGGGTTTGCCATTCCAAAAGGGGCTGATGTGGTTGATATCTCGCTCAGTGAAAACTGTCCGATGGTCATCGACACGTTGAAGGAATTGAAAAAGTTCTTCTCGGTCGAAAAACTGATTTTTGCCAACGACACCAAGTCCGTGAGTCCGACCTTGTTCAACAACATCAGAAAGTTGTTCGGCAAAAGCATGCCCGTGGAAATGGTGACTCACCCGCAGATCAAGGAAATGAGTCACAAGGTCAAGGCGGTGATCCGCACCGGTGATTTCACCGCTTACGCCAATGTGATCCTGGTTTCCGGAGCGGGTCCGCGTTGGTTCTGTGAAAAGTGATTTTTCCCGACAAAGGCAGATAACAAAACGTTAGATATTTTATGAAACAAGCAATCATGACATCTCCCGGCATCATCGAATTTGGTGATGCCCCAGCTCCCGGTAAATTGGCATCCAACGAGGTCCTGCTCAAGATCCAGCGCATTGGTGTTTGCGGGTCGGACATCCATGTGTTCCATGGCGAGCATCCGGCAACGCCCTATCCGGTGGTGCAAGGCCATGAATACTCGGCATCCATCGAGGCTATTGGAGAGGGAGTGACCAAGGCCAAGGTCGGCCAGCGTGCCACAGCCCGGCCGCAATTGGTTTGCGGTAAGTGCGGTCCATGTTTGCGCGGGCAATACAATGCCTGCCAGGAACTCAAGGTGCAGGGATTCCAAGCTCCCGGCGTGGCTCAGGAGTTTTTCGTGGTTCCGGAAGACCGCCTTGTGGTTTTCCCGGATTCCATGAGTTATGAAAAAGGTGCCATGATTGAACCGGCCGCCGTCGGTGCCCACTCAACCGCCCGCGCAACGGATCTCAAAGGCAAGAACGTGGTTGTCTCCGGTGCGGGCACCATCGGCAACCTGGTCGCGCAATTCGCCCTGCAACGTGGTGCCAAGAAAGTTCTCATCACCGATGTGATGAATTTCAAACTCGAAAAGGCCAAGGAATGTGGCATTGAATACACTCTGAATATTCTCGAAACCCCGTTCAAGGAAGGTGCCCAGGCGGTTTTTGGCGACGAGGGATTCCAAGTCGGCTTTGAAGCGGCCGGTGTCCAGGCCTCACTCGACACCCTGATCGGCAATGTCGAAAAAGGCGGTGAAGTGGTCATTCTCGGTGTGTATTCCAAGAATCCGACCATCAACATGTATTACGTTGGCGAACACGAATTGAATGTCTTCGGCTCGATGATGTATCGGCACGAGGATTACGTCGAAGCGGCTTCACTCATCGCGCAAGGCAAGATCATTCTCGATCCCCTCGTCTCGAAGCATTTTCCATTCGAGCAATACCTCGAAGCCTACAACTACATCGGCGACAACGCCGATAAGGTGATGAAGGTGATGATCGATCTTTGAGGAAAGCCCGGAGGTGCGCTGTAGCGGCGGTCTGCGACCGTCGATGTCCGTGACAAGAGGTTTCCAGCGGCGGTCATAGACCGCCGCTACAGACCGCCGCTACAGTTCCCATGCTCAATGCAGCCAGACGTAGAGCACGCCAACGACCGCCAGCAGAATGAGTGTCACCACCCGTGGATCGCTGGCTCCGGTGATGCGTCCCTTGAGGAATGCCAGCGGGTGATCCCAGCAGACTTTGGCGACTTCCTCCGCAGGCATCGGCGGAGTTATCAGACTGGTGATGATGTAGATGGCAATGCAGAACAAAGTGATAATCGGGCCCACGAGCATGAAGGGCACTCCAATATGAAACGCGGGATCTGAAATCAGGCCGGAAAATTCCGGGCCCGCCTTGTCAGCGCCGACAATCATTTTTCCGATGATTGGCATGTCCACCAGGAAATAGATGACGCCGATCAAGGATCCGACATAGAGTGTGGTCATCGCCGCTTGTTTGGTCCCGCGTTTCCACATGACACCCAATACGAAGACGGTCGTCACCGCCGGGGCGAAGGTCATGGGAATCTTGTTGATGGCCTCGAAGATCGTGCCGAATTGTCCGCCCTGGGTGGACCAGAGCATCGCCAGCACCATGATCACTCCGGTGGCGATACGTCCGATCACCACCGTTTGCTTGTCGCTGGTTTCGGGGCGCACGCGTTTGACGATGTCTAACGAAATAAGGGTGGCGCAGCTGTTGAGAGCGGCGGCCATGCAGCTCATCAGGGCGGCGGCCATGCCGGCGGCGAGTAAGCCCTTGAGTCCGACGGGGATGAGATGGTTGATCAAGGTGGGCAGCATCTTGTTGTAATCCGGTTTCAACGTGTCCTCGACATTTGGTAGATCGAACGCATGCCCCTTCCACAGTGCATAACCGATCACGCCCGGCAGCACCATCAGGAACACCGGGGTGATTTTGAGGAAACCGGCAAACAACGCGCCGTTTTGTCCATCCTTCAAGCTCTTGGCCCCGAGGACCCGCTGGACGTGCGTTTGGTCGGCGCACCAATACCAGATGCCGAGAATCGGGTATCCCAGCAGCACACTGAGCCAGGAAAACTCGTTCAAGTTTCCTTTGGCGTTGATGATGGGTTGCAGCATGTTCATCTGTCCGGGGGCGACAGCCGCCTTGAGGCCGGCGACATCGGTGATGCCGACACCCGGCAGCGCCTTGATGCCCAACACCGTTACCAGAATCGCACCGCCCAGCAGCAGGCAAACCTGGATGTTTTCCGTCATCACGACGGCTTTCAGTCCGCCGAGAATGGTGTAGGTCACGGTGAACAGCGAAAGCACGATGATGGTATAGATCATCGGCACGCCGAGGAAGCTCTCGAACACTTTTGCCGCGGCAAACAGGCTGATGCCGATGTGAATGAGCAGCGCTCCGAGCAGGCCGATGACGGCAAGAAATGTGCGGGCCTGCGAGCAATAGCGCCGCTCCATGAATTCCGGCAGGGTGGAAACCTTGGAGTTGATATAGAACGGCGCGAAGACCAGCGCCAGCATCATCAAGGTGAAACACGCCATCCATTCGAAGTTGCCGATTACCATGCCTTCCTTGGCACCGCCGGCGGCGAGACCCACCAAGTGAATGGTGGAAATGTTCGAAGTGAAAACCGCAGCGCCAACCGTGAACCAACCGAGCGACTTGTTTGCCAGAAAGTATTGTTGGGATGAGGTGTTTTTCCGGTAACCGATCCAAATACCGAAGGCGGTGATGCCGATCAGGTAGATGGCAATGACGGCTACATCGATGGGAGATACAGCTACGGAAGTGGTGGCAAGCACGCTTGATAAGACACTCATGTTGTTGTGTTTATGATTGGGGTTGGGTTATTGGAGCTAAACCTAGCTGATCTGGATTTGTACTTTGACGACATCGTCTTTCGCGAATGCACGCTGCATGGCTTCGGAAAATTTTTCCAGCGGAAAAATCTCGCTGATCAGGGGTTCCAGATTCACGCGGCCGGTCTCGACCAGGCGAATAGCCTCGTCGAATACGTTGCCATAACGGAAGGAACCGATGAAGCGGATTTCATTGGCCATGATTTGGTTGGCCGGCAGCGGCACATCATCCGCGCCCAGCGTGCCGATTTGCACGATCGTGCCGCCGCGGCGAACGAGATGGAAGGCCTGTCGCAATGCCGGAGGTGCTCCGGAAGCTTCAAAAATCACATCGAACCCGGTGCCCGTCAGCGAGCGCACTTGCTCGGAAAGGTCTTTGTCGGCTGGATCCAGCACGAAGTCCGCGCCATGTTTGAGTGCCTCCTCGCGTCGGCCTGCGACCACGTCGCTGAGAGCCACCGGAGTCGCTCCGAAGGCCCGTGCGGCGATGAGCACCAGCAGTCCGATTGGTCCGCCGCCGGTGACGAGCACCCGTTTTCCTGCTATCGAGCCGGCTTGTTTCAAGGCGTGCAAGGCGACAGCGAAGGGTTCCATCATCGCTCCGAGGCCATCCGACATGTGCGCAGGCAGGACGTGGCATTGATCCGCACGGACGGTGACAAACTCGGCAAATGCGCCATCGGTCGGTGGGGTGGTGCTGGCGCTGCCGAGCATGATCGTCTTTCGGCAGAGGTTGCCGCGTCCGGATTTGCAGTCATCGCAAAAACCGCAGGCGCGGGCCGGATTGACCGTCACGCGTGCGCCGATGGCGGGGAAAGTGACGTCTTGAGCGACCTCGACCACCTCGGCGGTCAATTCATGGCCGAGAATAAAAGGCCGGTTGGGTACAAAGGCACCGCAGCAGCCGTGCTCGAAGTAATGCATATCCGACCCGCAAATCCCCACTTGGCGGACGCGCAACAACACCATCCCAGGTCCGGTTTTCGGGCGCGCCACTTGTTCAAGCCGGAGATCTTTCGCACCGTGGAGCACATTTGCCCACATGGTTTTGTCCTTCAATGGGTGCTGACTGTTCAAGGAACGAATTTCTATGCAAGCGGTGATTGCGGAGCAACTGCCATTTTGCGGTGGCTTGGTCCCAATTTGCGCGGCGGTGGTTGCAGAGGAAGATGGGAACCACGAAAATCACGAAAAGGCACGAAAACTTAATGGATTGCTGGCGGAGGTTCGCTCACCTCCCAGGTTAGAGGCTTAGCCTTCCCAACTCTATTGTTTTTAGTGAACTTTCGTGGTTTTTATTTCGGAATCTAGGGTTACAAGGCGACTTTGGTGCCGAGGCCGAGTTGTTCCGCATTGGCCAGAACGCAACTTGCAGCCGCTAGGTCCTGAATGGCAATGCCCACGGATTTGAAAAATGTGATGGCACCGGGGTCGGTGCGCCCCGGCTTGGTGCCGGCGACGATTTCACCGAGTTCGGCGCGGATATGGTCGAAATGGATCAGGCCGGCTTGCAACGGCAGGATTAGGTCGCCGGCCTCTTCCCAAGCCGCATCCAATTGGTCCACCACGACGTGGGCCCGAGCTACGGTTTCCGGAGGAATTTCCCGCATGTGCGGTTTGTAGGATCCGATGGCATTGATGTGCGTTCCTGCCGCCAACTCGTTGTGGGTGAAAACCGGGGTGGCGGAGGTGGTCGCCGTGCAGACGATATCCGCGCCATCGAGGGCTTGAGCGGATGTGGTGGCCACGGTCACGGAAATACTGAGTTCCATAGCGGTTTCCCTTGCAAATGTGGCGGCGAATTCTGGGTTCTGATCAAAGACCCGGGCCTCCCGGATGGGCCTGACGGCGCACATCGCTTCCAATTGGGTGCGGGCCTGGTTTCCGGCACCGAAAATCGCGACCTGCCGGGCGTCTTGTCGGGCTAGGAAATCGGACGCGGCTCCGGACGCGGCTCCGGATCGAATGGCGGTGAGCGCAGTGCCCTCCATGATCGCCAGAGGACAGCCCGTGGTGGCATCGAACAGCATGACCATGGCTTGAATGAAGGGTAATTTGATCGCCGGGTTGTTCCCGAAAAGCGTGATGACCTTCAGGCTGAAACGCGCCGTGTCAGGGCTGTATGCGGGCATGACCAGCACATCGCCCGGGTGTTCTCCGGTCATGGTGAGATGCGTGCGGAGCGGGACGACGGCTCGATTTTCGGAAAGCTCCCGGAACGCGGACTTCATCGAATCAATGGCTTCCTTCATGGGAAGGGCGCGCCGAACGTCGGCGGCTGATAGAAACCGGATCGTCTGTGGATCATTCATGGATTTGTGGTGATTGAAACGTTCACACGAGGCATGCAACACTCGTGTGGCGGTAGGTTATGGTGAAATGGATGGGAAAACTGACAGGGCAGATGTCCCTAATCCAGTGAAATCACCATAATTTCAAGGTGTCATGAAATAGGACAAGATCACGCGATTTCCATCAGTCTGGTTTGGCGTCATTGGCAGTTTGGTGGTGAAAAATCTCGTCTTTCCGGGTTCATCGTCGAAACATCCCGGGTAGGCGACTCGTAGGGATGTTTCCACATTTTCGCCCCCATCGATCTCATTCCAACACCCAACACTCAGACATGACCTCGTCCTCAATGAAAATTTCTTCTCATTTTATTGGCTTAATCCGGCGTCGGCCATCGCAAGGCCGCATGCTGTCTGGTTTGCTATCGCCCGTGATCATGTTCGGTCTTATGGCCAGCGGGCTTTGCGCGGCGGAGGAAGTTAGGCTTTCGTCTCTGGACATGGGATTCATGCAGCAGCGCAATGGAAAACCGGAAGTCGATCACACGGCGGATGGCAAACCCCTGCGCATTGCTGGTAAGGAGTATGCACATGGTTGCGGCACTCAGGCACCGAGCGTGGTGCACATCGACCTGCAGGGAGGCAGCACACGATTCACCGCAGAGGTCGGCATTTTTGACGACGGCTCGAAAAACAAAAAAGATGCCAGCGTCGAGTTCGTCATCGAGGGGGATGACAAGGTGCTGTGGTGCAGCCCGCTGATGCGTGGAGAAACGCCGCCTCAGGCTGTCGATCTCGATCTATCAGGTGTAAAACGGCTGACATTGCGGGTGGATGACGGGTTTGACGTGACGAGCTTCGACCGTGCGGTTTGGGGTGACGCGGTTTTTCAAGTCGCCGGAGCAAAGCCGGTGGCCGTCGCTGCGCCGACAACACCACCGCGCTGGAAGCTTGGCGAAGGAATCACCACCGAGTGGCAGGTGGGCAAGGATCAACGCCTGCCTCATGCGGACTTTATCGAACAAGGCGGCCTGCATGTCGGACAGGTGGTGAACTACCGGATCGATGGCAAGCGGACCTTGGCCATGAAACGCAGTGTGGTCTGGCCCTCGCTGCGCAAAGGAAAAAACGGCATGTTTGACGGCGTCTTGCTGCATTACGATGCGAAAGAAGCAGAACCAGCCATCACCATCGATGGATCTCCGCTGGGTGACATCACCGTGGATCGCGTCCTGCTGGATGGCACTCTAACCATTCAAGGCAGTGCCGGGCAGGACCTCAAGGTGACCCGCTGCGCTTTCCCAAGTTCGACCGCGCCGACGGCCATCGACCGCTGGACATTGACCAATACCGGCAAGGTGGCGCGCACGGTGGCGGTTGCACCACTGGCATTAAAGCAGCAGATTCAGGGGCCGTATGGTCTCAACCTCACGGAGGTCAATTGCACCGCGCCTGCCACCACCCGGTTGGAGCCGGGCAAGGAAATGGTTTTCGCGGTGTTGTTCCGTGGCCGTCTCGACACCGAGAATGCAGGTGTAATCGACATCGCGGCGGAGGAGCTAGCTCGTCGCGCATACGTTGCGGGCCTGCAAGGAAATCTGCGTCTGGAAACCCCGGAACCGGAACTTGATCGCGCCTTCGCGTTCTGTAAAATCCGTGTTGCAGAGTCGATCAATTCGACCCGTGGAGGCATGATGCTCGCCCCTGGCGGGCTGGCCTACTACGCCGCCGCATGGTGCAACGACAACGTGGAATACGCAGGTCCGTTTTTCCCGTTTACCGGCGATCGCAATGGCAATCAGGCATCGCTGGATACCTATCGTCTGTTCCAGAAATACATGAATCCCGAATACAAGGCGATTCCCTCATCGTTATATGCCGAGGGGTTAGGTCTTGGCAAAGGGGATGGTGACCGTGGCGATGCCGCGATGTATGCCTATGGCTGCGCGCGCTTCTGCCTGGCACGGGGTGATGAGGCGATCGCCAAGGAGCTTTGGCCCGCCATCGCGTGGTGTCTCGAATATTCCCGTCGCCAAACCAACCCCGAAGGCGTGATTGCATCGAACACCGATGAGTTGGAAGGCCGCCTGCCTACCGGCAAGGCCAACCTTTCAACATCCTCGCTCTATTATGGCGGATTGCGCGCCGCTGCCGATCTCGGGCGGAGTTTGGGAATGAAGACCGAGGCCCGCACTTATGACGAACAGGCGGATGTGATGGCCAAGGCCATCAATACCTATTTCGGTCACAAGGTCGAGGGCTTTGAAACCTACCGTTATTACGATGGCAACGATGTGCTGCGCTCGTGGATTTGCCTGCCGCTGTGCATGGGGCTAACGGAACGCCGCGATGGTACGATCGCCGCGCTTTTCTCGCCGCGGCTTTGGACATCCGACGGGTTGGCATCGCAAGCGGGCGATCATGCGTTTTGGGATCGCTCCACCCTTTACGGGCTGCGCGGCGTCTTGCAGGCCGGAGAGACCGCCACCGGCATGCGTTATCTCAACGCCTACACCAAGCGCCGGCTGTTAGGTGATCACGTGCCATATCCGGTCGAGGCATGGCCTGAGGGTGACCAACGTCACCTGTCATCCGAGAGCGGGTTGTATTGTCGGATTTTCACCGAAGGATTGTTCGGATTGAAACCCACCGGTTTGGATCGTTTCCAATGCACGCCGCGTCTTCCGGACGGTTGGCCGCGCATGGCGCTGCGTTCGGTGCGGGCCTTCAACCGGAACTTTGACGTGGTGGTGGAACGCCATGACGGGAAGCAGCGGCTGACCGTGACTCAGGACGGACGCACCGTCGTCACCAAGGATCTGGCCAACGGAGAATCAGCCGAAATCAAACTGCCTTAGGGAATATTCAGACAGGCTCTTAGGGGTGGCTACAGGTCATTTGATGTCTTGATATCAGTAAAATTTGATGCAAAGTGCGGGTGTGATAACCACTTTGACCATCGACCCTGAAATCGCGGAACGCCTGCGCCAGGAGCTCGCTTTAGGCAAGCGTCTGCTCAAGATCATTATCAACGAAGCGCTGAAACGCGGGCTGGGGTTGGAATCTCCTCCTCGTCGAGAACCGTATCGCGTCACGCCGCACTCGTCCCGTTTTCTCGCCGGAATTGATGTGGGGAAATTGAACCAATTGGCAGATGAAATCGAAGTGGGTGAATTTCAAGCCCTCCAAAACACAACACGATGATCGTTCCCGACATCAATCTGCTGATCTACGCTCACAATGACCAAGCCTCGGAGTATGCCAAGGCCAGGGCTTGGTGGGAAGTCGCGCTCAATGGCAATACTCCTGTGGGAATTCCATGGATCAGCATCAGTGGCTTCATCCGCTTGATGATCCACCCACGGGTTCTCGCACAACCGATGGATATTGCTCAGGCCGAGCTTTACAGTTGTGATTCGGATTTCTCGCGCTTCCCCGGTCTTCGCTGGAGAAACCCGCTCGTGTGAATGTTAAATGATACCACCTTCCAAGCGTTCGGTTTTGTTGGCACTGACGGACACCCACCATGGTTTTCTGAAGGGGGTGGCGCGTTATGCGAGGGAGCATCATTGGCATTTGGTGCCTGACATGATTTACTCGGCGAAAATTCCAGTCGGGTGGCGCGGGGACGGCATTCTTTCCTTCATCGGCGGTCGGGATGATCTCGCGGAATTCATTCTTTCTTCAGGCATGCCGGCGGTTGAGATCTCGATGGTGCGCAATGACATCAAGCTGCCCAGGGTCGAGGGGGACAACGAGATGATCGGGCGACTGGCAGCCGAGCACTTTCTGGAGCGTGGTTTCCGTCATTTTGCCTGGGCACCGTTCATGGATGATGTGGTCAACGATGAGCGTTATCAAGGTTTTGCCAATCGCCTCGCCCTGAATCAACTGACATGCGATCTGCTCCCGACGGCCGATAGCCGGCATGACAATCCGTCATCACGGGATTGGTCGGTGAAACGCCAGCGGCTCGTCGAGGCGCTGGTGCGTCTGCCCAATCCGGTGGCGGTATTCGCCTACAACGATGGCGTGGCCGCGGATGTCATCGATGCATGTGATGACGCCGGGTTGTTAGTTCCCGAGGCGGTCGCTGTGATGGGGGTGGATAATGATGCGCTGCTTTGTGAGTGCGTGCGGGTCCCTCTAACAAGCGTGTGCCACGACCTCGAGGGGTTGGCATACGAGGGCGCCGCATTGCTGGACCGGATGATGAACGGGGAGAAGGCTCCGACGGAAGTGATCCGGGTGCAACCCAAGGGAGTGGTGACGCGCCGGAGCACCGACATTGTGGCCGTGGACGATCTGCAATTGGCGCGGGCGCTGCGCTTTATTCGAGACCAATACACGAACCCGCTACTTGGCGTGGAGGATGTGGTGGCCGCCACCGACATCTCGCGCCGTTTGCTGGAAATGGCGTTCCGCCGGGAAATGAAGCGGAGTCTGAACGAGGAAATCGTCCGAGTGCGCATGGAGAAGGTCAAGGACCTGCTCATCACCACCAACCTGAAAATCGTTGATGTGGCAGCCGCAACCGGATTCACCCGGCCGAGGCATCTTTTCAGAACCTTCCGGAAGTTTTTCGGGATCAGTCCGAAGAACTACCGCATCGCACAAATGGGGAAGGGTTATTCGTTATAAGTTATTGGAGAGATTTTCTCACTCCGGGAAGATCCAACGGCTGTCGTAGTCCGGGATGATTTCGCCGTGTTGGATTTTTCAGTAGCGGTCCACATAGACCGCTTGCCAAAAGTCCTTACCGTAACGGGAAGTTTTATTGAGCGGATTTCGAGCCGCTACGCGGTTTTGTTTTCAGCATTCCGGGCTGTGGATGCCGATTCCTGCGTTGTTCTTCGGCCACGGATGATTATCCGCGTCCTCATCACGCCTTGGACTCGGCGTCCACAGGCTCGGCCGTTTCGGCAATTACTTTTGGCAAACGGTCTAGTGTTCCACGCTCTTGCGATAGTTCAGTTCGAGGTTGAGCAAGCCGAACAGAATGAGGGCGTCAACCACTGGAATCGTGCCGGCCAGCAGGTCTGTGGTCGCGCGCATCGGGGCGCTCAGTCCAGCGAAGATGAAGCCGCTCCATTTTGCGGTTCCGCTCTCCTTTTTGAAATCTTCGTAGTTCCAACTGCGGAATTCACATCCATAAAATCGATTGCTCCCGCATTTCGGGATTGATACCGGTATGTTCCGGGTCCAACTATCCCCGGCATGACGAAACCAATGCGCATTGCGATCCTGGGCTGTGGTTCCCGGGGCAGAACTTACGGACGAATTGCCGCCAGCATGCCGGAACGCTACGAGATCGTGGCAGTGGCGGATCTCGCCGCCGCCAAGACCGCTACCCTGGCTGGTTTGAGCGATCCCGGAAAGATCCGGGTTTTCGACTCGGATAAGTCCCTTTTCGCGGCAGGCAAGCTAGCCGATGTGTTGTTGATCGCCACTCAGGATGCCGACCACTTTGGTCACGCGATGGACGCCATGGATCTCGGCTACGACCTGATGCTTGAGAAGCCTGCCGCCGAAACCCTGGAACGTTGCGAGGAACTGGATAGAAAAGCACGCGAGACCGGATGCCGCATCCTGCCCTGCTTCGTTCTGCGGTATACTCCGTTTTACCAGGCTGTTCGCCGATTCATCGACAGCGGACGCCTGGGCAGGATCATGACCATCCGTGCCAGCGAGGGCGTGGATGCCTTTCATCAGGCGCATTCTTACGTCCGCGGCCACTGGGCCAACTCGGATAAGGCTTCACCCATGATCGTCGCCAAATGCTCGCACGACACCGATCTGCTGTGCTGGTTCGCCAACTCCACCCCGAAATCCATCACCAGCCACGGTCGGCTTGACTGGTTCAAAAAAGAGAATGCTCCGGCAGGAGCACCCATGCGTTGCACCGACGGCTGTCCTGCGGCCGCGGACTGCATTTACGACGCTCATCACTACCTCAAGGAGAAGCGGAATTTCCTGCGCATGGTCATGCCTGGCGCCGAGGGGAAAACCGGGGCTTATGAATTGCCGGAAGAACCGATTCTGGAGTTCATCAAGACTTCCCCTTGGGGTCGTTGTGTCTATCACTGTGACAACAATGTGGTGGACCACCAGATCGTGGCCTGCGAGATGGAAAACGGCGTGACGGCCACCCTGACCATGACCGCTTTTGATTGTGATCGTACCATTGAGATTCATGGCACCCTCGGCTCATTGAGGGGTGGCGAGCCCTATCAACGCGGTGGGGCCCATGAGCTTTGGTTTTACGATCACCGGGACGGCAAGGTCGAGGCGATTGCGGTGGAACAACCTCAAGACGATGGTTATTCCAGCCACGGCGGCGGGGATTTCGGTATCGTGGATGCGCTCGATCGCCTGTTTGCCGGCCCTGATGCCCTGTCGCCCGGTCTCGATGGCCTCGCTGGCCACCGTCTCGCCTACCGGTCTGAGGAATCGCGCCTCGCCGGTGGTGCGCCCAAAAGTTAACCGCCGGTCACTTGCGGTGCGTGGCAGACTCGAACCAATTGCGTAGCATCCATGCCACCAGACAGCCTGCCACGGCATAGAGTCCGAGGAAGAGCCACATTGCCTCAGGGCGGTGCCAGTAGTCGAGTTGTCCTGCGACCATCGCCTCTTTCAGAGGTACATCCGCGCCGGCGATTTTGACGGTCTCCGGCGACCATCGGGCGAGCAGGTGGCCGGAGAGCAGGCTGACGCCGGTCTTTGCCGCGAACCACGGAATCATCGAAAAGCCCATGTAGGCGCCTTCCTGGCCTTTCGGCGCGATGGCGGCGGTGTATTCATTGAGTCTGGGTGACCAGATCACCTCGCCGATGGTCACAAGGATCATGGCGAGAATGGCCATGGTATAGTGGTTGGTTTCGATGCTCCATGGGTAGAGGTTCCATGGTATCGCCATGGGCAGCAGCGCGATCGAGGTGATCATCCCCCCGTAAATGAGCATCTTGAATACCGGATAGCGACTGATGATCGGAATCAGCAGGATGAGCCCCGCGACGACTCCAATCGGATTGATGGCGGTGAGGAGGCCGATGTTGGCGTCGGTGCCGATCGTTCGTTCCCAGTATTTGGGCATGATCAGATAGAAATACAGAAACACGGCGCGCACACCGAGGACCAGTGTGATCAGCACGATCAGCCGCCACAGGGCGGAGTGAGCGAACATCTCCTTCATTGCGGTGAGTGGTGATTTCCGCTCCACGGTCTTTTGGGATTTCGCCTCTTCGGGTGGGTCGTCGGGACTGACCAACTGTTCCTCCCGACGGATAAATGCCGTTGTTGCGACGAGGCAGAGGGTGGTTGTGACGACTCCCATTGTGAAAACGTGGGTGTTGGCATTGGGGATCTTGAGCCACACGCGGAGCGTGTCCACGGACAGTCCCGCCGCCACGCCACCGAGATTGGAGAACAGATACCACAGGTTGAATCCGGCGCTGCGGGAACGGCGGGTGGTGAACCTCGCCGTCGCCGCCTGAAACGAGGTTTGTATGCCCGCCTGGAATGGTGCCGTCATCACGAGCAGGACGGTTGCGATGATGCCGCGGTTGGGCAGCCACGCGTTGAGTCCCACGAAAACCATGCCGAGTCGCAGCACGAGCAGAGCGGACATGCAGAGGGTGATGGACTTGCGGATTCCCAGCCAGTCCGTCGCCGCGCCCGAGAACAGCAGCATCAGGGTGGTGGCCGAGGTGAACAGGGTGATGGTGTAGCCCGCGTCCTTGTCATTGAATCCCAGGTCCTTTGAAAGGAACATCGATGCCACCGTGATCATGGCAAAGTAGAACATCGAGTCCAGAAAGTTGACGGTCTGGAGCCCCCAGTATTCCACGCGGGTTTCCTTCAGGACGCCGAATTCCTTGAAATACCTGACGACGATGTTATCGGCCGTTTTTGGAGCTTGGGATTGGGTCATGCGGGGTGAAAAGTGCGGTGCCGGGCCGTTGATGGAAAGACTTTTTAGGGCGTTTGCCGGATTTCACAGGGTCATTTCGCCCCATCCGCCGCTGATTGGGTGGATAAATGGCTTTGTCTTTCTCGATTGGCGAGTTGGCGGATCCACTTGCCGTAGGCCCAGATCAAGCCTGCGGCAACCAGTCCGATGCATGCGAAGAAATACCAGGTGCCTCCGACATTGTGACTTTCATAAAGCAACTTCGTAAGGGCCTGGGGTGACTCGCCGGTGAATGCGACTAACTTGTGGAATGCCTCGCCGACCGGTAACGCGGCCTCCGTCACCTGCGACGCGTCCATGCCCCTGGCGACCAGCATTTCACGAGCGAACACATCCTTGTCGGACCACATGTGATAGAGTTGCGGCCCGACCTTCCCCTCGATCGTCGCGCCGATCAGGATGGGTGCTTGGGAAAATCCGATCCACATCGCCTTCTTGTCGGGCGGGGCGATGTTGCCGATGAACTCACTGAACTTCGGACTGGCGAGCATTTCCCCGACGCTGAAAATCGCCATGGCGGCGACGCAGAGCCATGCGAGGTTGGTCAAACCGAACAGAACGAGTGCGACCACGACCAGGATCGTGCCGACCAGCAGGCTGGTAGTAGCGCGCATTCTGGCGCTCAGGCCGGCGAAGATAAAACAAGTGAGCATGATCAAGCCGGCGTTGATGTTCACGATCCCCTCGGGTTCGATTTTCATGCCGTCCCCCTTCATCCCCAGCAGGAATTGAAACACACTGCTACGGGTGCCTTCCGCGCCGAAAAGAGTTGTTACGATCGCGCTGGTATCGACCCAATCCTCGACAAATTTTGGCAACACGTCCCAGATCATTGGGAACATAAACCACCACAACGTGAAAATGAGCAGGTAAAGATGGAGGTGGGGTTTCTTGAGTTCTCGGAGCGACTCCCGGAACAGGCTGGCCTCTTTCACCTGGCCGGACTTCACCAGAGCGCGGCGTTCGAGGCGCTCTTCTATGCCGGGCTCCTTGTAGGTGAGCAGTAGCAGGATATTGAGACAGATAAATCCGGCGTTGGTGTAGAAGACATATTTCCACTCCATCTGCCGCATGTGCAGGGCGATGAGCGGCCCGATCCATGCGCCGATGTTGACAGTTTGATAGAAAACTCCCCATGCCACCGAACTGTTGCGGCGCGTGCAACTGCGGATGAGCGTGCCCTGGATGCCTGGCTTGAACACCGCCGTGCCCAAGGCCAAAAACATCGCCCCAGCGAAAAATCCCCAGTAACTTGGAAACCAAGCCATCACCAGGTAACCGAAACATTTGATCACGGTGGAGGCAAAAATCGTCTGCTTGTAACCATAGCGGTCGGAGAGACCACCGGTGAGCACTGATCCGCCCGACTGGAGCAGACTCCAGAAAAAAAGCAGAGTGCCAAAGGTGGACATCGACACGCCCAGCCCACCGTCGGATTGGCCGCGTGTCACATAAAGGCTGGCGACCGAACGCACGCCGTAAAAGGCCAATCTCTCGATCATTTCCATGCCGCCCACGATCCAGAACACATACCCCAAGCTACCCAACGCGGCCCAAAGACCGAGTTGCTTGACGTCATCAAGGGTGGACTCGTTGTGCTTTTCGCCGGGATCGGTGTTTTGGTTCATTTGCGAAGTTTTATTTGAATCACCGGATGATTTGAGTGAGGACAACCGTCCCCAAGGCGCGGTGGATTTTCAGCCATCCGTCGTAACTGAGAAACATATCAAGATCCCGTAGGAAGACGTGACTCCACCTGAAGCCGCTTACAAAATCAAGGATGTGTGCAAATTAGACCCTGAAAATTCGTAAAATGGCACTTTGGGTGTCCTTGGTGTTTTCGCCTTGTGGGCTGTCGAGTCCGACCGTATCGAGTCGACTGCCAAACGTGTATCACCATGAAACTCGGATTCGGATTCTATAAACACATGCTCAACGAAGCGGATTTCCGTTTCGCTCGCCAATGCGGTGCCACCCATGCCGTTGTGCACATGGTCGATTACTTCAACCAAGGGAAATCCAATTCTCCGACCGACCAACCGATCGGCGATCTCCACGGGTGGGGATACGCCGGCGACCCCGATAAACTCTGGTCCGTGGCCGAGCTCGCAGCCATCAAGGCGGACCTGAATCGCCACGGCATCGAGTGGACTGCGATCGAAAACTTTGATCCTGCCCATTGGTATGATGTTCTGCTGGGCGGGCCGCGCCGTGACGAGCAGCTCGAAAACATCCGGACCATGATCCGCCGCATGGGAGAGGTCGGGATTCCGGTGCTGGGTTACAACTTCTCGCTGGCCGGTGTGGCGGGTCGGGTGAAAGCGCCGATCGGGCGTGGCGGTGCCGAGGTCGTGGCGATGGATGGTCCGGTGGATGATCCGATTCCCAACGGCATGATTTGGAACATGGTGTATGATCCATCCGCTCCGCAGGGTTTTCTACCACCCACCACCCAGGAGGAATTCTGGGGCCGTTTTTCCTACTTTCTCAACGCGGTGATTCCGGCGGCCGAAGAAGCGGGCGTGACTCTCGCCCTCCATCCGGATGATCCACCGATGCCCACGCTGCGCGGCCAACCACGATTGGTTTGGCAGCCGCATTTCTATCAGAAGATGGCGGATCTCCATCCGAGCCCGCGCAATGCGATGGAGTTCTGTGTCGGCACGCTGGCCGAAATGACGGAGGGCGATGTCGCTGAAACCATTGATTTACATAGCAAGCAGGGGAGGGTGGCTTACGTTCACCTGCGCAATGTGCGTGGCAAGGTCCCGCTTTACACAGAAACTTTCATCGATGAGGGCGACGTGGATATCGGCCGGATACTGCGCATTTTGCATGGCAACGGATACGACGGAGTGATCATCCCGGACCACGCGCCGCAAATGACCTGCGATGCTCCATGGCACGCGGGCATGGCCTTTGCCATGGGTTACCTCAAGGGCAAAATGGAAGAGGTTGTGAACGGCAGGTGAGATAGAGGTAGGAGCGGGGTAAAGCCCCGTTCCTACCTCTATCTTATTTCTTTCCAAGATCAGACATCAAAGCCGAAATGGCTTCTGGCATTGCCGAAGCACACGGCGCGGATGAGTGCGGCCAGTGCGTCGAAATCGTCCGGAAGTTCTTCGCGGTCGGCCTCGGTGCCGATGATGTTGCAGAGAATCCGGCGGAAATATTCATGCCGTGGGAACGACAGGAATGAGCGCGAATCGGTGAGCATACCGACGAAGCGCGAGAGCAGTCCGGTGGCTGATAGAGCGTCGAGTTGGAGTTCCATGCCATTTTTCTGGTCGAGGAACCACCAACCGGAGCCGAACTGGATTTTCCCTGGGAAGGTGCCGTCCTGGAATGCACCGGTCATGCAGGCGAAGAGGTAATTGTCGCGCGGGTTCAGGTTGTAGAGCACGATTTTCGGCATGGATCCGCCGCGGGCCAAGGCGTCGAGGTAGGTGACGAGGGCGGCCCCTTGCTGGGTGTCGCCGATGGTATCGAAGCCGGAGTCCGGTCCCAGGCGATCAAACATCTGGGTGTTGGTATTCCGGAATGTGCCGAGGTGGAGTTGTTTCGTCCAGCCCTTGGCCGCATCGAGTTGTCCAAGGTAAACCATCAGATAAAACGAGAATTTTTCCTTTTCCTCCGGTGTCGCGGCGGTGCCGGTGCGGGCTTTGTTGAAAATCATCGCCGCTTCCTCGTCCGAGCAATGGAGGGCGGGCATCCGGTCAAGGCCATGGTCGGATAAGCGTCCGCCGAGGCGGTGGAAATCATCATGACGTTTCTGAAGTGCCTCTAACAAATCCGAGAAATGCACGATATGGGTATCCGAGGTTTCCTCAAGTTTCAGCAGCCATGCATTCATGATCTCCGGGCGGTCTACCAAGAATGCCTTGTCGGGGCGGAAGGTGGGCACCACCAGGGTTTTCAGGTCGGACGCGGCGATGGCGGCATGGTCATCGAGCGGATCCGCCGGGTCATCCGTGGTGCCGACCACACGAACATCGAATTTTTTCAACAACCCGTGAGTGGAGAAATCGGCTTCGGCGAGTTTGGCATTCGCGCGGTCCCAGATCTCATCGGCGGTGTCCGGGCCAAGCATGAGGTCGATGTCAAAATACCGGCGGAGTTCGAGATGTGTCCAGTGGTGGATCGGGTTGCGCAGGGTGAAGGGCACGGTTTCCGCCCATGCTTGGAATTTCTCGCGCGGTGAGGAATCGCCGGTGATGAGGTCTTCGTTCACGCCGTTGGCACGCATCAGACGCCACTTGTAATGGTCGCCTCGCAGCCAGATTTCGGATAGATCGGCCCAGCGGTGATCGGTCGCGATTTCCTTTGGGGAAAGGTGGCAATGGTAGTCAATGATCGGTTGGTCTATCGCCACCTCATGGAAAAGACGGCGCGCGGTGGGGGAGTGAAGCAGGAAGTTTTCGTCGAGGTAGGCCATTGCGCATTCATCACACGCCGGAATGCGCCGCGATCCAAGCCGGAAATCCGGTTACGTGTAAAAACACCGGTTTTTCAAGAATTCCCAGACGATTTCAATTCCGGCAGCGCGGGCGTTTGGGCGTAGCGCGTGGGATCATCCAGGCCGGCCAGCAGGAAGGCCTCGCGCCGTTCGACGCAGGTTCCGCAGACGCCGCAATGGATTTCCCCGCCTTTGTAGCACGACCAGGTTTCGGAAAAATCGATGCCCAGTTCGCTGCCGCGCCGGGCGATGTCCGCCTTGTTCATCGCGATGAACGGGCGCAGCAATCGGATTCCGGGGTAGGTTCCGCAGCTCATGGACTCGCCCATCGCCTGCATGAATGGCTCGCGGCAGTCCGGATAGATCGCGTGGTCGCCGGAGTGGGCGGCGATGACGACCGCCTCCGCGCCGATGCTTTCGGCGAAACCCGTGGCGATGGCGAGCATGATGCCGTTGCGGAAGGGAACCACGGTTTGTTTCATGGATGCCTCGGCATAATGGCCATCCGGGATGTTGCCGCCGGATTTGAGCAAATTGGATTCGAACAACGTGTCCATGAAATCCAGCGTGATCGTGTGATGCGGGATGCCATTGCGGGCGGAGTGCAACTCGGCGAAGGGGATCTCGCGGGCATTGTGCTTCGAGCCATAGTCGAATGACAAACACGCCGCCATCTTGTGTGTGTGCAGGGCCTCGTAAAACACCGTCACCGAATCCATCCCGCCGCTCAATAGCACGCAAACTTTCATGGCTGCGCGGCGGCGGACTCGGGAAATGTGGCTTCCGTCGTCAATTGAATCCCACCGCGCGGGGCGAACTCACCTCTCACGATCAATACCTGCGGTTTCATGATGCGCACGAGATCATCGAGGATGCGGTTGACGATTTCCTCATTGAACGCCGGTTGGTTGCGGAACGAGGCGAGGTAGAATTTGAGGCTCTTGGTTTCCACGCAGGTGTCGCCGGGAATGTAGCGGATCACGATTTTGGCGCTGTCCGGTTGTCCGGTCACAGGGCACAACGAGGAGAATTCCGGGCAATTGAGCGTGATCCAATACCGCCGTCCAGGCCGTTGGTTCGGAAAAACCTCCAGCTTCGCCTCTTCCGGGCAGCTCGGCAGGCGGGTGTCGGGTTTTCCCAAAAGGGAAAGATTCTTGAGGTCTTCACGGTCGGCCATGCCGGGATTCTCGAAATTCACGACCCAACGTCGATGCAAAATTTCAGCAATGCAACGCCTTGGATGCCGGATGCGGATGTTGGAGTAACTTTCAAATCGCAGGCTGCGGGCGAGACGCCCGCGCCACGTGACTCGGGTGTCTCGCCCGCAGCCTCCAAACAAAAGTGACTCCCGGTTCCACACCCAGCGCAGCGCGGGTTCCGGTGCTGATAACTGATAACTGATAACCTATAACTCTTTTTTTACTTCGTCGGTTTGGACTGGGTGATGAACTCATTCATGCCCACCAGTTTCGGCGTGGTCTTGCCAGACTGAATATCGGCGATCGTTTTATCAATCAGTGCCAACTGCTCGGCGGAGTTTGATTTGTATTGTGCGCGCAATTCCTGCAGCTGCGGCAGATACTCCTTGGCATGGGTGCCGTAGCGACCAAGGTATTCAAGACATGACGGTATGCGTTTTCCGCTGCCCCACCGGGTGGGTTCCATCACCGATAAACAAAGCGGCATGCCCTCGATGATATGCAACCGTGATAACAAATCCAAACCCGCCAATCGAATGCCATCCGCGAACATTTCATTGCTGGGTGCCATTTTATCAACCGCCTTGATGATGGACGGTAAAAGCTGCGCCACATCCTGATCCGTCAGCTTGCTATATACGCGGCCCAGTGATCCACGTGCCACACTTTCCTCATTCTGAAGGAGCGACCGGATAGCTGGATACAGCAGCTCACGGTCAACTCCATCCAAGGATTCTGTTAGAATACTCTTGATGTCACGCGACCCGGGAAACGGTGCGAACAAGGCCACGGCGGCGGCACGTTGGGCCGTGCGCCGGGGGTCTTTCGGATTATCACGCGTCGTCATGCGCAGCAAATCGTTCACACTGGCCTGGCGGGCGGTTTCGCTCAATTTCGGGATGGAGAAACAAGCGAGGCTTTGCAACCAGGGATCGGACTCCTGAAGCAGAGCCCGCAATTGCGGTGCTGCGGCATCGGCGCGCGGTCCAAGGCAGCCCAATGCCTCGCAGGCACCGTAGCGGGAATTGACATTGGAGCTGGCTAACATTTTTGTCAGCGCCGGGACGAAATCGTCCTGCAATTGTCCCAGTCCCTTGGCCGATCGCTTGCGCACGGCAGGTGACCAACTGGTCAAGCCAGCCAGCAGTTGCTCCGCGCTGCGACCGGTGTAACCGTCCTTTGATGTGAAGTAGTCGCGACCTGCTGCCATGACTTCGTCGGATTGGGTGCGGGTCAACGCCGGAATGGTGAATGGCTTTTTGCCCGTTAGGTAAAGGCTCTTTTGTGAAGCCGCCAAGCCCAGCAGATACGAGCCGGAGCAGTCCCAGCTCGTGTGTTTTCCATGCTCCTCTTCGCCGACGGGTGAGCCGGGATAAGCGACGCTGCCGTCCCAGCCGCGAGCGAGATCGTAATACCATGATTGCTCTTTGAAGTAGGCACCCGATGCGATCGGTCCGCTGCGGATCACTCCGGGCAAAGACCAGAGGATGTTGAAAAAGTTGCCGGTATGGCCGCGTTCACGTTCGCTGTAGGCAGCGACAGCCATTTTGGTGAAATACTCCGCTGCCTCACGGTCGCCTAACAAATCGAAGAGCACCGCCGCGCTGGAGCACTTGCCGTTGTCCTCATGACCGGGCCATGGCTGATGGTCACCATAAGGGATGGCGCCTTTGTTCACGTACCAGCGCAGGAAGCCCGCGGACTTGGCAATGGCTTTGTCCAGCACCGGATCTTTCACGCCAGCCTCGCGGGCGAGCACCATGGAGACGGTCAGGCCGAGTGCGGGTAAATTCATGCAGCCATAGCCATTGAGGTTGCCATTGGCCATGGCGAACTTGTGTCCCCATGTGCCGACAGCGCTCTGCCCCAGCGCAGCCTCAAGCGCCATGCGCTTCATGCCGTCGAAAACCGAACGGTCGCCTGTGGCCATGATATACTCGGCGAGGAACATGTTCGCATAGCCATAATGCCACGTCGCCATGGAGTCCGTCTTAAAATCGGCCACCTTTTTCGCATAGGCTTCCAGCATGGGCCGGTATTCTGCCTTGCCGCTCGCGAGCAGTGCGAGTGCATTCATGTTGGTGGCGATCGATATGTCTTTAAGCCCCCGCTTTGCAATGGCCTCGCAGCCGAGTTCAAAAACGCGTTTCGATTTCGGGCAATCAAATGGTGCGGTGTCACTGTAGGTGCCCATGACCTTGAGCTTGAGCTCCGCGGTTTCGGTCTTGCCCGCACGCCAGCGAGTGACACGTAGAAGCCCGCCGCCTTTTTCCTCCTCTGCCGCCGTGATGGCATGGGCGAATTGTTTTCGCGCGTCGTCGCTGAAATTTTTCCCATCGATGCCGAGAATGACGTCGCCGCTGGTCAACACCCCGTCCGCCGGAGAACCTTTGGCCACGGTTGTCACCAGAATCTGCCGGGTATCGAGTGATTGGCCCTTGTTGGTGTAGATCCAACCCCGCGCTCCGATCGGCCCGAGCGTCCATTCGTGGCTTTCACCTTTTAGCCCGCCTTGGGTAAAGTCGGGGTTCGGGAGGACTTCCTTTTTCTTGGCGGGAGCTCCCAAAAGTAGATTCGCTCCACCCATTAGCAGGCAGCCGAACAGGGTGAATGTGTGTGATAACCGGGTGCTTTTTTTCATGGCTCGTTTGTTCGGAATGGTTTTTTGGGTGGCTTGATTGGGATCATCGATACGGGTTGATGAACTGAAATCTTCCGGCGGGTTTGTGTTTAGGAATGCATAGATCTCCGGGGAGTCCGGGATGTTTCCTTGATGCCCGTCAACCATTCATCCATTTGGTTCGATCACTCGTCAGCCAGTGATTTTCACGGCACTTGAAGTCCAGATCCGGGCGGCCAGGTGCAGTTCCAGGACTTTTTGCCAAGGTGTTGGCTCGAACGGCGCGGTCGAGAGCGGCATGGTGATCCCGCAGCGGGTGATCGGCCGGGAACAACTCTAGGCGATCGATTTCAAATTTGAGATTTGAGGAGACGGTGATACGTCAGAGTGTTCGCATGGACAGTTCAAAGTATAAACCCGCAATTTTTACATTTCAGGGGGGGTGTGCGTGGGCATTGGAGGAGGATCGCTGTCTTGCTCCTTGATGGGGGCGATTTTCCGTTCGGCGCACGCTTGGCTTGCGCATTGGGGCGGGGGTCATTAAGTATCCGCCCACGATGACGCACGACCCCGACCAACATGCCTCGCTTGGAGCGATGTATTCGGACTATTTCCTTGATTACGCCAGCTACGTGATCCTCGAGCGGGCGGTGCCGCACCTTTACGACGGGCTCAAGCCGGTGCAGCGCCGGATCCTGCACGCCATGGACGAACTGGACGACGGTCGTTACAACAAGGTCGCAGGGATCGTGGGAAACACGATGAATTACCACCCGCACGGCGATCAGTCGATCGGTGCGGCCATTGTCGGACTAGGACAAAAAGACCTGCTTATCGACACCCAGGGGAACTGGGGCAACACCCTGACCGGCGACGGTGCGGCCGCCCCGCGATACATCGAGGCCCGCTTGACAAAGTTCGCCAACGAGGTGGTTTTTAATCCGAAAACCACGAATTGGCTGCCCAGTTATGACGGCCGCCGCAAGGAACCGGACACGCTGCCGGTGAAATTTCCGCTGTTGCTGGCACAAGGTGTCGAGGGCATCGCGGTCGGCCTGGCTTGCAAGGTGCTTCCGCACAATTTCATGGAGTTGATCGAGGCCTGCATCGCGGTGTTGAGAAATGAAACTTTCACGCTGCTGCCGGATTTCCCGACAGGTGGCATCATGGATGCGTCCGACTACCGCGATGGCCTGCGCGGTGGCAAGGTGCGGTGCCGCGCACGGATATCGGTGGAAAAGAAAGGCATGCTGCGCATCACCGAGATTCCCTTCGGCACCACGACCGGGGCGTTGATGGAGTCGATCGTCGCCGCAGCCGACAAGGGCAAGATCAAGATCGCCAAGATCGAGGACAACACCGCCGCGAATGCCGATATTCTCGTCCATCTACCCGCCGGAGCGGATTCGGAAACCACGCGTGACGCGCTGTATGCCTTCTCCGATTGTGAACTCACCATTTCCCCGAATGCCTGTGTGATCGTGGATGGAAAACCGCAGTTCATGGGGGTATCGGACATCCTCCGGCGCACCACCGAGCAAACGCGCGCGCTCCTGAAATTGGAGCTCGAAATCAAGCTCGGCGAACTCGCTGAAAAATGGCACTTCAGCTCGCTGGAGAAGATTTTCATCGAGAAACGCATCTACCGCGATATCGAGGAATGCGAAACTTGGGAAGCCGTGCTCAAAGCCATCGATACCGGCTTGAAACCCTACAAGAAACTTCTCAAACGCGAGGTCACCGAGGAGGACCTCGTCCGTCTCACCGAGATCAAAATCAAGCGCATTTCCAAGTTCGATTCCTTCAAGGCGGATGAAGAGATCAAGGGCCTGGAGAAAACCATCGACGAGACCGAGAAGAGCCTCAAGAATCTAACGAAGTTCACCATCAAGTGGTTTGAAGATCTGGGGAAAAAATACGGGAAAGGCCGTGAGCGGCGCACCGAGATCGCCTCATTCGACCGCGTGGACCGCATGCAGGTCGTCGCCGCCACCGAGACGCTCTTTCTGGATGCCAAGAATGGTTTCGCCGGATACGGACTGAAGAAGGACGGCGAGCCGGTTGAAAAGTGCTCGACCATCGATGATATCATTTCCTTCACTCAGGACGGAAAAATGCGCGTCATGAAGGTGGCGGAAAAAAGTTTTGTCGGCCAGCGTCCGCTGCGCGTGTGTGTTTTTCGCAAGGACGAGGATCTGATTTACTCAATGATCTATCGGGACGGACGCGACGGAGCTATCCTTGCCAAGCGTTTCACCGTGGGCGGGATTACGCGCGACAAGGAATACGATCTCACCAAAGGCACTCCGGGCAGCCGCGTCCTTTACTTCGCCGTCCACAAGACCAACGAGGAAAGTAGCGCGCAGATGCTGTTAGTTCACCTCAAGTCCGGCCTGCGCATGAGAAACCTCATCCGCCAACTCCACTTCGCGGAGTTCGGCATCAAGGGACGATCGAGCGGCGGTAACCTGGTCACCAAACACGGCATCGAGAAAATCGTGCGCGCACCGAAAGACTACGATCCCAAGCTGGGAGCTTGATTTGGCAGGGCAGGGGGTTGGAGTGCTCTAGGCAGGGACCGATCTCCGAGCGGTCCACGAGCATGAAATGCGAATGAGTGAGTCGGTTCGGCTGTGCATTCTCTGTTCATGCTCGTGGACCGCCCGGAGGTCGAGTCCCTGCCTTGGCATACTAACCTATACATATTTCACTTGATCCAGCGGGATAGCACGCGCAGCCTCCTGCGCCCGCCGGAAGGACGGTGGTCAAGGAGGTGCCTATGAATAAGGGGAAGGAAGGGTTCAAAGTGAAGAGGCGCGCGAGGTTTCGTCCCCGCTTGCTTGAGGTGATCGGTGGAAAATACGGACGCGCCGATCTTGGGGCCGACGTGATGGCCGGGCTGACCGTCGGGTTGATCGCACTGCCATTGGCGCTTGCTCTTGGCATTGCCAGTGTGCCCGCTGGCCAGCAGACTCCGTTTCCCGCGCCGGCACTGGGGATTTTTACCGCCATCATCGCAGGTTTTTTGATTTCCGCTCTCGGTGGCAGTCGCGTGCAGATCGGTGGACCCACGGCGGCATTTATTCCGATCATCCTGCTCATCATCGAGCGCCATGGTTACAGCGGCTTGCTGATGGCGACCGTCATGGCCGGTGTGATTCTCGTGGTGATGGGGTTGGCAAAGATGGGATCACTCATTAAATTCATTCCATGGCCGGTGACCAGCGGCTTCACGACCGGCATCGCGCTAGCGATCATGGCCACGCAAACGGGCGATTTCCTCGGCATCCACACCACCGAGCCCGCGCCCCGTGAATTCATCGAGAGGCTTCACTGGCTGTCGCTGCATTTCAAGGACCTGAATGTTCCCACGGTGATCCTTGCCGTGGGTTGCCTGTTGGTGATCATTTTTTGGCCGCGCTTGGGAATAAAGCGGGTGCCCGGGTCGATTGTGGCCATGCTCGGAGCCACCGTGCTGGTGGCGGTTTTTGGTTGGCAGCAGAGTCTTGGCATTTCCACCATTGGCTCCAAGTTCGGTGCCGGTGCCATTCCATCCTCGCTGCCCGCCATTTCCTGGCCGCATTTCGATTGGTCGATGATGAGGGATCTGATAGGTCCCGCCACCGCCATCGCTTTGCTGGGTGCCATCGAATCATTGTTGTCCGCAGTTGTGGCGGACGGATTGACCAACGATCGTCATGACAGCAACACCGAGCTTGTTGCCCAAGGGATCGCAAACATCGTTTGTCCATTCTTCGGTGGTCTGCCCGCGACAGGTGCGATCGCCCGCACCTCGGCCAACGTCAATAACGGCGGACGTTCGCCGGTGTCCGGTATCGTCCACGCGCTGACGTTGTTAGGAATCATCATGTTGTTCGCGCGCTGGGCGACCTACGTGCCGATGGCCGCGATGTCCGCCGTGCTGGTCTTCGTGGCACTGCGGATGGGTGAATGGCATGAAATGAAACGACTGCGCCTGATGCCGCTGAGCGACGCCGTGGTGCTGGTAACCACCTTCGCGCTGACCGTGATCTTCGATCTCGTGGTGGCGGTGGAGGTAGGCATGGTGCTGGCGGCGATGCTTTTCATCAAGCGGGTTTCCGAAACCACTGAGGTTTCGCAGGTGTTTGAGTCGGACGTGCTGGAGTCGCCGGAACAACTTGTCACCGGCAAGGAGATTCCGGAAGGGGTGTTGGTTTATCGGATTTTCGGGCCGTTCCTTTTTGGTGCGGCGGAGAAAATGCAGGATGCCCTCGAACGGGTGGAGGAACTTCCCAAGGTGCTGATTCTGCGCCTGCACTTGGTTTCCGCGATGGATGCCACCGCTCTCAACGCTCTGGAAAGCGTGATCGAGCGCTTCCAAAAACACGGCAGCACCGTGATCCTGAGCGGCCTGCATCGCCAACCGCTCGACATGTTGCGCAAGGCCGGGTTCGTGCAGGTCATCGGCCGTCCGAACCTAGTGGCACACTTCGACGATGCGTTGAAACGGGCGCGGGAGATCATTGACGGTCTGGATAGTGCCTGAAACTAACATGTTAATCCTAGTGGAACAACGAGTCCTTCCGCTTCGGCGAGTTTTTTCTGGTTTCTGTCAAAGGTCAGGAACTCGCGGACTCCCAAGTGCAGCGCGGTGGCGACGTGAAGAATATCGGCCAACCGATGGCCTGCCGACAAAGTATGGGCATGGCTGAGAGCTTCCGCTCGCTGATGCACAGCAGGCCAATCCACAGGCGTTACGGTGAATAGACCTGCATTCAGATCGATTTGAAGGTCATTGAGCATCTGTTGCCCTTCAGATTGTGGAAAACCCTTGGTGCGGTCATTGAGATGAAGTCGGATCTGCAGACGCACCGACTGACGGAATTCCAGCAAGAGCAAACTCGAAACACCAAAAGTTCCGGTCAGACCTGCCATAAATTGGTCCGCTTGAGCGGAGTTCACCTGGGTTCGATACAAAGCACAAAGGAATGAGGTGTCAGGAAAACAGTTCATCCTTCTTCTCCTTCGAGTTCATCGGCTCGCATGGCAGCCACTTCCGCCTCGGTGAAAACGCGGTCACCCCAGATCGCTCGGCGGCGTGCCGCGAAATCAGGCTTGGCAGGCCGCTCCTGAGCATCAGGCCGCCACGCGGTAAGCAGGCCAATCGGTTGACCTCGCTTTTCAATGCGGATGTCTTCCCCCTCGGAAAGCCATGCTTCGAGCATGGAAAAGGAGTTACGCAAATCTCGAACGGTGACTGTTTTCATTACGTGGACAAATTATGTCCACTTTTCTGATCGCGTCAAGTTGTTTCTTGCGGATGGCTTCGATGGCAAGTTCAGCCACGTGGGGTGGTTGGCGGCAAATCGGAAATGCACTTGAGTAAAATCTTGCCCTGCAACTTCGTTTTTAGACCCCTCACCCAAACCATTGATGTAAGAGGGTCGGCTATCTCTCCACATATCCGCGCCGTCGTTAATCTTGAAGCCAGAAACACCCTCTTGCTTGAACTTCCAGCGACCATCTGCCAGCTTCATATCATCTTTCACTGGCGTGCGGTCATCCAAATAGACAACCTAAATCCAATCATCTTGGTAAACATGAACAACCTTCGACCATCGGCTATGCGTTTGCCAGTATGAATGGAGTCATGTTAGCATTTCAACAGGAAGTGCTTTCCTCGCATCATTGGCTTCGCATGGACATCGGCGGACACGTTCCGTCGTTCCTTGGACATCCGCGCAGTCCACTCAATGCCCGTTGGCCAACAAAATCACCAATGCCAGCACGACGAACAGGACACCCAGGCCGATCTTCACGGCGGTGGTGTTTTTTTGCTGGATGGCGATGAGTTTCTCGCTGCGCAGTCCGCTGTAGGCGAGTTGGAAGATCACGATGAGCGGGATGATGAAGGCGATGACAAAATCGGGAATCCTGTTATTTTTTCTCGCGCCAGACCAACACGCCGGCGGGAGGCAGGTTGCGCTCGCCTAGGATCACCTCGGCGGAGTCGGGGACGGGGATCGGTGTTACTTTGTCGGTGTAATTCACAGCCACCCACAAGCCCTCGCGGTAGTGGGCGAACAGGTAAGGCGGTAGATCAAAGGGCAGCTTGCCGATAACCTGTCCATACACACGGCGCAGGATCTGATATTCCATATCCCAGCCATCGGACCAGGCACCGAGGTAGGTCACGCTGCCTTTTCCATCCTTGCGGTGCAGCACCGACGATTTTCCTTTGTAAAACTGATCGTCATAGAAGCCCCACGATTCTGTTTTCGGTGACGGCTTCACCACCGTGCCCCATGTGTGCCATGGATAGTTTTTTCCATCGTATTGCACCATGCCCGGTCGCTCTTTCGGCAGGTGGTCATAGAACTCGATCTCTCCACCGATGAGGCTCCAGATCGGTTGTTGGATTTTCGCTTCCCACAAATGCCCGCGTTGATCCTTGAGTGCGGAACGGGTGCTGATGATCAGGTGTCCGCCGCGTGATGCATAACTCTCCAGTTTTTTCACCAACTCCATGCTCATCATCTGATAGGCCGGAACGACGAGGAACGGGATGCGTTGCGGATCGTAGGCGTCGTTCTCTGTCACGAATTCCACATCCACGCCCATGCGTTTGAGTCCCTGATAGTAGGTATAGATGTGCTGCCATGTATCCCAATCCTGATGGTGCCGGTAGCTTTCGATATCGATTACATTGCGATTGCTCCAAAGGAATCCGGTGCGTGTGGAGCGCACGAAATCATTCACTGCGCCGGGTTCCAGCTTCTTTGATATCTCGCCGATTTCTCCGATCGCTGTGGCGTAATCCTGTCCTCCTTGGCTGAGGCTCACGCCATCGGTCTGCATAATTCCGTGGTGGAACTGTTCGAGTCCGTAAAGCGGTTGGCGGTAGCGGTAGGTGCAAACGAAGCGTTCGCCCATGCCGAAGCAGTGCCAGATCCACATGCGCACCGCGCCGGGAAGCGGCATCGAGTTGAAGCGTCCCCAGTTGATTTGTCCCGGTTGGAGTTCCATGATGCCGGTGTATCCGCTGACGGATTTTGCCACTTCCGTGGAAAAGCTGAGTTCCATGCCGCAGCCGAGCCGGTGGGCCAGCGAATCGCCCGATGAATTCATGCGGTTGTGAGTGAGATACATCGTGTGCGACGCGAAATCCATGTCCTTGCGAGTCAGGAATGGATTCACATTCGGCAGGCCTTTGTAATACGCGTAGTTGGTGGTGATCCACTGCGTTTCGTTCACATGTTGGCGAAGGATGCGTGTCTGGTCAATCAGGTCGCGGGCGATTTCTTCCGAGGTGTAGGTTTTGAAATCCAGCATCGCATGAGGATTGGCGCTCGGCATTTCGAGTTGGGAAAAGTCATTGAGCGTGAAGCTCCAGAACGCGGCGCCCCATGCTTCGTTGAGCGACTCGATGGTTTTGTATTTGTTCTTCAGCCAACCGATGAATGCCTCCTGGGCGGACGGGCTGTAGTCCTCGTCGCACCCGATGTGGGGCTCGTTTCCGATCTGCCAGCCCGAGATGCGGGCGTCCTTGCCGTAGTGTTTGGCCATCTCGGTGGCGATGCGCGCGGCGTATTTCTGATAGATCGGATTGGCGAGCGATCCATTCAAGCGACCGCCGTCGTGATGGGAGCGTTTGCCATTGTTATCCATGGCCAGCACCTCGGGATGCTTGGTGGCGAGCCATGCGGGGATGCACGGAGATGGCGTGCACATCACCACTTTGAGACCGTTCTTACCTGCCAGATCGACCACGCGGTCGAGCCAGGCAAAGTCGAAGCGTCCTTCCTCCGGTTCCAGCCGTGCCCACGCGAACTCAGCACAGTGGATGAAATGAAACCCGAGCTTCGAGATTCGTTGGATATCGCGCTCCCATTGGTCTTCCGGCCAGTGCTCGGGGTAATAATACACGCCGAATTCCATGCCCTTCACCGGGAAGAACCGGGCTTCATCCGCACGTGTGGAAATCGGCAGAACGGCGAAGATCAGCGACAACAGGATGAAAGTGGAGAGTTTCATGATTGAAAAAGTTAGATTTTATCCTCACTTGCCGGGGATGATCCATATATTCCTGAACACGACCGGATTGTTGTGGTATTGAAGGAACACCGGACCTTTCGGGCCGTCGAGCGGGCGGTTGATCGGAGCTGATGTGGTGAAGTCTTTTGAGAGTTCCAGATCCTCGTGGACGAGGACGCCATTGAGCTTCACGGTGATCCGCGGCCAAGCGGTGCGTTTGCCGTCGGTATCGAATTTAGCAGCAGTGAAAACGACATCATAGGTTTGCCAGGCGAGTGGTGGCAGGCACATGTTGAGACGCGCTTTGGAAATCGAATAGATGCCGCCGCAGTCGTTGTCTTTGCCGTCAAGACCGAATGAATCGAGGATCTGGGTTTCCCAGCGGCCGCTGTGATAGACTCCGCTGTTGCCGCGCTGCTGGCCGCGGGCGGTGGGCATGTAGGGCGTGCGGAATTCGAGATGCAGCGTGTAGTCCGCCGACTGCTGCTTGCTGGTGCTACCTGAGGCTAGCAGGAGGCCGTTTTCCATTTTTCCGTTCTCCCAGGCGTCAACCGATGTGCCGTCGAAAAGGACCACGGCTCCGGCGGGTGGCTTGGCATTCAGGGTTGGACTCTTGCGTTCTATTCTTTGGAGCTCCAAGCCGGGATTGTTATTTCCAGTTAGAGAAAACCGACCGTTTTCCATCATCTTGACGACGATTTTTCCCGCGTCGTCCGTGAATGTGATCTTGCTGCCATCATGATTTCCTTTCAGTGGCACGCGGGACATGCCGGGGTTCCAACCTGCGGCGGGCAGGCCGCCTTCGAGTATGTAGGCGTCGAATTTTCCCTCGCCGAGCGCGATGATTTGCAATCCCACCGTGACTTGCGTGCTGTAGTTCACATATTCCCCTTGAATTGCGAAGTCCGGGTCTTCGCGGAGCGCGGTTTCCGGATCGGTCCAGGCCTTGTGCGCGACTTTCGGGGGAGCGCCTGCCGAAGAAATGGCCAGAGCCAAGAGGGTGGAGGCACAACAGAGAATGGACGGGATTTTCATGGATGTGATGGGTGGGGTTTTTCCTTGTTCAGTTTACGACTCCGGACTTGCACTTCTTACCGATGGAGAATTCATGAGATTTTGAAGGCTGAATCAATCGCCATGACCCTAGATAGAGCGTCCTCATAGCCAAGTTTTTTAACATTCCGTTTATTCTTGGCATGAGGGATATATGCAGTTGAATGGCGCTGCTTTGATTGACCCACCCTTAGACCACTGGATTTGGCTGATTCCGGCATTTCTCATCGGATCGTGCATCGGATCATTTCTCAACGTTGTGATTTACCGGGTGCCGCTCGGCATGTCCGTCAATGATCCCAAGCGCTCGTTTTGCCCAAAGTGTAAAAAAGCGATTCCGATGTGGCTGAACCTGCCGATGGTCAGTTGGTTGTGGCTGCGCGGGAAATGTGCGGAGTGCAAGGAGCCGATTTCATTCCGGTATTTCGGGGTGGAGTTTCTGACAGCCGCGTTGTTCACGGCGACCTGGTGGTTTTTCCCGCCACAAGTGGTGATTTTCCTGTGGGTGATGATGGCGATCCTGATCTCGGTGGCCTTCATTGACGCCGAGCATTTGATCATCCCGACGGGTATGACATGGGTCGGTTCAGCGATCGGTTTGGTTGCCTGTGCGGTCTGGCCGCAACTCCCGGTCATGGCCGGTGACTCGGGAAGCTGGATGTCCGGCCTGAAACACAGTGGTATTGGCTGGGCGACCGGATTTATCGGCCTATGGCTGGTGGTGGAACTCGGGAAAATGGCTTTCGGTAAGAAAGTCGTGAAATTCGAAAAGCCGGTGGAATGGCACCTCAAGGAGCCCGTGACTGATCAGGATCCGATGTGTTTCGTGATCGATGGAGAAGAAATCCCATGGTGGGACCTGTTTTGCCGGAAAAGCGACAGACTGCTGGTGGAAACCACTGACATCCGGGTGGACGGCGAATCCGTGGGCAATGGGAAACTCACCATCCGTGAGATGGAGATCGATCTTCCCGACGGCACGGTACGCCACCTGTCCAGAATGAAATCCCTCGATGGAACTGCGACTTCAGTGGTGATTCCCCGCGAGGCGATGGGGTTTGGCGATGTTCATTTGTTAGGAATGGCCGGCGCGTTTTTTGGTTGGTCCGGCGTGTTTTTCACGCTGTTTTCCGCATCGATCTATGCCATTGTCGCCGCGATCTTAGGGCGGATCGGATTTGGTAAACAACTCCCGTTCGGACCCTTTCTGGCACTGGGAGCCGTAACTTGGGCTTTCGGCGGGTGGCGGATCTGGGCGTGGTATCTCGATTTCCTCGCGCCGCTCTGGATGCCATAGGATCACACCTCGATCAGAAACCGCGTATCGCGTCCAGGAGTCGAGGTGACGCTGATGGTGCCGCCATGGGCTTCGATGGCGCGCTTGACGATCGATAGCCCGAGTCCGGTGCCCTTGATCTCGCGCTGCGAGTGGTGTTTTTCCACCCGATAGAATCGCCGGAAAATATGGGGAAGGTCCGCGCTCGGAATGCCGATGCCATTGTCCGCCACCCAGATGCGCTGGTGTCCGCTCCCAGTTTCCTCACAACCGATTTCGACTTTTAGCCCGGGGTGGGGGTTTTGTTTGAGCGCATTCTCCACCAGATTGAAAAGCACTTGTGTCCAATAAAAGCGGTCGCCATGGGTGATGAGTTTGGCATCGGTCATGACGATTTGGATTTCGGCATTTTGCCCACGAATCACCGATTCCAAGCGCTCCAGCACATCATGGATGCAGGATCGGAAAGGAAACGGTTCGATCTTGAGGGAATTCGCCTCGCCGGATTCCAGTCGGGAAATCACCAACATGTCCTCGACGATGCGCGAGATGCGATCAGTGTGCTTCTGCATGATGGTTAGAAAGCGGCGAGCCATCTTCTGATCAATAATCGCGCCTTCTTCCAAGAGGTTTTCCAGATATCCATTGATGATGGCCAGTGGCGTGCGGAGTTCATGAGAGGCGTTGGCGACGAAATCCTTGCGGATCTGCTCGGTCTGATAGGTTTCCGTCACGTCGCGCACGATCACACGGGTGAGCGGGAGCTTGCCATCCGGGTTGGGCAGGCGGGCGGAGTCGATCACCCAAGCCGTGACGCCGCGTGCCTCTTGATCTCCCAGTGGAGAACTCTGCTGGGGGATCAAGACCTTTTCTTGCGACGGTTCGCCGGTTTTTAAACAATGAAGGATTCCGCTTGTCAGACGCGGATCTAAAAAAACCTCGGTGAGCGGCCGATTCAGAATTTGTCGGTTGCTGAATAGCCCGCGTGCTGAGGCGTTTGCGAAGCGGATGTGGGAATCTGAATCAATCAGCACAAACGCATCATTGAGCGCATCCAACAGTCGGTCTCGCTCTTGGTTGGCGTCGCGGAGCAATTGCTCGAATCGATCGTTTGAATTATGTGATTCAATTGCATATTTGACGCGTTTTTTTCTATGCGTGAGTAGCAGATATACCACTGTGATCAGCAAAACGATTGAGGTGGCGATGGCGATTTGGGTGATCATGCTTCCGGTTGATCGATCTTGTAGCCGATATTGCGAACAGTTGCAATCCATGACCCATAGTCGCCTAATTTGTGGCGAATTCGTTTCATGTGGGTGTCGAGAGTGCGACTGTTCGCGGAATCGCTATAGCCAAAAACCGAGCGAAGCACGTCATTGCGATCCTGGGGTTTGCCGGCGCGTTCGCAGAAATAGAGCAGGAGTTTGAACTCGGTGGAAGTGAGTTCGAGGGGTTCGTCGTTGAGATAGAATTTGACGGCATTTTTATCGAATCGGAACGGGCCGAGGGTGAAATCGACAGAGCCGGGTGAGGATTCGGTGCGTTTGAGGATGGCTTGGACGCGCAGGACGAGTTCTTTGGGGCTGAATGGCTTGGTGAGGTAGTCGTCAGCGCCGGTTTGGAGTCCTTGGATGCGGTCCTCGGTCTGGGCGCGGGCGGTGAGCATGATGACCGGGATGTTTGCGCCGCGCGGGTCGCGCCGAAGTTCTCGAAACACGGCGAAGCCATCTCGGCCGGGAAGCATCAGGTCTAGGACGATGAGGTCCGGGCGTTCGCGCAGGGCGATGTCGGTGCCTGAAATCCCATCATGGGCTTTGAGGACTTCGTATCCCGCGCGCTGGAGATTGAAGCCGACCAGATCGGCGATGTCCTGTTCGTCCTCGATAATCAAGATTCGATGCATGGCAAATGGAAGATAGCCGCAAGAATTCAGACTCCGGAACCTGTCTCGTGTGACGATTTTGTCACAACAGGTCTTTACTGACGATGCTGCCGGGAGTCGTGGTTCGGGCGACCCCGATTTTCACCCCTGCCTCGATCGAGGTATTGACGCCGGTGCGCACCCCGTCGCCGAGGACAGCTCCAAATTTGAGGCGGCCCGTGTTGATCGGTTTTCCTTGGATCATGGACACGTGATGACGACCGTCGTGGCGGTGGTTTTCCGTGCAGGTGCCGGCTCCGAGCGTGACATGGGTGCCGATGATCGAGTCTCCGACATAACATTGGCGGGAGATGTAGGTGTTGTTGTAGATGATGGAGTTTTTCACCTCAGCTCCGCATCCGATATAGCAATTTGCGCCGATGCAGGTGGCTCCGCGAACGTAGGCGTTCGGTCCGATGGTGGTGTTGGCCCCGATCAAGACCGGGCCTTCGATCACGGTTCCCGGCAGGATTTTGGAGCCATTGCCGAGACGGATCACTCCGGACAGGCTGGCGAGCGGGTTGACTTCACCGAGCAGCGAGGTTTCGTCCATAAGTGTAAGCACTTCCTCGTTCATGCGCAACAGGTCCCACGGATAGATTACGGGAAAACAATTGGCATCCGTGACGATTTTATCGATGCAATCCTCCGGTTTGATCTCACCTTTCCACGCTAGGATATTGTTTTCCGGGTCGAGCAGGCAGGCGGATTTCGGGTTTCTTCCCAGCAGAAGCAGGGCTCCGAGTTCGATCCAGTTGTCGATAGGAATGCGGATGGCGCGGGGTTCCGCTTCGTGCGGTTCTACCAGTTGAAACCCAGCGCGGCGGAGATCAGCGGATAGCAGATCTTTCATCGGCAGATTGGCAATAAGACAAGCTCCTAAGTCCCGGTTGGACGTGATGGGCACACAGAATGCCGGATTTCTCGGTGGTAAAAGCGTCGCCTGCATGATCTGAGGGCATTACATCACGAACCCAATGGGAACTCACTAAAATTCTTAGGAATTCCCAAAAAATTCACAGCGGTTTTGGACAGGGTGAAAATCCGAGATTTTCAAGCTTTTCAAGCGATCTCAGCCCTTGTGTTGCACATGCCAAGCGGCATAGATTTTCGGTGAAATCTCTGAGGGTTTGATTTCCGATCGTCCGCCCCAAAAAACATTGGTGTAGGAAACCGGAATGCCAACGGCTTCCAGGTGGCGGTCAATCGCGGCTTTGTGTTCCAGCACACGGGATTTCTCGGTGCCATGGACGACGCCCATGATGTTGACGTCGCCGAACTGTGGTCCGCCCTCGCGCCAGTAGCAGTGAGTCATGCAGTAATGGCGGCCGACCTCTGCGCCGCCTTCGATTTCCCTGCCTTTCGGAACAGCCCAATGAAACAGTCCATTGAAACGCGTGACCCGCTCGCCGGAGGCAGAAGGTTTGATGTGTTCAAGAAATGTGGAAAAACGACCGATAACATTCTTAGAATTAAGGGTTTCTGCAACATCGCAGAAGCGTTCAAGTGAGACTCCGGCGAGCGCGGCGCGATCTTGCCATGGGTTTACGCGGATTTCATCGAGGGCGAGTTCTTCTTTGAGCGCCAGAAGGACATTCCATTCTTCCGGCGTGAGATCGACGGTGGTGGTGGTCATCATAACCGCCGGTTCATCGGATTTATCGCCGGGTTCCAGAGTCTTGCGGCGGGTGTGGCCCACTCCAAGGGCGAAAACGCCGTTGGCGGGCATCAACAGATACTCAGTGGCACCGGTCAGGCGCAGCAGGGCGGTTGCATGGTGATCCAAAGATTCGCCGACGGGCACTTTGAGAGTCGTCCAGAGCCGGTATCCCGAGCCGGAGACCTCGGAATCGGTCGAGCGGATGACCACATGTCCGGAAAACGGATCCTGTTTGGCCATGAAATCGAAGGCGTCGTTGAGTTTCTCCTCGGGCACTTTCCACGCAACGAGCGCGCCGTGGGCCAGTTTGGTGGAGAGCAGCGTCTGGCGCACGCGGCGGATGATGCCGGCCTCGACCATTGCGCGGATGCGCTCAAGCACCGTGTCTAGCGGCACGCCGGATTTTTCAGCGATTTCGTGGAATGGCTGACGCTGGAAACCGGAGATCAGATCTTCGGAAATCGCGAGAATCCGGGCGTTGATCGGATCATTGTGTTCGACGGGGACGGTGTGGGGCATGGGGGATCGATTGAGGGTATTGGATTCTGGATGCGGATCGGGGTATTGTGCCTGAGACGGCGACCCTAATCGAGCGAGGGCGCGCGATCAAGGATTCTTGATCGTTTTTGGCGTTCCGAGGAATTCAGAGGTCTCCCCATTTCGGGAGGTTCGAGCTTCAGAAGCTACTCGTAAATGGTATTCTCTGGCTAGTTGATCCGTGCCTGATTCAGCAACGCCCCAGGTTTGTTGTTTGCCTTGATTTGGCTTTCAAGACCTGCACGTCATTGGTTTCATGTTAGATGATGTGCTTTCGATTACCGGTTGGGTTCAGGTTTCTTATCGGGAGCCGGAGCAAAAATGGCTTCCAGGGTTCTTGAATGGATTTCGGCGGTCGGTTTGAAATTCGCCGAACCGACATAGGTGTAAAGACTCGTCAAAAACTGCTGTGCGGCGGAATCCCTCTTCGGGTTCAACAAATCAAAGCCGCACACCAGCAATTGACCGCTGCAGACGCGGGTTTCGAAGACGATGCCCAGTTTGTGGTTGTGCGCGAAGTTGTCATCCTTGCCACGGCATTCGTTGCCCAACGCCATCAGGCAGAATGAAGGATGGTTGCCATAGGTAGACCTGCACATCGTCAAGCCAAACCGGTGGGGTTGCGGCAAGTTCGATGCGGCCGACGATGCCATTCATATTGCCCCATGTGCCGCCGCGCAGGGCTGAAACGAATTTTCCGAGCGGGATCTTGTCCGTGTTGTCCACGCAGATCGTGAGTCGGTGTTTTCCCGCGGTGACGCCCGTTCCGAAATTATGGACGTGCGGCGCGATGAGACTGTCTTGTGAGCCGACGCGTTTGTCGTTCAGCCACACGGTCGTGACCCAGCGGCAACGTTCCAGAAACAAGGTCACGCGTTGGCCCGACCATGCAGTTGGAATTTCGATGTCGCGCTGATACCATGCGGGTCCGGCATAATCCGATAAACGCCATGGTCCTTCGAGTGTTGGAGCATTGGTGTTAGATGGCCCCAGGCGGGCGTCGTCGATCGTGCCGGGCAGATGGATTTTTTGAGTTAACGCCGCAGGACATTGTTCCGAGTTTTCCCCGTCGATTTCAAACCGCCAGTCACCGGCGAGTGAAATAGGTTCCGCTGCCCCGACTGTGTAAGTGGCGAATAACAGAAATGCACTGGCGAAACGCGTGTGTTGGATGTGACGTTTCATGGTTTTCATGTGAAATGTGCTGGGAATAATGGGTCCTATGGGTCCTAGGAAACGTCGTGAGGGAGGTCAGTCTTTCACCTTTGAATCTGATGAAATACGGCCGACACGCGATCGAATACGGTTGATTTACCGGGCTGCGGATTGCGCCGATGAAAGAAACCGTGCTGCATATCGGTAGAGTTCACACTGGATTGTCGAAAAACAACAAAGTCATGAGAAAGCAAATCACCACCGCGTGCCTCATTTTAGGACTCACCGGCACGGCCTTTTCCGACACGCCTGAAATCAACACAGCGAAGCTCCCAGACGAGGTCCGCGCCGCCCAGGTGCGGGACATGAAGTGGGGCATGTTCATCTGCTGGTCGTTCAGCACATTCTCTGGCAAGGAATGGACGCACACCCGCGACAAAGACGCATCTTATTTCAAGGTGACCGGTTGCGACACCGACCAGTGGTGCCAAACTGCCAAAGACGCGGGCATGGGATACATCCTGTTTCTCGCCAAACACCACGATGGTTTCTGCCTGTGGGACACCAAGACCACCGAGAAAAAAGTAACTAACAGCCCGCTTGGCATCGATGTTATCGCGAAACTCAAAAAATCTTGCGACAAATATGGCATCAAACTGGCCCTCTACTTTTCCGAGGGCGACTGGAATTGGCCCGACTCGGTGGACGGCAAGGCGATGCAGGGCGGTAACAATCCTGAAATGAAAAAAGCCCAGCTTAAGGAATTGCTGACCCAGTATGGTCCCATCGAGTTCTGGTGGATGGATAATGCGGCCGGCACTGGCGGACTTTCGCATCAGGATACCGTTGACTGGGTGAATCAGTTCCAGCCCAACTCGTTCGTCGGTTTCAACCATGGAGAACCTGCCGGCCGGCTTTGCCTGCGGGAGATGGGCCGACCCGGGAAACTGGGTGATGCAAGTGCCACGAAATACAACAAGGAGGGTGAGGCACAGTTCAAGGGCTACCAGGTGGCCGAGTTCACCTATCCCATCCTACCCAAGCACAAGGGTGGCGCACAATGGTTCTACTCATTGCCCGAGCACGACAACCTCTGTTTTCCGCCCGAAAAACTGTTTCAAGATTATCAGGGTGCGGTGAAATTCGGCAACATCTTCTCTCTCGACGTCGGCCCGAACTACGCTGGCAAGCTCCGTGATATCGACGTCACGACCCTCAAACAGGTGGGAGAAATGATCCGTGCGGGTGCCGCCGCCCCATAATGCAATTCCAATGGGACTGCCATTATCGGCGGACAATGGGAGAGTGAAGGCCTACCAGCAATCGCGTCTTGCCTAGCGGGTGTCGGCCTGCTTCCATCCGCCCCCAACACACACATCACCATGGCCAATAAAGACGTCACCGACCCCGCCCGTATGGAGAAAATCGTTTCTCTATGCAAACGCCGCGGCTTCATTTTCCAAGCGGGGGAGCTCTACGGCGGCCTCAACGGGTGCTGGGATTACGGCCCGCTCGGTACGGAGCTGAAACGCAACCTCAAGGACTTCTGGTGGCGCAAGACCGTGCAGGAACGCGATGACGTGCTCGGTATGGACGGTTCGATCCTGACGATGGAACAGGTGCTCGTCTCCTCGGGCCACGTCGGTGGATTCAGTGATCCGATGTGCGACTGCCTACTCTCGAAAGCCCGCCTCCGCGCCGATCAGATTCCGGCTCAGGACGGCACGGTCGTTTGGTTCAGCGGCGCGAAACATGCGGCCAACGAGTGGAGTATCGAGCGCTCGTTTGCTGTGCTCGTGGCCACCGGCAAGGATCCGATGGACGCCCACAAGACTGCCCGGAAATACTACTCCGAATTTCTCTCGAACAAACAGATCTCGCCGAAGGAACTCGAAATCACCGAGGAGCGCCGCGAGGAAGTCACCGGCACCACCCAGTTCAACCCGGATAACGGATCGCTTCTAACCGAGCCTCGTCAGTTCAACCTCATGCTCCAGACGAACTTCGGAGCCACCGGCGAGCAGATCGCCTACCTCCGACCGGAGACCGCGCAATCGATTTTCTGCCAATATAAGAACATCCTCGATTCCAATCGGATCAAGCTGCCCTTCGGCATCGCCCAGGTCGGCAAGTCGTTCCGCAACGAGATCAACCCGCGCAACTACACGTTCCGCTCGCGCGAGTTCGAGCAGATGGAAATTGAATACTTCTGCCACCCGGACGACGGGATGCGCCTCACCGACGAATGGTTGGAAACCCGCCTGAGTTTCTACGAGGAAATCGGCATCCCGCGCGAAAAACTCCACATCCTCGACGTCCCGGATGGCGAGCGCGCGTTCTACTCGAAGAAGACCTACGACATCGAATACGAATTTCCCTTCGGTATCCAGGAGCTCGAAGGTGTGGCCTACCGCACCGACTACGATCTCGGCGTCCATCAGAAAGGCGCGGGTAAACCGCTCGAATACTTCGATGAGGAAACGAAGGAGCGGTTCCTGCCACACGTCGTCGAGCCTTCCGCGGGATGCGACCGGACGATCCTCGCCCTCATCTGCGAAGCCTTCGACGAGGAGATTCTAACGGATGATAAGGGCAAGGAGGACATCCGCACGGTGTTGCGCTTCAAGCCCACCATGGCCCCGATCAAGGTTGGTATTTTCCCGATGCTCAAGAAGAACGAGGAGCAGGTGAAGATCGCGCGGGAAATCCAGAAATCGCTGCAAAAGTGGATGACTGTCTTCTACGACGACGGTGGAGCCATCGGACGCCGCTACCGCCGTCAGGACGAGATCGGCACGCCGTATTGCGTGACCGTGGACTTCGATACACTCGGCGAAAACGGCGACGTGCTCAAAGGCACTGTTACTGTTCGCCACCGGGATTCCATGGAACAGGAACGCATCTCCATCGATTCGCTGACACACTGGCTGCTGGCGCGGGTGCGCTGATCTTGCTGCCATTGAATCGCATGTAGCGGCGGTCTATGACCGCCGAGGCTCGTGGGATGAGAAATCGTGCGACGGTCATAGACCGCCGCTACAGTTCTCTTGCGAAATCGTGCGACAGTTTTCGGGGCTCAACTCTGCTTCCAATCGCCCCGGATTTCGTGGGTCATCTGGGAATTGAGTGCCTCCGGCGATATGATGCGGTAGGCTTTTGGATCCCATACGACTTCCTGCCCGGACTTGATGGCCATCAATGAGAGGTGGCTCATGGCGTCGGATCGCACGGCGTCTTCGATCGGTGCGACGGACGGTGTGCGTTCGCGGACGGACTCGACGAATGAGGCGTAGTAGTTGCTCCGATAGAGCAACCGCTTGTCGCCTTCACATTCTTTCAATTTGAGCCACTCCGGATTGCTGGCCTCCGCACCTCCGCGGTTCAGGCTTATCCAGCCCTTGGAACCGTAGAAGGTGGTGCCATCACCCGGAACCTTCTTCCGGTATTGACTTACGATGGGTTCCGCATGGTTGGTGCTCATGAAATGCATGGGAATCCCCTCGCCGAACTTGATTTCCACATCCCAGGTGGCGCAGTTGTTAAATAATTCCTTGGGCGTCGGGAAATCCCCTGTGCCGCGGAAACTGATCGGGCCTTGCTGGTCGTAGTTCTGGCCCCAGATTGCGATATCTAACGGATGAGCCCCCCAACCGGCGATGAAGCCGATCGAGTAATCGGAGCAATACCACGATGCGGCGCTGGTGATCCGGTCCAAGCTGCATGGCTTCACCGGCGCGGGTCCTAAATACATGTCATAGTCGAGTCCGTCCGGTACCGGAATTTCATCAAGCAAGCCGCCACCTTTGCCAGCCGGGGCCCAGACCTCGATGCGTTGAAGATCGCCGATGTAACCGTTGAGGACCAGTTCGACGCCGCGCTTGAGGATTTCCTGGCTGCGTTGCTGGGTGCCGTATTGGAAGATACGCTTTTCCTTCTGACAGGCCGCCAACATCGCGCGGTTCTGGTTGAGCGTGTATCCTAACGGTTTTTCAATATAGACATCCTTGCCCGCCCGCACGGCTTCCAGACCGATCGGAACATGCCAATGGTCGGGGGAGGCGATGATCACCGCATCGATGGACTTGTCAGCAAGCAGTTCGCGGAAATCACTGTAGAGTTTTGGCTCATGGCCTTGCGATGCCTTCACCCGTTGTGCGGCCGCCTCGCGTCTCGCTTTGAATGGATCGGCGATGGCGACGCTCATCGCGCCCTTCACCCCAAGGAAATTCTGGAGCAAACGGGTGCCTTGGCCGCCTACGCCGATGTGGCCGAGTCGAATCGTCCTGCCCGGAGTGGTGTCCTGACCGAGCACCCGGCCCGGGATGAATTGCGGTGCCACGGCTGCGGCAATGACTCCGCCCAGGAATTTGCGGCGGCTGTTGAGATGGTTTGAGTTCATGGATATTTAGAATTTGAGATTTGAGATTTGAGATTGGTTTGAAATATCAAATTTGAAATTTGAAATTTATTGGCCTGCCCACTTACGGAGGCGTTCGGCTGAGACTTTCACCGCTTCTTCACCGGCGATTTCGAGAGTGGTGGGTCCATCGAATCCTTGCGAGACGAGCTCCTTGACGATGGCTTCGACGCCGACAATGCCAGCGCCGAGCGGAATGAGTCCCATGCCGCAGCCGAATTGTTTTCCGCGCAGCGGCAGCATGTCCGCCGACATGTCCTTCCAGTGGACGTGTTTGATGCGTGAGCCGAAGGTTTTGACGAACTGCAGCGGATCGCCGCCGCCGAGCCACGAATTGCCGGTGTCCAGATTGATGCCGACGGTTTCCTCGTGGCCCAGAGCGTCGAGGATGCGGGTCATCCCATCCACGGTATCGGTGAGAATTCCGTGGGGCTCTAACAATAATTCAACGCCGAAGTTCTTGGCCCAACGCACGGGTTCGTGGAGTTTTTCGCAAATGCTGAAAACGCGTTGATCATCCGTGAGGTGGTGGCCGAAGTCGGTTTTTGGATCGCCCTCGGTGGTAATGACTTGTTTCACGCCGAGGAAGTGGGCGAGCTTGATTGCCTTGATGATCTCCGCGGTGCCGTAGCGGTCGGGTGATGTCGGGTCTAACAAATTGGCGTGGGCGCAGACGCTGGTCAGGGTGAGATTGAACTCGTTGACCATGTCGAGGATGGTCGCGGGGTGGGAATCCAGGCTGAACGAGGCGGAAAACCCGTATTCGGTGCCGAGGGTGGCGCCGTCGTGGTTGTCGGTGAGGTCCGCGTAGTCGAAGCCGAGTTCACGGATGAGTTCGAATTGACGCCGCATGGGCGAGAACGGTTGGATGAGGGCGAAGCAGCCGATTTTCATGGTGGTGTGGGGTGGTGGTTGGAAGTGATGGAAATGAGTCAGGGTTTGGCCGGGGCGGAGAAAGCCTTCCATTCGGTTTCGAGTTGCACGGCGTTTGCCGGCTTGGAGTGGACAATGACGCGGTAGGTTAGTTTCAACGATTTCCCGGCGTCGAGGACAAGCGGCTCGTTGAACAAAAAGGAGGGGCTGAAAAAACTCATCGGCGGTTTGTCATGCACATACCATGGTGCCGGATGGCGCAGGTTGTCGGGATGATCGCAAATGGCGATTCCCCCGCTGGGACTGGAAAAATCCAGCCATCGCGCACCTTGTCCGTGGGCGTCGGCCATGCCGGTTTTTTCTTCGCTCGTCCGAATTGACCATCCGTTAGATTGCAATACAAGCCTCGCGGACAAACCCGCATAGCCACCATAGTCTTTGCCGTTCGGTTCGTTTGCCAGAGGAGTGCGTCCAAGGTTGACCGGCGCGTTTCCCGCAGTGAACTCGCTGGTCCAATCGATCCGATAACGCCCCTGGGCATCCGGTCGAGTGATGGTGAGCTTGCGCAGTTCCTTCATGACCTCAGCTTGCCCGGGCGGGTGATAGCTGAAGTATAAATCGGCGTGCGCGGAAAAATCCTTGCCTGACTCGACGGTGGCGCGGGTGAGTTCGTTCACACCTTCGCTCGCATGGGTTTTCCGGTCTTCCTCCCAGTAATTCAGGCCGTTGATGAATTTCCACGACCACCAAAGCCCGCGATGCCACGGATGATCGGCGGGTTCAAATGCAGTTAGAACTTCGCCATCCACCGTCGCAAGCGGGTGGAAATAGGTTTTCGGTTGTTTGGCATCATAGACCAGGCGCCACACGGTTTTATCGCCATTGCACAGAGCCAGACTGGTATCGGTCCGCAACCATGAGAGCGCGGGAGGTTCGGCGGACTCCTTGGTGGCGGGCCAGTTCTTTGCCGGTGGGATGCTGACATCATTTTTGGCATCGGCACCCAATGCACTGCCTGCGGCAAAGCCGAGCAAGGCGGCAAAACCAATGAAAATGCGGGAGTGGAGTTTCATGACTGTTTGGGAGTGTAGCGCCCGCGGAGACAAAATACTTGTAAAATCGCCCACTGGTAAATATTACACCTGCGATTCTTATGAGCAAGCGTACCACTTTCCGCAGCAATCGTGAACTCTTCCACGCTGATACCTGCCAACCGCTCAAGGTGGCTGCCAAAAACGGAGACTTGTGTCTGGCCGCGCTCGGTCGTGGGAGTTATCCCGGCGAGCGTTTGCCGCGGCATGATCTGAAGGAAGTCTGCATGGTCGGGTATTGGGATGCTCCGCGCGACCAAAACTGGGGGCTCGACTGGCATTGCAATGAAGGAATCGAGATCGGCTATATTTCCAAAGGCAAACTGCCCTTCAGCGTGGGTGACGCATCGTTTCTGGTGGAGCCGGGCCATCTCACCATCACGCGCCCGTGGCAGCGCCATTGTGTGGGAAATCCAAACGTGCCCGCCTGCCATTATTCATGGTTGATTCTGGATGTCGGCATGCGACGTCCTAACCAAACGTGGCACTGGCCGGGATGGTTGCTGTCATCGAAAGCCGGACTCAAGCGCCTCACCGAAATGCTCAGCCAGAACGAACAGGCCGTCTGGCGCGCGGATCGCAAGCTCGGTGATTGTTTTGATCAGTTAGATAGAACCGTGGCACGGAAGGGCAAGGATACCGGCAATGCCAAACTCAAGATTCTGATCAATGAACTCATCATCCTGCTGGCGGATCTGCTTGAGTCCAGAAATCCGCTGCTGGATCAATCCCTGTCGAGCAGCGAGCGGACCGTACGCTTGTTTCTGGAAAACCTCAGTCACCGTATTGATGAGCCATGGACGCTGGATTCGATGGCGGCGGCCTGCGGGCTAGGAAGGACACATTTTTCCACGTATTGCAAAAAAATCGGCAATGTCGCACCGGGAGAGTATCTCACACGCACCCGAATCGCCGCCGCCGCTCGATTGCTGATGCTCGATCCGGAGTCCAGCGTCACGGACATCGCATTCCGCTGCGGATTCCAATCGAGCCAATATTTTTCTAACGTCTTTCGTAAACAGCATGGTCACTCCCCCAGCTATCACCGCAGCAGGCAGCAATCTTGAAACGCTGTGAAATTAGAGATTTGAGAGGATCTCAATGATTGACTGTGTTCGCATGGACGATTTCAAAGCAAATATCTGCAATTTAGTCCCGCACCGCGCAGCCGAACCACGATTGTTCCCGGATTGACAAGCCCGGCGCAGTCTCTCACGCTCCGCCTGCCATGTCCGATTTGAAACACACGCCGCTTGAAGGCGCCCACCAGGCTCTCGGAGCCCGTCTTGTCGCCTTTGCCGGGTGGAACATGCCGGTCCAATACACGTCGATCATCGACGAACACACCGCAGTTCGCTCGAAATGTGGCATTTTCGACATCTCGCACATGGGTCAATTTCTCGTCAGCGGCCCGACCGCGGAGGCCTGGCTCAACCGCATGTTCACCAACAACATCGCCAAGCTCACACCCGGGCAGGGCCAGTATTCGCTGATGCTCAATGAATCCGGCGGAGTGATCGACGACTTGATCGCCTACCGTACCAGCGAAAACGACTACTTCCTCGTGGTGAATGCGTCGATGATCGATGAAGACTTTTTCTGGATGGCCAGCCACCAGGATGTAGAATGCTCACTGCGTAATGAAAGCGACCTCTGGGCAGGCATGGCCATCCAAGGGCCACTGGCAGCGGAAATTTTCACCAAAGTCTGCCCGGGGGAAACACTGCCGCCGCGCAACGGTATCGTCACCACCGCCGATGGCTCGATCGTCTGCCGTACCGGCTACACCGGTGAGGACGGATTCGAATTCTTCTGCGCCAACGAGGCAGCTGTCAGCTACTGGGGAAAATTCCTTGCAGCCGGTGCCGCCCCCTGTGGGCTCGGTGCGCGCGACACGCTGCGCCTTGAAATGGGCTACCCACTCAATGGCAACGACCTCTCGCCCGAACGCTCGCCCATCGAGGCCGGACTCGGGTTTTTTTGCGATCTCGAAAAAGGTGGTTTCATCGGATGCGAAACTCTGGTCCGCCAGAAAGCTGATGGACCGTCTGTCAAACTCACCGCCCTCCAGTATTCCGACAAAGGCCCGCCTCCCCGCGCCCACTACCCGGTGGCGGCCGTCACAGGCAAGGTCATTGGCGAACTCGCCAGCGGCGCGCTTTCCCCATCCCTCATGACCGGCATCGGCATGGCCTATCTCCCTGCGGAATTTTCCAAACTCGGCACCTCACTCCAGATCGACGTCCGCGGACGCCTATTCCCAGCCACCGTCGTGAAAAAACCGTTTTATAAGAAATAGACGGAAGATCCGGAGACAAAAGACAGAAGAATGAGAGTCACACTTCAGCACTTTTGCCTTTCACTTTCTGCTTTTTTATTTCCAGTCTTCTGTCTTCTGTCTCTCCGTCTTCAGTCTTTCCACTATGAACACCCCAACTGACCTCCGCTATTGTCCGTCCCACGAATGGGTGCGCCTTGAAGGCGACACTGCCACCGTTGGCATCTCCGATCACGCTCAGGAAGAACTCACTGATGTGGTTTTTGTCGAACTCCCCGCTGTCGGTCGCACCGTCGATGCCGGAGATCCCACTGCCGTGGTCGAGTCCGTGAAAGCTGCCAGCGACATCTACGCGCCGATCGGTGGCGATGTCGTGGAAGTGAACCCGGATGTCGAAGCGGATCCCTCATTGGTCAACACCGACCCATACGGCAAAGGCTGGATTTTCAAACTCCGCGTCAAAAACGCCGCAGATGTTTCCGGACTGATGGATGCCGCAGCCTATCAGGCGCATATTTCCTGAATCGGAGGATGAAAATATTGTCATCAGACGTGGTGATTTAGCACCATGCTATTTTTTTGGCCTATATTCACGAATTTTCCAATCTCGCCGGAAAATGATTTGGTGAATTCCGGCAGTGGCATGTGTTGGATACTGCGGTCCAAAAGATTCATTCCATAGCAGCCTATTGCAGCGCCATAGGAATTGTGGTTCACCTCATTCGAGGACTGGATGCCAGATTCATCCAATCGTTCTAAGTCAATCAGGCGAGTTGCATTCCGGGCGTTCAGTCTATCTCATTGCTGATCGTCAACCCGGCCCGTTGGGACGCACTAATATCTTGGGGCCGTTGGCCCTGAAGGGTGTTATTTATTTCTCCGGTGGTGCTTCCTTGCACATCAGTGCGGGGATGAGCATCAGTAGGCCGAAGACGATTAACACGCCACCCCAGATGAGGTTGATGTTGATGTCGAGGGACTTGGCATACATCGGATCACCGCGGGTTAGAAACCCGTGAACGACGAGAATGATGCCGAGGATGCCGAAAAAGATGCCGATTGGTTTGCGTAGGTCGAGGCCCATGATAGTGGTGAGTTGGAGTGGATGAGCGGGGTTGGGGATTACCAGAAGACGATGTTGAGGATCACACAGATGCCAAGCAGCACGCAGCCGAGAACACTGGGTTTGAGATAGAACGGTTGGTTTTCTACAACCAGTTTGGGCGTGAGCGAGTAGACCAAACCCTTGAGTTCCGCGTCGGTCTTGGTGCGTCCGGTGGACAAGGATATCACCGCAGTGAGCAGGAAGCAAACTCCGAATGCGAAGGTGGCCAGCCAGAAATTCTGCGCCATTTCCGAGGGAAATGTCTGCATAAGGCCAAAATACGCGCCTTTGACACCCGGATTGTTGCCCACGGCAATGGTCAGGCCGTGGAAGATCGCGGAGGTCGCGGTGCCGCCTAGCAAACCAAGGAAGGCACCGGTGGCGGTGGTCCGTTTCCAGAACATGCCGAGAAGGAAGGTGGCGAACAACGGCGCGTTCACGAATCCGAACACCAATTGGCAAATGTCCATCGCGTTGTTGAAATTCCGGGCGAAGTAGGCGCAGGCGATACTCAACAGGATGCCGACCACTGTGGCGGCGCGGCCCATCCATGCGTAATGGTCGTCGCTCTTGTTCTTGGCGAAATACGCCTGATAGAGGTCATAGGTCCAGACCGTGTTGAATGCGGTGACGTTGCCCGCCATGCCGGACATGAACGAGGCCAGTAGTGCGGTGAGGGCCAGACCGAGCAGGCCGGTGGGACAGTAGCGCTTCACGAGCGAGAGAATGACGCCGTCGTAGTCGTTGCTCACGGCATCCTGCACGGCCACCTTGAGAGCGGCATCGTCCAGCGTGGCGGCAGAGGTGGAAAGCGCTGCCAGCTTGGGTTCGAAGAACGTAACGCCGGACGCATCACCGAGTTTCTTGGAAAGCTCCTTAACGGCGGCGACATCTCCTTCGGCTTTCACGGGTGTGGCCTTGAGCGCTTGAATGATGGCCGGATACTTGTCGGCTGAAATCTCTGCTTGGGGCAGACGGTAGTTTTTGCCCTGCATGTTGCCGAGCACGGCGGCGATCATGCCGGGAAGAATCACCAGCACAGGAATGATCATTTTCGGCACAGCGGCAATGAGCGGTGTGTTACGCGCGGACGTCATGTTTTTGGCGGCCATCGCACGCTGCACCACCAGGAAGTTGGTGCACCAGTAACCGAAGGAGAGTACGAATCCGAGGCCGAAGACCATGGCGAAAATATCCACACCCATCGGATTGTGGGTAGACCCGGTGAGCAACGGTTGCCATGCGCTGGTCCAAGCATCCTGGGTGAAGACCTTCTCATTGAGGTTCTGTGCCGCAGGATTGACTGCAACTTCGGCCAGATTCGTTTTGATGGCTGACCATCCACCCACATCCTTGAGTCCGAGATAAACGACCGGCGCGAATCCAAGCACGATCATGAAAAACTGCAGTACTTCGGTGTAGATCGCGGAGGTCAGGCCTCCCTTGAGCACGTAGATGAGCACCACCGCCGAGCAAATCCAGAGGCTCCAGTGGTAGTCCCAACCGAGCAACTGGTTGAGCAACTTAGCCAATGCGTTCATCGAAATGCCGGATGCAAATACCGTCATCACGGCGAAGGTGATCGAATTCAACCCACGGACACGCTCGTCAAAACGCAGTTTCAAATACTCCGGCACCGAACGCGCTTTGGAACCATAATAAAACGGCATCATGAACACCGCCAGGAACACCATCGCCGGAATCGCACCTACCCAGTAAAAGTGGCAGGTGGCAATCCCGTATTTGGCTCCGGAGGCCGCCATGCCGACCAATTCGAGCGCTCCAAGGTTGGCTGACATGAACGCCAACCCAGTAATCCAAGCTGGAATCGAGCGACCGGAGGTCAGGAAATCCGACGAGGATTTCATGTAGCGCTTTAGGGCAAAGCCGATCGCAACAACCACCAATACGTAAATCAGGAGGATGGCAATATCGACGCCTTGTAGTGAAATAGAACTAGTGGATGCCAGTAACTGGCCAAAATCAGGGAATGGGTTCCGTGTCATGTAGGACCAGCGTGAAAGGCCCCTATCCGGGAGTCAACGAAAAATATTAACTTGAAAAATCTGGTAGGGCGAGCACGCCGTGGCGCGTCCACTTATCCGCCCGAATTGAAGCATGGCCGCCTCACCCCTCACGGGAAATTACGGCCGACCACGGCGGGTCGGCCCTATCCGGTGTGGATCAATCCCTTCTGCCGAGGGCCATCATAACGAAATACAGGAGTTGGGCTACGGATCCGACCGCAGCGGCCACATAAGTCATGGCAGCCCAGAACAAGGCGTTTTTCGCCTTTTCGTGCTCCATGCTAGCAGCGATGCCGCTGCTTTCCATCCAAACCAGCGCGCGGCGGCTCGCGTCGAACTCCACAGGCAGAGTGATGATTGTAAACAAGGTGGTTACAGCAAACAGCGCCACCCAGACCCACAGAAGCGTTGCATTGTGCATCAGGCCGATCCCCAGAAGACCAGCGAACATGACGAAATTCAGGGCTTTGCTGGAAAACTGCACCGCCGGGACCATGGCGGAGCGGAAGCCGAGCCAGACATAGGCCTGTTGGTGTTGCAGGGCGTGTCCGCATTCATGTGCGGCCACCGCGGCGGCGGCCACTGAGTTCATGTGATAAACCGGTTCGCTCAGATTGACGGTCCGCGACGTCGGGTCGTAGTGGTCGGTCAGATGTCCGGGCACGCTGATCACTTTGACGTCGTTGATCCCATTCTGGCGCAGCATCATTTCCGCAACCTGCGCACCTGTCAGGCGGATTGGAATCTGCGAATACTGGTTAAAACGCCTCTTGAGCATTCCGCTGATCAACAGACTCACGACGAAAGTCGCGCCGATGATAATTAAATGAGTGGTATCAAACCCCTGGGGGCCATATCCAATCATTGCAAGATCATGTGTTTGGTAAATCATGCCCGCACAATATCCGAGTTTACGAATAGCGCAACTGGAAGCCGACTGGAAAAAGATGAAAAAATTCCAGCGAGGCGGCAGGGCAGGGGAATCCCTCACTGGGCAGTTTGTTTTCTGATTTCATGGAATTCTTTGGGTCACCTGATGGCTGCTTATTAAGAAGAGTTGAAGCCCGCCGAATTCGCATCTACCGCTCGTCGATGGGTCTATCCGCAGGAGTTTATCCACAATTTCTAAGGTCATTCCACGAGCACTTTGGGAGGAGGCTTGACGTCGCTACGCTCCTTCTCGTTTGTGGTGGGAGGTTTTTTTTCATGCTCCTTTGAGGCCTGTTTGTTCTTTTTATCGCGTTCCTCTTGCTCGGCGCGTCTGGCGTTCTCGCAGGCATCCCGCATTTTTTTGTCGAGTTGGGCGCGTTCGACCTCGAGTTGGCGCAGCAATTTCTGGCTGGCCATGTGTTGTTTGGTGGTCTGGATGAGGGTTTTCTGGTTCTGGATCAGTTGGGCAGAAATGGCCTCGACCTCCCGGGATTTGTATTTTTCCGCGGAACGTTTCCAGTCCTTTTCAGAAGCCGCCACTCTCAATTCCAACTTCGTGATCTCAGCCGCCGCGTCGGCATCGTAGGCCGGGATTCTCAACACATTCATCTGGTCGTAGCTGGTCGCCCGGCTCATTCCTTCGGCTGCGGTCCGCCAGGCTTTGGCGGCGAGTTGTTGTTTTTCCGCCGCTTGCGCGAAAAGTGAGGCGTTGTCGGTTTTGAGCGATCCGTATCTTTTTTCGAAAGCCTCGCGATCAGCTAAAATATCCGCCGTTTCCCTGGCCCGGCCCGCCTCTTTTTCCTGCATGCGACGGATTTCATTCTCTTTGTCGGCTGCGGGGTCCGCGTGCAAATGCTGGCACAAGCAGGCGGCGATCAATGCGAATATTCTCATTTTCATGGTGATCGAATTTCGTGGGTCGGTGTGGGCAATCAGGGGGCGCGACCACAGGGTCGCCAGATACCTCCGATGCACCATATCTCAAATTTACCGGAACCAGGTGTCAAGACTTCCCGTCTCTTAGGGAAATGAATGGGTGCAGGACAAAAAAGATGTTCTAGGTGCGAGGGAGTCCGTCAGAGATCCCCAAGGAGCGACTTCCCATGATCGCCGATGTCCATGGGAAACCAATGATGTGAGGAGCCCGCTTGCCCATTGTCGTTTCATGGGCACGGCGAACATGTTTCGCCGTGCCTTGATTTATTGTCCTGCACCCAAATCATCCACAGCTCACCAATTCTGTCCGGGCGCTTCACACCAACTCCGCGGCGATGGGATCAACCAGAGCGCGGCCGTGGTGAATGAGGATCAGGCGGTTTCCTTCGATGCGGGCGAGGCCTTCTTTGGCGAGGTTTTCCGCGCG
>CAIVKO010000214.1 GCA_903906515.1 Akkermansiaceae bacterium
CCGGGAAGCTGTCGAAATCCTTGATCAGGGTTTTGCCACGGAGGTTCGGAACGGGGGTGTAGCCGTCGAGCCAGATGTATTCCAGTTTGTATTTGGCCATAGTGTTGGTCGTGTTTGTTGGTTAATGGTAGGGTGAGAGTGTTTTAAGCGGCCATAGGGTGACCTGAAGCCTTACTTCGCGTATGTGAAAAGCAGCAACCGTGCCAGTTTGTCGAATTTATGAATTTTTTTCGTAATCATTTCGGCAAGGGTCGTTGACGCGAACGACGATGAGCGTTGTATCGTCGATTCCGGAATTGTCGATGGCGCGTTTTAGGAGAATTTGCGTCGCATCGGAAGTAGAGCCATCTGCGGCAAGAGCGTTGGAAATATGGCGCTCCCAGAGACCGTCGACGAGGCCGTCCGAGCAGATCAGGAAACGGTCGCCGTCTTGGTAAGGGATGGCGGCAAAATACGGGCAGACATTGGGATGGCCGCCGCCGATGACTTCATAGAGCGCTGATCGGCGCGGGTGGGTGCGGTATTGAATTTCCGAGATTTCCCCTCGTTTCCACTGCCCCCACGCGGCGGTGTGGTCGCGGGTGAGCTGGGTCAGCACCCCGTCACGCGAGAGATAGACGCGGGAGTCACCGGCATTGGCGATGTAGAGGTTTTCCGGAGTGAACCAGGCGAGGGCGAGAGTGGCGGCCATACCACGGGTTTGATCACAGGCGGCGGTTTGATTGATGTGTTCATGCACCGAACGAATGGCGATCGCCAGGTGATCGAGGCAATCCGGAAAAAATCCCGTGGCTGCGATTTTGAAGGTCTCGGGGATGATTTCGGTCATCCGCTGAAGGAGGAGCGAAGAGGCGAGGTCGCCGGCATTTCCGCCGCCCATGCCATCGGACACGGCGAAAACAAGGTCATGGCGTTCGAGCGAGTGGGAACCGCATGGGTCGAGATTTTCCGCGCCGGAGGGACCGGAGGCGAAGGCGATGAGCGCGTCGTCATTGCGGGGCTTGCGGGAACCGCTGTGGGTGAGCGAGGCCCACTGGAGCATGGTGGCGTCGGACACGGGATCGATCAAATTGCGGGTGAGGAAGGAACGGGCATGACCAGATCCGGCGGGGGCGGAAGGATTTCGGCGAGTTCGAAGTCGATGATACAGAAGCAGCCGAGCTTGTCCGAGTAGGTGATGTTGCGAGGCTCCGCATCGAGGTGGCGGACACCGTATTCCCTTTCGAGTTTGGCGAAGAGCTTATCGGCCTTTTCCTTGGAAATCTGTGGAGCGGGTTTCCCGGCGTTGGTGGAGACGAAATAGAGCTCCTCCGGGTGCTCTTCCAGCAGTTGAGGGACGTATGGACAACCGCGCTGCTGGAGCACCTTGAGCACGGCGACTTCCGTAGCATAACGCTTTTCCGCGTCGGTGCCGCGCAATCGTTTATGGACATTCCCATAGAAATCAATCCGCACGTGGGAGCGAATGCCGTCTTTGAGTGGGTCAATGGCCATGATGAGGGATGCGGACACGACAAAAACCGGACACAGGCGGCCTGTCACGCATCAATCCGGTGAGGGCCAAAGTATTTTTTCTGAAATTTATCGAAATGTCGGTTGCCAGTTTCGAATTGCAAGGTTAAGGACCGCGCATGTCCATTACCTCCGTCGAATCAACCATCATCGTGAAAACCCGGGAACTGTGCGCACAAATTGCGGGCGACCCGATGTTTCTCGAACTCCAGGCAGATGTTGAACGCTTCCTCAACGACGACTCCGCCCGCCTGCAATACCAGAGCGTGCATGAGCGCGGTGAGGAGTTGCACCAGAAGCAACACGCCGGTATAGAGCTCGGCGCGGCGGAAATCCGGGAATTCGAAGCCGCCCGCGATGCACTCTTACAAAATGAGGTCGCCTGCGATTTTCTTAGCGCCCAAAAAGAGCTCGAACGCTTGCAGAAGGAAATTGGCAAGTATGTCAGCATGACCCTCGAACTCGGCCGTGTGCCAAGTGCGGAAGAAATCGAAGAAGCCTGCGGCAGTGGCGGTGGTTGCTGCGGCGGCGGTGGCGGCGGTGGCTGCGGTTGTCACTGAGAATGACACAATTTCAACCTACCCCCTGAAAAAAACCAGCACTTCGGATTGATTTTCGGAGTGCTGTTTCGTCTCTGAATTTCGCCCTAATTCAAGAGGATGAAAGAATCATGGAGGAAGAAGAATGCGCCGTGCTAATTATTGTTAGTATCCATATTCATTTCGGACGCGGCTTCCTGATCGAGGAAAAACGCGGCGTTGGGATGGTTTTGGAGAAACGATGCGCTGACTTGCTCTGAAACCGGTCCTTGGATCGCCTCGCAAACGATACCGGCCTTTTTTGCCCCCCATGCGAGCAGGGCGATTTTGCGGGCTTCAAGGATGGTGCCGCAGCCCATGGTGATGGCGGTTGTGGGGACGTTTTCAATCCCCCCGAACGCCGGGGCCGCGTCCTGGCGGGTGATTTCATCGAGATGCACGAGCAGGGTGCGGGCGGTGGCGGGTGTGCCGGGTTCGTTGAAGCCGATGTGCCCCGTGCGGCCGATCCCGAGGATTTGGCAATCCACCCCACCGGCTTGTTGGATAGCGGCATCGTAGGCCGCGCAGTGGTCGGAAATTTCATCCGCAGCCACGGTCCCGGACGGCAAGTGGATGTTTTCCGGGTGGATGTCGACGTGATTGAACAGGTTGTGGTGCATGAACGACCAGTAACTTTCCGGATGATCCCGCTCCAAGCCGATGTATTCGTCGAGATTGAAACTGATCACATTGCGGAACGAGAGCCCCTCCTCGCGATGGAGGCGGATCAACTCCCGATAGAGCGGCAGCGGAGTGTTTCCCGTGGCCAGACCGAGCACGGCGGAGCGGCCTTGAGCGGAGCGTTCACGGATGAGCGTGGCGATTTCAGATGCCACCTTGCGACTGGCGGCTTCAGGACTTTCAAAAACGAAATAAGGAGTGGTCATGAACGTGACAAAAATTGAACAGCCGGGGTATCCTCCGAATGCGACGCCTTGTCAATCACGGGACTACGCCTTCGAGTGCAGGACAAAAAAATCAAGGAGTGGCTACGGATGACCTGAGTGACGTAGATGGACTTGAGGTGATGCATGAGAGGAACTGCTTTGCACCAGAAGCGCCTGTCTTTAGCGCTTTCACCCTGCGTTCCATGTTGAATCGTTTGAGATCGAGGGTCTAAGCGCGAAGCCACGGGTGAGACGCCCTCACCCGCTTTAATGGCAGAGTGGTTAACCGGACGGATGGTGCGTAGTAAGCCGGAGATTCAAGGTTGACGCATCCGCTCGCCCCCCAGATCGATGGTTTCCGGATTGCCATCCGGGTTGAAATGACTTTAGGATACCGCATCCCACACATCCAATGACACCACCCAGCAACTCAATTGTCCCAGCCGATGCGAAAACTACGGAACTCGTTCGCTCGATCGGCAATCGCTTTGCCGTGCAGGGAGAGTTCGTGTGTGGCGAGGAAATCAACAGCGGTCACATCAATTCCACCTACCGCGCGACCTACGAGCAGACTGATGGCACCCAGCAACGCTACATCATCCAAGCCATCAACCGCAACGTGTTCAAAGACCCCTACGCGGTGATGAACAACGTTGAAAAAGTCACCCGCCACATCAACTCACGGGTGCTACGTTTGAAAAAAGACCTCGGTGGCCAAACACTCAATCTCTTTCCCGCCCGCGAGGGTGGCTCATGGATCGAGGATGAAAAAGGGACTGTCTGGCGCTGTTACAACAACATCGAGGGCTGCGTCACCTATGACGTCGTGGAAAACACCCGTCAGGCATACCAGGCGGCACGCGCTTTTGGATCGTTCCAGGATTTGGTGAGCGATCTCCCCTCCGGAAAAATCATCGAAACCATCCCGAACTTCCATCACACCCGGCAGCGTTATGCCAAGCTGATGGAAGTGGCCGCCGCAGACCCGATGGGCCGCCTCGATTCGGTGCGGGCCGAGTTTGACTTCATCCGCGACCGCGAAAACCTTGTTGGAATCCTGCTGGATTTACAGGCATCCGGGGCCATCCCGGAACGGGTGACCCACAACGACACCAAGATCAACAACGTGATGATCGATGCCTCCACCGACGAAGCGGTTTGCGTGATCGATCTTGACACCGTGATGCCCGGCCTCGCGCTTTACGACTTCGGCGACATGGTGAGATCCGCCACCAGTCCGGCCGCGGAGGACGAGACGGACCTCTCGAAGGTGCAAATGCAGATGCCGATGTTTGAGGCTCTGGTCGAAGGTTATCTGGACGCCGCCGGTTCATTCATCAACGACGTCGAAGTGGATCACCTCGTCCATTCGGGCAAGCTAATCACCTTGGAACTGAGCATCCGGTTTTTGACCGACTACCTGGAGGGCGATCTTTATTTCAAGACCCACCGTCCCGGTCACAATCTCGACCGATGCCGGACACAGCTCACTCTGGTGGAACGCATCGAAGAACGTGAGCCCGAAATGAAGGCCTTCGTCCGCAAAGTCCGCAAGCCCGGGACTTCCCGATAGCCTCACGGCTCCTCAAGGTTTTCATCGATCACATCATCATCGACAGGAAGCGCACGGGCGGGGCGGCGTTCCTCCGGTTTGCGCACTTCGGGTGCTGCTTCCTTAGGAGCATCTTCTTTTTCCAATTCGTTAGGATCCACGGGCAGAGCCTTGAGTGGAGCCTCGGATTCACCACCAGTGGTCCCTTCCACGACCATGACCGCCCTTTTCGGTGGGGCTATGGTTTCCTTGATGTCGTTCTTGATGCCTTCGAAGAATGATTTGACCATCGGAGCGGCCATGCGACCGCCGGAAACCGTTTCACCGGGGCGACCTTCGTAAAGCACCGCAAACGAATAGCGCGGGTTATCCAACGGCAAGAATCCGGCAAACCAGGCGAGGCGCTGGCTTTTCGCTTTGGGACCCCACTGGGCGGTTCCGGTTTTACCGCAAAGCGTGGTGAAACTCAGCGATGCCGCGTGACCGGTACCTCCGCCGGAGTTGACCACATCGGCCATGCCCTGGCGGACGATGTCCATGGCTGTGGTATCCACACCAAGCCAGTTCCGGCGCTCGGGCATGGGTGCCAGGGTGACCCGGCCGCGTGTATCCTGCAACTGGCGGATGAGTTGGAGCTTTGGCAAGGCCCCGCCATTGGCGATGCCGGCCATCGCCTGTGCAACCTGCAACGGAGAAGCCAGCAAGGTTCCTTGGCCGATCGAGAGGTTCGCGGTATCGCCATCGAGAATCCGGCGCTTTTCGTGAGCCATCATCCACTCGTCGTTCGGCACCAGACCTGCGGTTTCGCCGACAAGCGGCAGTCCGGTGCGCGAACCGAATCCGAGACGCCGGGCCAGACTGAGGAATGCCGTGGGACCAACCTTGATACCCACTTGATAAAACCAGGTATTGCATGAGCGGGCGATGGCGCGCTTGACGTTGATAGAACCTTCCGGGACTTTGCTCCAGTTGTTGAAAACCGTGCGCCCGATGGTGATGGCGGCTGGGCAATCGATGGTGGATTCCTCGGTGACGGTTCCATTGTTAAGTGCGGCCAGGGCGACGATCGGTTTGAACGAGGAGGCCGGCGGGTAGCACGATTGGAAGGCCCGACCATACAAGGGAGTGGTGGGGTCCGACTCAAGTTTCTTGAAGTCATCATCGCTGATACCCGGAATGAATGAGTTCAGATCAAAACCGGGGCGTGAGGCCATGACCAATACCTCTCCGGTGATGACGTCGATGACCACGAACGCACCACGCCTACATCCTTTGCGCAGGGTTTTCTCGGCAAGGCGCTGCCAATCGCGGTTGAGGGTGGTCACCACCGTGCCACCCGGCCGGGGCCGCTTGACCTGTTCTTCTAACAATTTGTTGCCATTCTCGTCGAAAAGCAGTTTTTTCATCCCCGGCTCACCCGTCAGTTGCTCGTTATAGATTTTCTCCAGTCCCGATCGTCCCTCGGATTCCTCCCACAGAGGTTCATTGAAATTGATAGGTCCGGTGGGCAGCTTGCCGACGCTGCCCGAGTATCCGATGATGTGCGAAGCGATATCCCCCTCCGGATAATAGCGACGATAAAGCGGCGTGAGAACCAGACCGGATGTAAGCTTGGTTTCCAACGCACGGGCCTCCTTTTCCCCGATCTGCCCGCTGATCAACAACGGCAACCAGCGGCGGTGGCGGTAGTGATCATACAACTCATCATCCGTCTTGTAAGTCACGGATTTCACCAGTACCTGGAGCGTGTCCAACCGCGTCCGCGCCCAGTTGATCACGAAATTACGATCGACATTTTCGAATTGCGGGTATTGCAGGGAAACCTGATAGGCCACCTTGCTCTGCGCGAACGGCTGCCCGTCCCGGTCCACGATGAACCCACGGGGTGCCGGGATTTTCAGGGTGATCGTCCGGGCGTCCTTACGGGCCATGATGGCTCCATCGGCCGCGCTTTTCGCGACGGGTGGGTCCACGGGTGCCGGCACGGAAGGCTTGGCCTTGGCCAGCACCGGGACCGCCGGACTCTGGGCACAAAGGGAACCCACCGCAAGCAACGCGGCGACGGGAAATTGACAAAAGAACGCGGATTTCACCATGTGGGTGGGGAGGAGCGTAGCGGCGGAATCCGCATCTTGCAATCTTCAATCCGTCCAAGACCGCAACCATGGCGCTTGCTGCGAGTCCCCGCACGTGCATCATCACGGCGATGAACGATTGGAACTTCATGACACTGGCCATCCTGATCTCACTTTTCCTGCTCTGGAATCTGGAATTTGCCGCCACTTTGTTGAATCTGAAGGCCTTCCCCACATCAGTGCCCGATGAACTGGCCGATGTGATGGATGCCAACAAACTCGACGAAGGCTTTACCTATTTGAGGACCCACGCCCGCTTTGACATCATTCAAGCCACCACATCGCTCACCGTGCTGCTGGTTTTCTGGTTCATGGGTGGTTTCGGTTGGCTCGATGCACTCGCCCGTTCGTTGGTCCATCAGGAGGTCGGTGCCGGTCTGGTTTTCCTATCGGCCATGTTTCTCGGGCAGTGGCTGATCTCGCTGCCATTTTCCATCCACGAAACATTCGTCATCGAGCGCGAGTTCGGATTCAACCGGGTCACACCCGCCACATTCATCACGGACCGCGTGAAAGGAATTCTACTAGCGGCGATGATCGGCCTGCCCTTGGCCGCAGCCGTTCTCTGGATCTTCCTCAACATCGGCCACGCATGGCTCTGGGCGTGGGTGGTCGTGACCGCAGTGCAATTGTTGCTGACCTCGCTGGCCCCCACGTTGATCATGCCGCTTTTCAACAAGTTCACCCCGATGCCCGAGGGCGAGTTGAAACGGGAAATCGAAGCGCTCGGCACGCGCTGCGGATTCCCTCTCGACGGCGTGTTTGTCATGGACGGATCGAAACGCTCGACCAAGGCCAACGCGTTTTTCACCGGACTCGGAAAACGCAAGAAAATCGCCCTCTACGACACGCTGGTCGATAAAAGCAGCACGCCGGAACTGCTCGGTGTGCTCGCCCACGAAATCGGCCATTTCCGCAGAGGACACATCAAACAACGCCTCGCCGCAGGCATCATCCAAACCGCCGCCATCTTCTTTTTGTTAGGACTTGCCACGGATCCCGACGGTCGCTTCGCCCGCCTGCTCTTCAATGCCTTCGGCGTGGAAAAAATCTCCCCGCATGTCGGGCTTGTGTTGTTCGCAATCCTGCTGGAACCCATCAGCAGACTGTTAGGCGTGATGATGAATGCCTGGTCCCGCCGCCATGAATTCGAGGCAGACGCCTACGCCGCAGAGGCCACCGGCGATGCCGTGCCGCTCGCCACCGCCTTGAAAAGAATGACCGCCGACCACCTTTCCCACCCCTCCCCCGGCGCGTTGCGCGTGTGGTTGGACTACTCGCATCCACCGCTCTTGCAGAGACTGCGACATCTCGAAGATTTCCGCAAACCCACCACGCGGACCCCGTAACACATGCCGCACCCGGTGAAACCCATGGTTCCATCACGAACCCGGCCATCATGGTGGCTCGCGGCAGTTGTGGTGTTACTGACCCTATCGATTTTCACGGGATGCAGGCGAGGAAAGGTCCGGCCCGCCCCTCTTCCGCAGCGCACCTATGTCTGGCAGCGCGAATGGAATCCGCAGGTGTCGCAAGCCGTCGACCGCAGCCGCGCCGACCTCGCGGGGTATGTCATGCTCGCTTGTGAAATCGAGTGGAGGAACGGCAAACCCAATCCAGTTAGAACGAAGATCGATTGGCAGGTCGCTCGCTCGAAAACCAACTCGTTTTCGCCAGCCATCCGGGTGATGCCCTATCCAGGGCCGTTTTCCGAAGTTGACGAAACCGCGACTTTCCTATGCAATGAGGCCCGCAGGCAAGTCGCTGAAATCCGCGCTGCGGGAATCGAACCTAACGAACTCCAACTCGATTTCGACTGCGCGCAAAAAAAGCTGGCCGGTTATGCAATGTGGGTGCGCGCGGTGCGGCGGACGATCGTCCCGCTTCCGCTGGTCATCACGGCGCTCCCATGCTGGCTGGATGAAGCGGATTTCCCAAATCTCGTGCGCGAAGCCTCTTCCTACGTCGTGCAGGTCCATTCGGTGGTTTCGCCGCGCGGCGACGAACATACGATGGTCTGCGATCCCGCGCTCGCACGCTCATGGGTGGAACGCGCGTCACGCATCGGCGTCCCGTTCGAAATATCGCTGCCCACCTACCGAACTCTAACAGGATATGACGGCACAGGCCGGAAACTAGGGTCGTATTCGGACGCCGTCCGCCCGTCATGGCCGCAGGGCACGACCGTGCGCGAATACGCCACCGATCTGGATGCCATGGCGGCGCTCGTCGCATCGTGGCAGGCCACCCCACCGACGCATTGCAAAGGCCTGTTATGGTATCGCCTTCCGGTCGATGGAGAACGCAACAATTGTTCATGGCCCGCCTTGCGCTCCATGATGCAAGGCCGGGCACCCGCACGCTCCACCACCATCCACGTCAACGGCAAGCAACCGGATGAGATGCCCGTTTCGCTTGCGGACATCTCGCTCGTGAACACCGGAGAAACAGACAGTCCGTCGTTCGCGGGCGTCACCGTGAAATGGGATGAACCCGCAAATCTCTCCGCAGCCGAGCCCCTTCCAGGTTGGAGAGTCATCCGGGACGATCACAAAACGACATTCCGTCCGGTCGATTCTACCATGCGCTTGACCCCGGGTTCCGAACGTGCGATTGGATGGATGCGGTTTGAGAAACCCGCCATCCTCCATGTGCAAGCACTCCCCTAAGCTGACCGCCCTGATTTTTTTCGCCGCCGCCTGCGGCCATTTGCACGCCACCGGCGACTTCGGCGGCCCCACGATGTTAGGAAATGGAGGCACCGAAGTCATGGGCACTCCCGAGTTTTTCTGGGAACTCGAATGCAAACGCATCGCGATCGAGTTTGTCCCGCCGGAGAAACGGGTGGCTCCTAGCGAACCCAAAGCGGATCAGGACACCGATTCCGATCCGGACAAGCCAGCACCCGATCTGCGTGAGCAACTCACCGCAACCATGGATCTCGCTGATTTCAAGGCGGCGATCCGTGATGGCTCTATCAAACCGACGGATCCCGCCGCAGCGAAAACAGCCCATGCCGCAGCACGTGAAATCCTGAAAAACCCCACCAAGGATGCGAAGCTGCCGGAGGAAACGCCGGGCGAGTTTTCCGATTACCACAAGGCCGCTCTCATACGAACCACCAGTGATGATGCCGATGCCGAACGCGCCGCGTGGAAAGCGCTGCTCGCCCGCCCGGCCGCCGAACGCAAATACCGGTCCACTTGGGCTGCCTACATGTTAGGCCGCTGCGAACTCGATGACCACCAATATGCCAAAGCTGCGGAATATTTCCAACAAACCCGACAACTGGCCAAGGAGGGATTCGTCGATTCCCTCGGACTGGCTGCGGAAAGTTACGGATGGGAAGCGCGCTGTGAATTGGAACTCGGCCACTCCGAGGCATCCGCGAAGTTATATCTCACCCAACTCGCCACAGGCGATCCTTCCGCCGTAATTTCACTCAAATGGTTCATCCCTGACTGGGGAAACAATGTGAAGGGTGATGAGAACGCAAAACCCGGCGTCAACACCGATCCCGACAATTTGCTGATCGACCCCGGTCCTGCGGTGCAGACCCCGCGCGGAGCCAAGGCGCTTGCGGATGCCGCACGCAGCCCGCTCCTGCGCCGGCTCGTCTGCGCACACATCCTCGCAAGTGCCACGCCGGTGGACAGCATCGATAGCCAATACCTCGAACCTGCGGAACGCGGAGCCAGCCAGGCAAAATGGCTCGACGCCCTCAATCAAGCCGGCGTCAAGGAAACCCCGGATGCGGAATACATCGCATGGGTCGCATACAGCGCGGGGAAATATCAGGATGCGAAACACTGGCTAACCAAAACCACCCAACCGACGGCAGCATCACTCTGGCTGCAGGCCAAATTCGCGCTGCGCGAGGGCCAGATCGCACAAGGCACCAAACTCCTCTCAGAAGCGCTGAAGATCTATCCGCTGCCCGCCGCCACCTTGGAAAAATCCACTCAATGGGGATATTGCCGCTTACCCGTGGGTACCGCCAACGGCGAACTCGCCATCATGCGCCTCGCCCAATCGGATTTTATCCAGGCACTCGATGCATTCCGCGCCGCAGGGTTGTGGAACGACGCCGCCTATATCGCCGAGCGATGCCTAACCAAAGAGGAGTTGGTTGACTACGCGAACAAAAATTTCAAACCCGGCAACAAGGAGGAAAGCGACGACCGCCAGTTCCGCAATCTTGTGGCGCGCCGGATGGTCCGGGAAGACGACTACAAAACCGCCAAAGAGTTCTTCAGTCCCAATTTGATCAAACAGTTAGATGAATACACCAAGGCGCTCGCCGATGGAGCGGACACTACAAAATCCAATCGAGATCAAGCCCGCGCGCTCTTCCACGCCGCATGGATCGCCCGCTATCAGGGCATGCAACTCATGGGCACCGAAGTCGGCCCTGACAACACCGCTGCCGAAGGAGCCTTCAACGAAGGCGATCTCGCCATGGAGCGACTCACAGGGAAAAAGCCTGTAATCGAAGACATGGACGCTGGAGAAGATTCCGGCATGAAAGAAGGAGCGCTCAAATTTGCCTTCCCGGTCACCAAAGAGGAAAAACAACGACTGCAAGCCAGCAAACTTGTGGTTGAACTGCGTTTCCACTACCGCCACGTAGCCGCCGGACTCGCGTGGAAAGCCGCCGCTCTCCTGCCCGATCACCAAGATGAAACCGCGGATGTCCTCAACGCCGCCGGAAACTGGCTGAAGGTGAAACACGAAAAACAAGCCAGACGTTTCGCCCAAGCCATCACCAAACGCTGCGCCAATACCGAAATCGGCAAGGCCGTCTCTAACAAAGGATGGCTCGTCGAAAAAGATGGCCCGTGGAGCGAGCAGGAACGGAAGCTCATGCCGCAGGAATAGCTCCTGTAGCGGCGGTCTATGACCGTCGCACTATTCCAAGCGGAGGAGATGCAACAGCGGCGGTCGCAGACCGCCGCCTGGAGTTTGGTTTTTTTCGAGTCACGCAGTAGCGGCAAACAGCGTGCTGCACAGATTCGGTTCGAATTTAAGTGGCTTCATGTGGCCGCGAGCGCGGTTCATGAAGTCGGTTAAAATCC
>CAIVKO010000215.1 GCA_903906515.1 Akkermansiaceae bacterium
CTTCATGGCGATATTGCGGTGCCGGAGCTCCTTGTCGAGTTGGTTGCGTACCTTGAGATTACCTGCGCCCTGCCCAGCCGCCCGCCCGAGGCGTTCGACAAACCGGGTTTTCGCGGGCGTGAGGATTTCTCCGATCGGTTCATCGGCGGTCAGATCCACACCCATCTCGGATTTGACGCGCGAACCGAGGGCCGTCCAGTGCGAATGACAAACATCGACCACCTCATCACCATCCTTTTCCGCGACCGCGACGACGGCGCTCTGCAGGCGCTCGATGAACACAGATTCCATCTGATAGGCGGTGTGATCGCCGGTAAAGAGACGGATGATCGAGGAAAAAGCCCCCAACCTGCGGCGGAGTAGTTTGGTCACCCAGACCGCTTCGGTTTCAAACACGGCGGCCACACCGGCGAGGTGACTCGGCAGGCGGGTGACGAATTTCTCGCGAATACCGTCGATTTCGTGTTCCACCAACTCGATGAAACGATTCTGGCCATTGATGCCGCGGGTTTGTTTCTCGATGTCATCTTCCACCCTGTGGAGTGCGGTCGATGCCTGGGCGCGCCAGGTTTCCAACGCGTTTTTTCGCGCCGGAGATTGGCAGATATTCTTGGAAATGAAATCCTCCAGCGCCAGACAGCCGCTGGCTTTCAGGCGGCCCGCATCAACAGGCGTGGCCAGCTTCGCCTCGTATGCGAGCTTCCCTGAAACCGCGAAGATCGGCGGCACATGGCCGATGCGTTTCATCGAAAGATCGGCCATGTGGCCGAGGATGACATCGATGTCTTTGGCGTCACACTGGTCCGCCTGTTGGACGATGAAAACAGCGCGATCGAGAGTCTCCTTGGGAAGCTGCGAGATAACATTCCACGTGGAGGCTCCCCACGGGTTGGTGATAGGAAACACAAACAACACGAGATCCGCCGTTGGCAGAAAACGTCCAATGATTTCATCGCACCCCTGAACCGCCGAGTTGGTGCCCGGTGTATCAACAAGATGGAAGTCCCGCAGGAATGGGATCGGGCGATAGCACTCTTCTAACATCGGCGTGACCTCGACATCGCGGGATGACGTGCCATGGCGATACCAGAAGACGCGGTTGGTTTCCGGGAGGATATTGACCGGGCAGAGATCGAGACCACAAAGACCGTTGATAAGGCTGGATTTACCGGCATTCACCTCGCCACAAAGGACAAAGAGAAACGGGGGGCCTAGGCCATTTTCGATTTCACCCAACGGCAGAACATCCGCGAGATCGGTACCGGTTTCCACCGCAAGCTCCGCGATACGCCGCATCACGTCCGCGAGCCGTTCTCGTGTCGCAAAATACCGCTCGCCGAACATCGATTCGCTCACGGGCGGAAAATATCAGATGTTGGCAGGGGTGGCTTCTGCTTGGGCGGCGGCTGGAGCGGACTTCATGGCCAGCAGTTGGGAAACCGTGACAAACTTGAATCCACGGCTGAGCAGTCCGTCGAGTGTGGCGGGCATGGCATCCACCGTCTGCGCGTGGAGATCGTGGGCAAGGATGATCGCCCCAGCTGCGGTACTCTTCAGAATCCTCGATGCCACCACGGAAGGTCCCGGGCGCTTCCAGTCGAGCGGATCAACCGACCACAAGATCGACGGGTAGCCGAATTCCGTGTGCACCATTTCACGCTGGCGTTGGAGTAGACCGCCATAAGGCGGGCGCATGACGCGCATCTGAACACCGGCGGCACGGGCCACGGCCTCGTGGCATTGGGTCAATTCGGAACGCACATCACTGTCACTCATTTTGCTGAGCAGGCGGTGGGTGTTGCTGTGATTGCCGATTTCATGCCCTTCGGCGACGGTTCGACGGACGACGCTTGGATAGAGGTCCACGCTGCGGCCA
>CAIVKO010000216.1 GCA_903906515.1 Akkermansiaceae bacterium
CTGCTTTGGGAGCAGGAAGTCGTCAGTTCGAATCTGGCCGCCCCGACTTTTTTGTGCCTGCGTTTATGAAAAGCAGGCAGATTTACTCCTTTTCCATCTGATCCGGCTCGATGCCGGTCTTGTCCCATGATCGGCCGGATGCTGTGGCAAGCAGGGTTTCCGTGACGGCAAGTTCGCCGCCACCGTCGAGGATCACACGTGCGGTTGAGTGGCTCTTGCCGTAGGTTTTCTTGCCGAACAATGAGACTTTCTCAGGCATCCCTTCCTTGAGAACGGCGATCAGATATTCCGCAGCACTGGCGGTGCGCTCGTTCTGAAGAATCTGGATGGACGCGGGATCGACAATGACGCCGTTGGTATCATTGGCGACTTGAGCGCCCTCTTTGTCGGTGAATTGCGCGAGCGGGGTGTCCTGCGCGAAAAAGAGCGAGGCGGTTTTGAGAGCCTCATCGCGAAGCCCTCCGAAATTTCCGCGAAGATCCAACGTGAGGCGGCCGATTTTCGGATAGGCAGCGAGCTGCTCCTTGATGGCAAGAGCCGCACCCTGATCAAACCTGCGGATGCGCACGGTCACACCAAGAGCGGTTTTTTTACTGGTGACCACCGGAAAAATCTTATCCGTCCGTATCAGGGTGAGTTCCTCGGTTTTGCCCTGGGGTTGTTTGATTTTGACCACGACAGGGCTATCGGGCGGACCTAAAAAAGCGAGAGCCAAGGCATCGGCGTCACTTCCCTCCACCGGAAGTTCATTCACGGCGAGAAGACGGGCTCCTGGTTTAACGCCGGCGAGTTCGGCGGGGCCGTCCGGTTGGGGATCGCAGCGTATATAACCATCGTCAGTGACATAAAGCGACATCTGGACTTTGCCGGGGTTTTGCCCCAGTGCCGCCTTGAGCTGTGCGACGGAGGCTCCGGACTTGTAGTGTCCGTAGGTATCGATTTTTGGCAGCAGGGCGGCGAGGGTTTTTTCGACGCGGTCGAATTTTGAAACCGCGGGGTCCTTTTCGGCCATGGCTTGCAGCATGGCGGGAAACGTGGCCTGGTTTTCAGGTTTCCACGATCGAAACTTAGGGCCTGCTGTGGAGAGAAGTTCCGCCCTGGCTTTTAGATCCAAGGATTCCGCGTCCAGCGGTTTAAGTGAGTATGTGTTATATTTTTCGATAAAACTCTGCCATAGCCGATCACCCGTATCGTTTTCGGACTCGGTTGCTGCTTTGGAATCGCTGACAAACGCTCCACCCGTCATCGCCACGACCAGCATGGCCGTGACGGATGCGCGGGAAATGAAACAGGGTCTTCCGGCGTTGCGGAAGACCCTTTTTGGGAGGTTACAAATCATTGAAGCGCGTCAATCTGGCGCTGAGTTTCCGCAGATTTCCTCTGGGTTCTTCCGGTTTGTTTTTCGATGTGTTCGAGTTTGTCCTGACGCTCGGCGAGTCGGCCTTGGGCTTTATTCTCACTCCAGAAGATGCCGCCTCTGGACGGATCTCCGGTGACGTCGCAACTGCTGAGCAATACGGTGGACAAGGATGCGAAGCCAAGCGTGGCAAGGCGGATGTAGGATGCTTTCATTGTAAATAGGGATTGGGGTTGGTGAGAAGTGAATGATTACACATCGGTTTGTGATTCCAGAGCGGCGTAGCGTTCGACACCCTTGTTCATGATGGAAACCTGGGTTTCGATACCGCTGGTGCTCCTGCGTAGCGAACTCAGGCGGGAAGCGCCTTCGCCACCAGCTTGTTTGATAGCCGAACGTTGCATTTCCGCTTCCTTGCTGAATGTTGCGGCTTGTTTCTGCGCGGCGGAACGCTCCGAGCTGATTTCCCTCCTTAGGGTTGCAAGCTTGGCTTTGTCGCCAGCAGCGGAGGCGGTTCTAACCTCGCGCTGGAGTTGGGCGAGCCTGTTATCGAGCTTGCGGTTGTAGGCGACTGCGTCTCTGCGCTTGGACTCGGCCTGGCTGATGCAGGCGTCCAGCCACTCTTCGGTGGATTTGTATTGGGCTTTCTTGTTGGCGATGTGCGAACCGTAGGCAAAGCCGCTGGCACCACCGATAGCCGCTCCGATGAGGGCTCCTTGGCGGCCGCCGAGGGCTGCTCCGATCAGCGCGCCCGCGCCGGCACCGATTGCGGTGCCTTGTCCTTGTGCCAGACGTCCGTCAGAGGTGCCTGCGCACTGCGTGCCGCTCATGGTGATTAAGGTGAAAATGGCGATATGTTTTCCATAACGCGCTACGAGATTGAGGTTGTCTGTCATATTTTTAATAGTGTTAGTGATACTCAAGCAAACTGAGAGGCTATCCGTCGGGAGTCAATCCCAAAATATCCAAAAAAGCGTGGATCAATAAACGATCAGGCTCCGAGCCTCCGCATGGGAGAAGTTATCCTCATTTTTTTCCGCGAACAGCCGTCAAATATGCCAACAGGGCCTCTCGATCGGCTGTTGCCAGTTTGGCCTTGCGTGACATTTCCGGAATAATGCGCTGAGCCAGATCCAAGGTCTGGTAGAGTGCCGGGTCCTGGAACCCATGGCACTTGCCGCATTTCTC
>CAIVKO010000217.1 GCA_903906515.1 Akkermansiaceae bacterium
ACAAACTGTTGGTAATCAACAAGATGGCGGACAGGGAGGGATTCGAACCCTCGGTGAGGTTACCCCCACACACGCTTTCCAAGCGTGCTCATTAGACCACTCTGACACCTGTCCGTGAAGTGGGGCGGCAAACTAGAAAGCAGCGGACGACTTGGCAATCCCTTTTTGACGACGGAAGATGAAATGTTTTCCTTTTGGCGTTCGGAAGCGGGTGTTTTACCGTGGATTTCATCACAGGCAGCGATTGACGCGGGCCGAATCCTCACGATTTTCGTGGTTCAAGTCCGGTTCCGCGCTTGCCAGTTTGGCTTGGGTTTCCCATGCTCCGGCCATGCTCAAAACCGCCGCCGCCCTCAAACGCCTCTTGCTCGAAAAATCCGTCCGCACCGGCACCTTCACCCTCGCGTCCGGAAAGCAGAGCGATCTCTACATCGATTGCCGCGTGACCGCACTCGACCCCTTCGGAGCCAATCTGATCGGCGACCTCGGGTGGCACGCCGTTCGCTCGAAAATCCATTCCGAACACCTGAAAATTGACGCCATCGGCGGCATGACCCTCGGGGCCGATCCAATTTCGCTTGCCGTGGGCATGACATCCGCCACCAAGCACCCGGACGAAGCGCTGCAAGTCTTCACCGTGCGCAAAGAACCGAAAGGACACGGCGCGGGAAAACAAATCGAAGGAAATTTCAAAGCGGGCGCCAACGTGATCGTCGTCGATGACGTAATCACCACCGGCGGGTCCACGCTCAAGGCGATCGATGCCATCGAGCGGGAAGGCGGCAAGGTGGCATTCTGCCTCGTGCTAGTGGACCGCGAGGAAGGCGGGCGTGAGGCGATCGAGGCCCGCGGCATTCATGTGCTTCCGCTATTCACGCGCAGCACGTTGCTGGGAGCGTGACCACCATCGACACGGCGGAATTTCACTCAGCGGACGCGGAGTTCTTCTTCCATCCGCGCCAAGCGTGGGCGAGGAAACCTGCGGCGAAGATGAACATGAACAATGAGAAAAACTGACCCATGGTTAGAAAGCTGACCATAGGAGCATCCGGTTCGCGGAACTGCTCGCCGAAAATCCGAAAAAGCGCGTAAAGCCCGAAGAAAAGCCCGGTAAGAAGGCCGTCCGGAGCTTTGGGAAAACGGGTCCGCACCCACCAAAGGATGGCAAACAGCAACAGGCCTTCCAACAGTCCCTCATAAATCTGCGACGGATGACGCGAGGGGAGAAATTCACCGAGGTTCTGGCGAAGTTCCGGATTGTGACGGGTGAGAGAGATCAGGTCATCCAACGAGTTGGCATCCGCCACTTTGGGATCGATCTGGATGCAGGTATTCCACGCAGCGCGCTGGACGTCCTCCGACTCTCTGGCCAATGACAGCGGAAATTTCACCGCCCATGACACACCGGATGCCACCCGCCCGAAAAGCTCGCCGTTGATAAAATTCGCCATCCTTCCGAAAAACAATCCAACCGGTGCCACAACGCACAGGCCGTCGCCGAGCCCGGTCCAGGTGACCTTGTGTTTTTTCGCATAAAACCAAGTGAAAACGAGCAATCCGAGAATACCACCGTGGCTGGCCATCCCACCCTCCCATACGCGTAAAACCATCAACGGATCGTTTTTCATGGTCTCCCACCAGTTTGCATTCATGCCCAGATAATTCCATATCTGAACAACCCCCAGAGGACCGTGCTGGACCGCTTCTTGCCAATGATTAGGATCTATCGCCAACAGGCCACCACTCGAATACAACAAGATATACCCCAGCCTGCCGCCAAGAAACACACCTAACAAAGCTGCCATTGCGATAAAATCAGCGGTTTTTTCCGGGGCCAGCACCCAGAGTTTCCGTTGGGCCAGATTACGCAGGAGATAAAAACCGCCGATAAAGCCCATCAGATAGGCCAATCCATACCACCGCAGCGCCAGCTTGCCGTAAACATGGAACACCACCGGATCCAAATTATGCACATAAGTTGCGAACACGCGGCCACCTCACACCATCACCCAGCATCAGGCAAGCCGCGATCTGCAAATCGGACCAGCCACATGACGCCAACCGGCTCACCGCCCCATCAACTTGGCGACCGTAGCGGCATCCACTTGAAAACTACCCGACCCATAGGGTTTGGCCGTCTCGCCCTCGGCCACCTGGTATTCGTAAATCTTGACCGGCTGCACACCCTGGACCTCGGACATCAGATAAACCCGGACAGTCATCGCCTCCTTGTCGGTTCCACCTTCGAGTTTCTTGACCGCATACTGGACCTCGTTGGGACCATCGACCGCGCCACCGTTGACCACTTCCGACTCCTTGGCATTGGTGAAACGATGGCGGCTGATCTTGTTGACCTGCACCTGCACCTCCCGGCCCGGACAAAACACATACACCTTGGCAATATACTTCGCCCGAGGCACCTCGATCGGCATCGGCGGAACTTGGCCGGACGGCTGCGCTTCAGGTGTTTCCTTGAGATACTTCAAGTCACCCGCAGCAAGTTCCTTGCGCACCTCCGGAAGGGCCGCCAGATTGACAAAATTCGCACGATCGTAAAGCCATCCGGCACCGCCGCGGACGAATGAGAGCACCAGCAGATTTTCCGATGGTTCACCACCAATCCCGAAATCGATTTTCCCGAAATAAGACGCTTTGGCGGTCGCTCCGTTCTGCTTGGCCTCAAGAAACATGAGCCCTTTCATGGCTGGGGGCGGCGCGGGCAAATCGAAAATTGCAGCCGGAAAAGCGCGTTTCTCGGAAAAAATCCGGTTTTTCACCTCGATCTGGCGGAATTCCGGCGTGAACCGCTGCCAAGCGCCCGCATCCTTGCGAATCACCGCGTCGCGCCAGCCGTTGTAGCACTTCTCCAGACCGGGCTTCAAATCCTCTTCGGCATTGGAAAACGCGACCGCAATCAGGGAAATCGAACAAATGATTCGTTTCATGTGCGAAACGATTGGACAAGACGGCCCGTTTCACAACAAACAAATCGCAGGCCGCGTCTGAAAACTCGCCGGCAGCATCCGCCCATGAGCAATATTTTGAGAAAAGTGGCGCCCATCGGCGAGGCAAGGGACCGTGAAATCCTCAAGGATGCGGCTACCTATGTCTATCAGGAACGCCCGCAGGGCGACGTCCAAACCCACGTGTTTTTCCCCGATAAAGCCACCCTCGGACCGCGACCGGTGGTGATCTTTTTTCATGGCGGCTTCTGGGATTCCCCAACGCCCACCCAATTTGTCCCTCATTGTCTGCATTTCGCCAGCCGTGGCGCGGTGACCGTGGCCGCCGAGACCCGCACCTTCGCTCGTCACGGAACCGGGCCCATCGAAGCCATCGAGGACGCCCGCGATCTGATCCGCTGGGTCCGCATCAATGCCGATAATTTCAACATCGACCCCAACCGCTTGATCATCGGCGGCGCGGCAGGGGGCGCGTTTCTCGCCCTGCTGGCCACAATGCCCAGGAAGAAGGCGATGCCACCGGTCAACGGGCTGGATTGCCGCCCGCAGGCTTTGATTTTATTCAGCGCGTTGGTCAATACCGCGACCAAGTGCCAGGCACTTGATCGATTTCCGGACACCAAATCCGCGCGACGCCACAGCCCGAGCAAACTGGTCCGCCGCAAGCTGCCTCCGATGCTGATGTTCCATGGAAAATCCGACCGCATCACGCCCTTCGACGAAGTCGAGCGTTTCCGCCGTCGCCTGCGTTTCTGGGGAAACCAATGCTACCTCGTGGATTTCGAGCGCGCGGACCACAGTTTTTTCAACTTCAACGTCAGCCACGAGAATTTTGAGCTGACCATCCAGGCCGCCGACCGCTTTCTGGTCGATCTCGGCTTCCTCGCAGCAGACGAATTCAGCCAGATCGATTGATCGCCGTGAGGACCTCAAACGATCTTCAGTCTGGCCAGATCCTGGGTATCAATGAGCCCGACGGGTTTCCCCTCGTCATTCAGAACCACAATATCATCGATCCGGTTTTGGCCGATGGTTCTAAGGACTTCAGCGGCGAGGGCATCGGATTGCACGGTAATCGGCTTGCGCGTCATCAAAGATGACACCGGTTTACCACCCAACTGCGGGTCCATGCGGAAGCTGCGAGCGAAATCACCGTGAGTAAAAATCCCGGCAAGTCCCCCACCCTCGTTGAGGATGAGGCAGGCCCCGGCGCGGGCACGATTCATCGCATCAAGCGCGGCGAAAACATCGGCGTCTTCGGGCACGGTCGGCAGTTGGGTATCGGATCGCATGATCTCGGCAACCCGCGTGAGCAACGCCCGCCCGAGCGAACCGCCCGGGTGAAATCTCGCGAAATCCTTCTCGGTGAAGCCACGGGCTTCCAGCAGAACCATCGCCAGCGCGTCCCCCATGGCCAACATCGCGGTGGAAGATGAGGTCGGGGCGAGATTGAGCGGACAGGCCTCGCGCTCCACCGAGGAATCAAGCGTGACCTCGCTGAGTTGGGCCAGAGTGGATTGCGAATTGCCGGTAATCGAAATGACGTCGACCTCGAAACGCTTGATGAATGGCATGATGTCCAACAACTCGCGAGTCTCGCCGGAGTAAGAAAGCGCCAACACCGCATCGCCATCCGAGAGCAGTCCGAGATCGCCATGCAACGCGTTTTGCGAATCCAGAACGACTGCGGTGGCCCCGGTGGAATTGAGGGTCGCGGCGATCTTGAGGCCGATATTCCCCGATTTTCCCACACCCACAACCACGATTTTACCGCGATGATCCAGTGTCTGGTGAAGAATTTCCACGGCTTTCGCAAACCGATCGTCGAGCAAACCCGCCATCCGGCGCAGCCCCTCGATTTCCGTTTCAATAACAAACCGCGCCCGTGACAAATGATCCATGAGCGATGACAAGCGGGAAGGCACCCCTTTGGCAAGCCCCGACGACGTGGGGCAGTCGAATGAATCTAAGAGCCTGTCTAAAAATGGCAGGGACCGATCTCCGAGCGGTCCGCGAGAATGGAAAGCGAATGATTGAATATGTTCCAATTTCCAAGCATTTCATGCACGAATGCATTCTCTGCTCATTCGCTGGACCGCCCGGAGGTCGGTCCCTGCCTTCAGACCGATGTTCCCGGGCAAATCGAGTCGATCGCGGCCAGCAGTGCTTCGTCGGGAATCGGGGAGCGAAGCGCGTCGAGCGTATCATCCAACTGGGCGACGGTGCGGGCACCGATCAAGGAAGACGTCACATGCGGCGAGCGCAGGGTCCAGCGGATGGCGAGATGATGGAGTGGCATGCCGTGAGCCTCGGCAAGCAGGGCCAAAGCGCGGATTTTCTCCTGTTGTGCCAGCACTTGCTCCGGTTTCAGAAACCCTTCCGGTCTGGCGGCCCGCGAACCATCGGGGATGCCATCCAGATACTTCGGCGTGAGCATCCCCTGCGCGAGTGGGCTGAACACAATACAGCCGATGCCCTCGTCCAACAACCAGTCGAGAACACCTTCGATCTCGTAATCGCGCCGGAGGATCGAGTAGGGCGGCTGATAGATCAAACAGCGGATCCCCATGTCCTTGAGGATTTTCACAGCTTTTTTCAGGCGTTTGAGCGGGTATTTCGAGATCCCCGCATAGAGCGCCCTGCCGCTCTGGACGGCGGTGGCCAAGGCAGACATGGTTTCCTCCAGGCGGGTGTCAGGATCCGGGCAATGGGAGTAGAAAATATCCACGTAACTCAGGCGCAGACGTTTAAGCGATTGATCGAGCGACGCGAGCAAGTGCTTGCGCGACCCGTTCATACCGTACGGACCGCTCCACATGTCATGACCGGCCTTGGTGGAAATGATCAATTCGTCGCGGTGACACACGAAATCGCTGACCAGAATGCGACCGATGTTTTCCTCGGCGGAGCCGGGCGGTGGGCCGTAGTTGTTGGCGAGATCGAAATGGGTCACTCCACGGTCGAACGCGCGACGCATGATGCGGCGGGCTTCCTCGAAGTCATCCACGCCGCCAAAATTGTGCCAGAAACCCAGCGAAATCTCGGGCAGCAGGATCCCCGAATCCCCGCAGCGCCGGTAAGGCATGCGGCCATCGTAACGGGCGGTGTCGAACATGGAAAAAACATGTCCCACCCAATGCCCCTTGCCAAGCCATAAGAGCACACCGCTCCAGACTTGCCAAAACCCAAAAACACACGATGCTTCGCCGAGACGATCATGAAATACCTTTTTCTCTTCCTCTGCGTGCTACCTCTCTCTAACTGTATCCACAGGATTCCCACCTCACGTAGCGGCAGCAGCGGGGGCATGACCCAAATCATCAATGTTTCCGCCTACGATCCCAAGGAACGCCAGCGCGGCGGCGCCGTTTTTTCGGAAAACGATGTTTCCGCCTTGCGTGCCAATGGAGCCAGCGGCCTGATCGCCCGTGCAGGAAAAGGCGGTGTTCTCGATGAAAAATGCGCCAGCTTCGTCGCAGCGGCAGATCGCGCGGGCATGTTGCCCGGCATCTACTACCGGCTCCAAACCCATGCGGATGCCGTGGTCCAGGCCGACCAATTTGTAAACCGTTCACAAGCGCTGGCTCACGGAAGAAAGTGGAACGCCCCATCGTTGTTGCTCTGTGCCGACTTCGATGCCAACTCGCGCCTCTCTGACATCCTGCGTTTCATCGACCGCGTGGAGGCCCGCACCGGCGTGATTCCTGTGGCCTATCTTGAAAACAGCGTGCACCTGAGACAGACATTGGGGAGTGCGCCTCCGAACATCAAAGCCAAGCTGCGCAGGTCCCCATACTGGGCGGCGCTCTACTCTCATGACGGCGATCCGGGCGGTGGATACGGCCCACCCGGCACACCGCAGGGACTGGCGGAACAATACAACGTCTGGTCCACCTGGAGCCTATGGCAATACGGCGGCGTGAACTGGGAAAAAGGCCACTCAAGCCCCAAGGTTTACTCGAACGGTCGTTACCGGTTCAGCCCGTATTTCGGCAATCTGGCCTTGCCTACCGAACGCAATGTTTTCCACGGCTCCCGGACGGAACTCGTCGGGTTCTGGCAACGCCACGGACTGAAACTCCAGTAAATCCGGCGCATTTCAGGCAGCACCAGCTTCAGCCCGAACTCCGAAGTTGTCTGGTTTTAGACTTCCGTCGCGAGATCGTTGAAATGACCGCCCCGTGCCGTGACCCACTTTCCTTTGCGGATCACCTTGGTGAAACCAAGACCGCATCCCGCTGCCGCCGTGAAAACCTCCCATGCCTGGGATGCCAGGATTCCTGAAACGATGAGATCACCGCCGGGCGCGAGGGATTTTGCGATCACCGGCCACGCTTGAATGAGCACGGTCGAAAACAAATTGGCCAGGACGACATCGTAGCCTTTCTTGCGTGGTTTCCATTTCAGAATGTCCTGCTCCTGCATGAGGATGTCAGGCGTGCCGTTGCGAATGGCATTGCGGGTGGCGGCATCCACCGAGAAAGGATCAAAATCACAGGCAAATGCCTCACCCGCCCCAAGTTTTTTCGCAGCAATCGCAAGCACTCCGGTCCCCATACCGAGATCCGCCACCGACCAATTCGTGGTCTTTCGTTCGCGAGCAACATCGACCAGCAAGCGCAAACACGTGGAAGTGGTGGCATGATCGCCTGTGCCAAATGCCATCTCCGGCGGAATCGTGATGATTTGCCGCTTCGGGTTTTCCTTCTGAATTTGGGCGATTTCCTTGGCCCGGGTTTCGGCGGTCAGTAGAAAAACATCGCGGACTTTCACCGGACGCGGCGGAGCCACGGGCTTGTTCCAATCGGCACCCGCCATTTTGCGCACGCTGCCGCCGAATCGCTTAAACACCTCCTTCGCCGCCTTTTCCGTTTCACAAAACAGACGGACGCGGATGGATTTTCCTCCTTTGAGATACTCGATAACCAGATTCGGACTTCCGGCGAAACGCTCTTCCCAAGCATCCAACCATTGTGCCCCAGAGAGTTTTGACCAGACAAACATAAGAGGTATCGAGGGATTGAAACAAAAAAACCGCTGATTATCAGCGGATTCCGTGTTTTTAACTGGAGCGGGCGATGAGATTCGAACTCACGACATCCACCTTGGCAAGGTGGCGCTCTACCACTGAGCTACGCCCGCGTCGCGAAACGCGTGGGCGCTTTCTACACTCCGGAAATCCGCAGGCAAGCCAAATTTCACAATTTTTCGTGTTCAATTTCCCAAAGTCCGGTTTTCTTCTCCCCAGCCATGTCCGACAAGCTCGCAGAAATCATCGCCACCAAACGTCTGGAAGTCGAAGCCCTCATGCCACGGGCCGCGCTGCTCCGTGCCGCCGCCCTCCAACGCAACGACTTCGGCGGCTTCCGCGCCGCCATCGACCGCGGCCCCGGCCGACTCGGCGTGATCGCGGAAGTTAAAAAGGCATCGCCATCCGTCGGGCTGATCGACCCGAACTTCGATCCGGTCCGCCAGGCGCAGCGCTACCTTCAAGGCGGCGCGTCATGCCTATCCATTCTAACGGACGAAAAATATTTCCAAGGCTCGCTGAGTTATCTCACCCAGATCTCGAAGTTTTCGGATGCCCCGTTGTTGCGCAAGGATTTCATGATTCACGAAGTCCAGATCCACGAAGCCGCCGTGGCGGGTGCTGATGCCATCCTCCTGATCGTCGCCGCGCTCGATGACGACACACTGCGCCGCCTCTATGACGAAGCGAAGTCCTTCATGCTGGATGTGCTCGTCGAAGTCCACGACCTCCGCGAAATGGAACGCGCGCTGGAACTTGGCGCGGATCTGATCGGCGTGAACAATCGCAACCTCAAAACATTCCAGGTCGATCTGGCCACCACCGAAGAACTCGCGGAAGAAGTACCCGACGACGTATTGCTCGTTTCCGAGAGCGGCATCAAATCGCCGGAAGACGCCATGCGCGTGCTCGACGCCGGCGCGAATGCCGTGCTCATCGGCGAGGCATTGATGCGGGCCCACGATCCGTCACGGGAAATCGAAGCCTATCTGGCACTTCAAATTTCCTAACCGAAATAAACCGATGAATCAATATCTCTGGATCGCCATCGCAGCCACCATCGTCGTGATCGCCGCACACGGGGTGCTTTTCTGGTGGTTCCTGTGTAAGAAAGACAAGTCCGTTCCAAAGAGTGAGGAGTCTGACAATCGTGGCTGACGCGACTGGTGGCAAGAAAACCGACATAGCACGACAGCGGGCAGGGACCGCCTCTCCGAGCGATCCGCGTGTAAGAAATGCGAATGGATATATCGGAAAGGCTTTTCATTCTCCTCCGATGCGCGCGGACCGCTCGGAGAGACGGTCCCTGCCTTGACGCAGCAGCCACATCCTCAGACCAACAGCACAATCTGCTCGCCAGGACCGTGCACGCCTTCGATGAGAATGCCTTCGACATCGGCGGTTTTTGAAGGGCCGGTGCACCAAATGATGTTGGGGCTATCGCCCAACGCAGCGAGAGCATCGGACATCGCACGATGGATTTCCCGACGCTCCAGAACCGCAACATGCACCCACGGCGAAAGCGCGGCGAGGCGACTCGACGTGCGGTCGTCATCGATGATCACGCTTCCGGTCTCGGCGATGGCACCGCTGGCGCGGGTGATGCCGAACTGATAGTCATCATAGCGCGAGCGGTCGTAAACCGTCTCCACCGTAAGTCCGGCGGCGACGAGTTTCGCGCCAATCGCATCGAACAACGCAGGATCACAGTATCCGTGGAGCTGGTTGGTGGACTTGAGGAAATCCGCCACTTGCGTCACGGAATCCATCGGTTTCCCATTCACCGCTTTGAAATTGCGCGAGAAAATCTCCCAAAGGTCGGAGCCTTCGAGCTTCGGCAACGAATGGGTGAGGGTGACATCGTATTCCGGCATCGGTGCTTTGGTTTTCAAAGCAGCCGTCGCAGATTCGATTTTGGCGAAGATGGTGGATCTCATGATGATGAATATAAGTCTTATAAGTCCTATAGGTCCTATGATTGAACCGCCACCGCCAGCGCCTGATCGAGATCGGCCACGATATCATCGATGTGCTCGATGCCGATCGAGAGACGGATGAGTTCGGGCGGGATGCCGGCGGCGATTTGTTGTTCCTCGTTGAGCTGGGAGTGGGTGGTGGTGGCCGGATGGATGGCGAGGGACTTGGCGTCGCCCACATTGGCAAGGTGCTTGAAGAGCTTCAGGGAATCGATGAATTTCGCGCCCGCCTTGGCACCACCCTTGATGCCGAAGACGACCATGGATCCACCCTTGCCATGCAGGTATTTTCCATTGAGCGCGTGCTGAGGATCTCCCTCGAGTCCGGGGAAACGAACCCACTCGACGGCAGGGTGGTTTTGCAGGTGTTTGGCGGCGGCCAGCGAGTTTTCACAGTGGCGTTCCATGCGCAGTGGCAGGGTCTCGATGCCTTGCAGGGCGATCCACGCGTTGTCAGGCGAAATGCAGGCACCCAGGTTGCGGAGCGGCCCGGTTCTCATGCGCAGGATGTAGGCGAGCGGTGCCAATGGTGTCGGCAGGTCGTGCCCCCAACGCAGGCCGTGGTAGGAACCATCCGGCGCGTCAAAGAGCGGGTGCTTGCCACCGGCCCAGTTGAATTTCCCGGAGTCGATCACGATGCCGCCGATGCCGGTGCCGTGGCCACCCAGCCATTTGGTGAGCGAGTGGACGACGATGTCCGCGCCAAAATCTATCGGTTTTGTCAGGTAAGGCGTGGAGAAGGTGGAATCGACAATCAACGGCAGGCCAAGGGAATGCGCGATGTTAGAAATGGCTTCGATGTCGGAAATTTCCAGCGCCGGATTCGATACCGACTCACAGAAAAACGCGCGGGTTTTCCCATCGACCGCTGCAGCGAAGTTCTCCGGATTGCTGGAATCCACGAAACGGACCTCGATGCCGAGCGCGGGAAGGATGTCCTTGAACTGCGTGTATGAGCCGCCGTAGAGATTCCGGGCGGAAACAATGTTGTCACCGGCCTGGGCGAGATTGATGATCGAATAGAAAATCGCCGATGTCCCGGAAGCCACGGCGAGCCCCGCCGCTCCGCCTTCCAATGCGGCGACGCGCTGTTCGAGCACATCGTGCGTGGGGTTCATGAGGCGGGTGTAGATATTGCCCAGTTCACGCAGGGCAAAAAGGTTGGCGGCGTGTTCGGTGCTATCGAACACATACGAAGCGGTCCGATAAACCGGCACCGCGCAGGCATGAGTCGTGGGGTCCGAGGTATAACCGGCGTGGAGGCATTGTGTTTCTAGTTTCATGGATGCTGTCGTTGGGTCCGACCCATCAGAACGCCCCCGGCATCCAAGATCAAGCTTGAAGATCATGCCTAGAGGGACTCTCGAGGAGAACAAAAAGGCGATCCAAGGGTGTCTGGCAGTTTTTCCTAAACTAATGCGGTGTCACCCGTTCCACCATTAACGAACACGGATACTGATTGGGAAATTCTCCCGACTCCGCTCTCACGGCACCCAACTCCCAACAAAACCCCTGCCATGAACGATTACCAAGACACAAACCTCACAATAGATATTGCAAAGCCCCACGTCGGTTTCTGGCAAAAACTCGGCGGCACGTCGCTGACAATTGCGCTGATTGTCCACATCATCGCCCTGATCCTCGGTGCGATTTGGATTTTCCAAACCATCACGCCACCTAAAGAAGGTTACCCATTCACACCCCCAGGCGGCGAGCGTGGTAAGCGTGGACTGGACACCACGGTCAACACCAGGAAACCCGCGACCAACACCCAGAGCAACGATATCAAACGCGTCATTGCCGTGGGAGCTATATCAAATTTCATCATCCCAGATACGAGTGATCAGTTCGGCCAGATGTCC
>CAIVKO010000218.1 GCA_903906515.1 Akkermansiaceae bacterium
CGGGGAAACCTATGGCCGGTAGCAGGCCTAACATCATTATGATTCTCTCTGATGACCAGGGGTATGGTGATCTTGGACGCAATGGCAACCCGGTGCTCAAGACCCCTAACCTCGACAAAATGTATGACGAGGGCATCCATTTCGAGGATTTTCATGTGAGCCCGGCCTGTTCGCCCACGCGTGCCTCGCTGATGAGCGGCAAACATGAATTTAAAAATGGCGTCACTCACACGATTTATGAACGTGAGCGGATGAGTCTGAAATCCACAACCATCGCCCAGGTCCTCAAATCAGCTGGCTATGCCACCGGCATTTTCGGCAAATGGCATCTGGGCGATGAAGATGCATACCAACCGGAAAAGCGCGGGTTTGATGAAGTGTTTATTCATGGCTGCGGTGGAATTGGCCAGACGCAGGAGGGGTCCGGCGGCGATGTGAATGGCAATTCGTATTTCAACCCGGTGGTAAAGCACAACGGTCGCTTCGAGAAGACGACAGGGTATTGCACGGATGTGTTTTTCCAACAGGCGCTGCAGTGGGTGGAGTCGGTCAAGGGCAAGCAGCCATTCTTTATGTATTTACCAACCAACGCGGCTCACTGGCCACTGGCAGTGCCGGATAAATACAAAAATGTGTATGCTGGCAAAGTCAGTGACAGTGAGGCCTGCTTCTTTGGCATGATCGCCAATATCGATGAGAACGTCGGTAAGTTGATGGCCAAGTTGAAAGACCTGGGTATTGATGACAACACGCTGGTGGTATACATGAATGATAATGGCGGCCTCGACGGTTGCAAAGTATTCAATGCCGGGATGCGTGGTTGTAAACTCACCGCCTCTAACGGCGGGACCCGGGCGATGTCCTTGTTGCGCTGGCCGGGCATTATCAAACCAGCGGCGTGTGACAAACTCACGGCGCATCTGGATCTGTTTCCGACGTTTGCGGCACTGGCTGCGGCGAAGGTTCCGGAGGGTGTGGCAAGCCAACTCGATGGGTTTAGTCTGCTGCCGCTACTGGACAATCCGCAGGCCGCTTGGCATGATGAACGAATGCTCTTCACCCACGCCGGTCGTTGGGGCAAAGGCTCGGAGCCGCAGCAACACGGGCCGTGCAGTGTCCGCTGGCAGCAGTATCTGCAGGTGTGGGAAAAAGGCCGCTGGTGCTTGTATGACCTCAAGGCCGATCCCGGTGAAACAAGGGATCTGGCCGCTAACCAGAAGGAAGTCGTTGGCAAGCTGGATAAGGCGTATGATGCCTGGTGGGCCGCCGTTCTGCCGTGTCTGGACAATGAGCAGGCTTGGAAGACCGCACCGAAAATCAATCCTTACAAAGAGCAATACCGGCTACAGTGCAGCGAGTCCGCGACTCCCGCCAAGCCGTAGTGCCCGGGGGTGACCTTAGTAGTAAAGTGAAAAGGGTTACAGCGCGGATTTTTACCAGGGGTGATTCAATTGTTACCTAACTGGCGTGGAAGTTTGCAGCAGTAATGGTCCACGGCGGACCATTACTAACGACTTCCGATTTCAACAGTTTCTTCCAGGGATACCAGGCGATTCCGCAGCGGGTCGCTCACTTCTTACTGCCGAAGCGGAAGATGGTGGTGCTCTTAAGAGTCTTGCCAGGCTTGAGGATGGTGCTGGGGAATTTCGGTTGGTTAGGGGAATCCGGATAGTGTTGGGTTTCGAGGCAGAAGCCGTTGCGGAACTCATACTTCTTGCCAGCCTTGCCGCTGAGTTTGCCATCGAGGAAATTGCCGCAATAGAACTGGATACCCGGCTCAGTGGTGAGCACTTCCATGGTGCGCCCGCTGGTCGGTTCGTAAACCTTGGCGGCCGTGGCAAGCGTGCCATCCTGATTGTCGAGCACCCAGTTGTGGTCGTAGCCGCCGCCGAACTTCATTTGCTCGTCGTCGGATTTGACGCGCTCACCGATGGCGGTGGGCTTGGTGAAGTCAAACGGCGTGCCGGCCACGGGGAGGAGCTTGCCGGTGGGGATTAGCCCGGCTGTTACTGGTGTGAACTTCGAGGCGGCGAGCATCAATTCGTGGTCGAGTATGTCGCCATTGCCTTCGCCCTTGAGATTGAAATAACTGTGCTGCGTGACGTTGACCGGCGTGGCCTTGTCGGTGGTGGCCGCGTAGTTGATCTTCCACTCGTTCTTGTTGTTGAGCGAGTAGGTGACGCTCAG
>CAIVKO010000219.1 GCA_903906515.1 Akkermansiaceae bacterium
CATAAAGTTTTCGGTGCCAACCTGGAAACATCGGTGTAATGGAAGTCATTGATGATCAATGAGCAAATATCACGCCAACTCGCGAAAAACCTAACATTATTTTATCCCAAATGACCCTTAAGTTAGCGCCATTCGGGTCAGAGTACACGGATTAACATGTTAGGCTGCATCAGGTCCACCGGCCCAACACCTTTCCCGAAGATCGTCGCTCCGCACCCTGTATCCATCCCAACGTGCTGTCACGCGTGCTGCTTGCCTGCGGGGCCAGCCGTGCCAATCCATCGGAGAACGAAGCAATCAAATCTTGATCGGTTCCACCGATCTGGCAGACGTGTGACGGATGAACGAGAATCTGACCCGCCAAGCCTGCCACCGGATTTCCGGGGTGAAGGCTATGGTCGGTCGGGTATCAAATCCATCCGCTCAACCGGGACAGAACGGCGGTTTTTCCGACGGATTTCTGACAAAGTCGTGTGTCGATACCTGTCATTCTGGGCAACCCGTAAAAACCAGTGACCCAAAGAATCCTATGAAATCAATAGATTACCCACCATCCGAGGGCTACCCAGCCCATCCGCCATCTTGCTTCCGTGCCTGCCCTTTGTAGCTCGCAGAACGAAGAAGGACCGGAAGCTACGAATGGCAAGCCATTGAAATGCATCAGGAATCAGTAGGCGAGAGCGATCAACGGGGTTGTTCCCTTCGCGTCGCGGGCGTTGACCTTCGCGCCGCGCTCGATCAGAAATCGTATCGCATCGGTGTTCCCCCTGCCGCAGGCTTTTTGGAGCGGCGTTTCGTTGCCTTCCGAAAGCGGCGGCCCTGTTTCGCCGTATGGGTCGCGGAGCGGAGTGTGGGTGTTTACGTCCGCTTTATGATCCAGTAGAAACGCGATAACGCCCGCGTTGCCCGCGGATTGGAACAGCAGTTGGTTGGCGTAGGACTTGCGGTCGCGCAGGAGAGAGCCGTTGCCCAACAGGACTTTCACCGCATCGGTGCGACTCTCTGCGATCGCCAGATCCACCGGCAACTTGTCGCTTAAGTCACGCGCGTTGCGGTTGGCGCCGTGTTTCAGCAACCAGGCCACCGCATCCGCATGACCGTTTTCGGCGGCTTCGTGCAAGGGTGTGGCTTTCGTGTTCGACGCCACGTTGATGTCCACGCCTTTCCCAACGAGATAACGAATCATTTCCACATGCCCATTCTCGGCGGCTTCGTGCAACGGGGATCCACCGATCTCATTCTTGATCTGAACATCCGCGCCCCGGGCAACCAGAAACTCGGTGGCCTTTAAATGCCCCGCATTTGCCGCTTGGTGGAGCGGGCGGTCGCCCATTCTGCCGTTCTCGTTGACGTCTCCGCCCTTCCTGAGCAAATCCTCCATCATGTCGATGTCCCCCCGCGACGCAGCTCCGTGTAACGATTTGTATTCGGGATAAGGGATGCAATCATTGCATGGTAAAAGCCCGCAACCTGTCACTGCGAAAAACCATATCGCATTCAGGGCGATCCAAGGCATCCGGTTAATGACCCGATTCAGAAGAATGCTTGGCGTTGTTTTATCCGGCACGGCTCCTGAAAGAACCGCTGGGAAAGAATCAAGGGAGGATAATACGAAATGCGGGGCCATAGGGAATGAGTGAAGTTTTGCGGTTGTCGGGCGGGTTAGAGGAAAAGCGAAAACGGGCAGATTCTAGAAAGAGCAAGTCTCGCTGTCTAGACAATCAGCGGATGGAAGCCATCCCTCCGCATTCGCAAGTTGGCGGTTGATTTCATCCGGCGTGTCCGGTCTTGACCTCATGGGAAATCCGGTGAGTCTCGTGAATTCATGACCCTTGCCGACTCCATCACCGTTTCACTGGTCATCGGCGCACTGCTGGCGCTGGTTGGAATCATTTGGAACTATGCCAAGGGGTTGCGCGATTGTCCTCATGATCTCTGGTTGCTCTTTGGATACAAGTTCGTGGAATACTCGGCCTACGCCGCCATGAACATGGCCGTCACCTTGTGGTTATCCAAGGATTGCAAACTCGGTGATGTCGCGGCTGGCACCTTTATCTCCGGTTGGTCGCTCGCGCTTTCAATCATGGGGATGTTCGCGGGTGCCTTGGTCGATGCGATCGGCATTCGGAAAACCATGATCATTTCCGTGGTATTCCTGATTTTTTCGCGGCTCGTCTTCTCCTTTGTCACCAATCCTACGTTAGCTTTCATCTTCGGTTTTATGCCGCTGGCGGTTGGATTCGCCATCGTGGCGCCTGTTATCTCGGTGGCCATCAAACGCTACACCACCAAGGAAGGCAGCGCCTTGGGATTCGGCTTGTTTTATGTGATCATGAACATGGGTTATGCGGTCGGCGGATTTTTCTTCGACTGGATACGCAATACACTCGGCAGCAGGGATGCGGCAGGGAAGATGCTCGATGAAAATGCCGGGATGTACATGATCGGTCATCATTTCACCACCTATCAGATGATCTTTGTGGTGGGCCTGGCCGCCACCATGATCAGCCTGATCATCACATGGTACATCCGGGACGGTGTGGAAATGACCGATGAGGGCGAAGTCGTGGTTAGTCCCACGGAAACCCACGGCACCGTGGGCGAGGCCATCCGCAAGGGGGCGACCGACACATTCAAGCTGATCGGCGAAACTTTTACCGAGCGGTTTTTCTGGATCTACATGGGACTGCTCACGATGACGCTTTTTGTCAGGTTCGTATTTTTCCATTTCCACTACACCTTTCCAAAATACGGAATCCGTGTGTTAGGTGAGGGAGCTCAAATTGGCACCATCTATGGCGTGCTCAATCCGGTGCTTATTGTTTTCCTCGTGCCGTTGGTGGCTTATTTCACCAAGAAAACCAGTTCTTACAAGATGATGATCTGGGGATCGGCCATCTCCTCGCTTTCCTGCTTCATTGCCGTCCTGCCTCCCGCATGGTTCACAGGTTGGACTGACTCGGTGATGGGTGAACTCGTCTTCATCAAGGCCCTCGGCTTGGCTCCTGATATGAAAACCCTTCTAACGTCTCCGCCCATTCCCGAGTATTGGACGCTCATTGTTTTCATCACCGTCTTCACCATCGGTGAGGCCATCTGGTCTCCCCGGTTGATGCAATTCACGGCGGAAGTCGCGCCCAAGGGCAAGGAGGGGACTTACATCGCGCTTTCGGTATTGCCGTTTTTTCTCGCGAAATTCGTGGTCGGCCCGATGTCGGGCATGTTGCTCGCCGCCTACACGCCGGTGGATGCGGCCGGAAAAGCGCTTTCCAGTTACCCTAACCACCACATGGTCTGGGTCTGGATCGGTGGGATGGCCGTTCTCTCACCCATCGGCCTGCTGGTTTTCCGCAAGTGGTTCCTCAAAAATACCGAGCATCATGAATCCGCGTGATCCAGCGGGGGGGCATTCTCTCATTCCGGTAGCAAGAGCGAAAGCCTGCGGATCTCCAGGCACGCTCCGGTTTCCGCATCCACATCCACGATCGCTCCGCACAGACGGACCGGGCCCTTGGCGATGGGGAAGCGCGTGGGCATTCCGGATTTGAAGCGCCAGAGCACGGAATCGATGCTGCGCCCGAGAATCGACTCCTCCGGTCCGCACATCCCGGCGTCGGTCAGGTAGCCGGTGCCGCCGGGGAAAATCGTTTCGTCCGCGGTTTGCACGTGAGTGTGCGTGCCGAACACCGCTGAGACTTTGCCATCGAGCATCCGACCCATGGCGATCTTCTCACTCGTGGTTTCCGCGTGCATATCGACGATGATCGGCCCCACGCCATCCGCCCGCAGGCGTTCGGCTTCTTTTTCCGCAGCGATGTATGGGTTTTCGAGCGGCGGTTGAATGAACGAGCGTCCCTGCACCTGCATGACTGCCACGCGGCCTTTGGCGGTTTCCAGCACGACGCTGCCGTTGCCAGGCGTGCCATCGAGATAATTGAGCGGCCGCAACAAGCGCGGTTCGGTCGGGAAATAATCGACGATTTCCTGCTGGTCCCAGACGTGGTCGCCGGTGGTGATGACGGCGGCTCCGGCGCGCAGCAGGTCGATGGAGATTTTCGGGGTGATGCCTTTTCCGCCTGCGGAGTTTTCGCCGTTGACGATGATAAAATCCAGGCCTTCGGACTGTTTAAGGATCGGCAACTGTTCGATCACGGCCTTTCGCCCGGGTTCGCCCACAATATCGCCCAGAAACATGATTCGGATCGTTGACATAACAAATGATGGGAGTTGATTTGAACTCACCGCGCACAAGTTCCACATTTTGCCACCCGCCGACAAACCATTTTCCCAAATGCCTTCATCCATCAAATGCATCCTGGCCCTGGGCATCGTGCTCGAATTGGTGGCCGGCGTCTGGATTTACCTGTCAAAAGACTGTGACATACCGCCCGATCCACCAGCGCCAGTGTGGGGAAATTCGCCGTCGCCGTCGTCGGATCTTTCGGTGCTTGGCGAGATTCCGGATTGGTCGAAGTTGGAGCGATTTCAGGATACGATCACCCGCGCGGATTTTGAAAATTTGCTCACTACCGTGTTTACGACGGGCGACGGCTGGAAGAGCTACATCGAAATCAATGATGCCGGTGCTCGCATCGTGACTGGGGCGGAGGCTTCCTCCGGCGTTGTTTTCCTTCGTTTTTCCGCTCCTGGAACCCACAAGACCGCGCCACGTCATTGGAAAACCGCGGCAGAACTTCCTCCCGCGCCGAAGGATAAACCGCTTCTTGGCCTGCGCGTCGCCATCGACCCCGGGCACATCGGCGGAAAATGGGCGCAGATCGAGGAGCGCTGGTTCAAGACTCGTGATGGAGCGGTCATTTGCGAGGGTGACATGACATTGCTCGTGGCCAAACTCCTCAAGCCGCGGTTGGAGGCTCTCGGAGCCACAGTTTCGCTCGTGCGCGAGCGCAACGAACCAGTCACCGCGCTGCGTCCGGATTCTCTGCTAGACGCCGCCCGCGAGTCCGATCCATCCGTGACTCAGCCGGAAGATCTCCGGAAACTCGCCGAGCGCTTGTTTTACCGCACAGCGGAAATCCGCGCCCGCGCCGAACTCGTCAATGGGACGCTAAAACCCGATCTGGTGCTCTGCCTCCATTTTAATGCGGATCCGTGGGGTTCTCCGGACCTGCCCATGCTCGTCAAGCGCAACCATCTTCACCTGCTGGTGAATGGTGCCTACACCCATGAGGAGGTGTCACTCGCCGACCAACGGTTTTCGATGCTGGAAAAACTGCTAGATCACACCCATGAGGAGGAGGTGCGTATCGGGACTTCTGTTGCGGATACCTTCGCAACTATCAGCGGCCTGCCGCCATACTCCTATCCCGAGGGCGCGACCAACGCCCGCTCCGTGAACGGGAATCCCTATCTTTGGGCGCGCAATCTGTTAGCCAACCGGCTATACGCCTGTCCGGTTATCTTCATGGAACCCTATGTGATGAACTCGACTATCGACAGCCCCCGTCTCGCCGCCGGCGACTATGACGGTACCCGAGAGATCAACGGCAGGTTTCTACCATCGATTTTCCGTGAGTATGTCGATGCCTTGAGCCGGGGTTTGGCCGGTTACTACGCCGCAAACCGCCGGACCGTGCCATGAACGCACCGGATTTCAGAGCAAAACTCCGCGAGGTGCCCCACCAGCCGGGGATTTACCTGATGAAGGATCGTCTCGGATCGATCATCTACGTCGGCAAGGCGCGTGATTTGAAAAAACGATTGTCATCGTACTTCATGGCCTCTCAGAAAATGCGGGCCAGCATCAAGACCCGCGCGTTGATCGATTCGATCCATGATTTCGAATTCCACACCGTGCGCAACGAGGAGGAATCCTTGTTGTTGGAAGGCAAGCTCATCAAGGACTACCGCCCGCGCTACAATGTGGCCTTCCGCGATGACAAGCGGTTTTTGTTAGCGAAAATCCGGCTTGCCGATCCATGGCCGCGATTTTCCACCACCCGCATGAAAAAGGACGATGGCTCGCGCTACTTCGGGCCGTTCCCGCATTCCAGCGCGTTGCACCATACGCTGGAATGGCTGAACCGCGGTCTCGGCCTGCGTGTCTGCCGGCCCGTCAACCCGGGCGAGGCGGACTACCTTCACTGCAATGCGGACATCATCCGCAACTGCTCGGCCCCCTGCATCGGACGGATCACCCGCGAGGAATATCTGGATCGCATCGCGGAGGCTTGCCGGATTCTCGAAGGGAAGGGGAGACGGGAATTATTTGACCAATTGCGCGATGACATGCGGGCGGCTGCGGAAAAACTCGATTTCGAAAAAGCCGCGACGCTGCGGGATGTCCTGCAGAATCTCGAAAAGACGCTCTCTCCCACCCGCCAGTTCAGCCGCGGGCGCGGCGTGCCGACCACCGTGAAACCCACCGAGGACCTGGCGGAACTCGGCGAGGAGCTCCACCTCGCCGGACCGCCGCGCGTAATGGAATGTTTCGATATCTCGAATGTCTCGTCCAACCACATCGTCGCATCGATGGTGCGCTTCACCGATGGTCTGCCGGATAACCAAAACTACCGTCGTTATCGCATCCGCACGGTCGAGGGGCAGGACGACTTCGCTTCGATGGCTGAGGTGATCCGCAGACGGTATTCGCGTATTCTGCTGGAAAACGTTGCCGCGAATCCTGATGTGGAAATGTCCCAGGAGGATCCGCTTGAAACCCAGCGCCGCCTTGCCCGCGAAGGCCGCGCGAAAATCGTGCTGCCCGACCTCATCATTGTCGATGGCGGCAAGGGCCAGCTTGGCATGGCGGTTAGAGAACTCAATGCGCTGGGCCTGCACGATCTGCCGGTGGTTGGTCTCGCCAAGCAGCATGAGGAGGTTTTCATCCCCGGTCGCGCCGAGTCGATCCGCATTCCGCACGACCGTGGTGCGCTCAAATTGCTCCAGCGCATCCGCGACGAGGCCCACCGCTTCGCCAATGGCTACAACGCCTTGCTCTACCGCCGCCGGATGCGCGAAAGCCTGCTGGACGAATGCCCCGGCATGTCACCTAACAAAAAGCAGCGGCTGCTCGAAAAATTCGGCAGTGTCGCCCGCATCAAGACCGCCACGGCGGAGGACATCGCATCAATCCCCGGGATTTCGAAAAATGCCGCGGAGGTCATTCTGGAGTTTCTGCACCGCGACGGGTGAGGATCTGTCGTAGGAGTCATGAGCGCCTCAATCCGCCGCTCCTTGATTTTTTGTCCTGTATCCAATTGGAGGATACCCGAGAATTGAAGCTTGCCACCGAGCACCTCATCTTCACTATTTAGTCGTGACTCGTGCCATCATCCAACTGTCTCTCGTCCTGCTGGCCCAGGTTGGGTTCGCCGCAGACATGACCTCGGTCGAGGTGACGCGCGTGCTCACCCAAGCCATTTCCCGAGCGCAGATCATTGAACCCCAAGCCGTCATCGCGGTGGTGGATCGTGAGGGATTCGTGCTCGGTGTCTGGAGCGTGGACAACGCCCCCACGGCCAACGCCGTGCAGGATGCCATCACCAAAGCCGGTACTGCTGCCTTTCTGAGTAGCGACCAGAACGCCTTCACTTCGCGCACGGCCGGCTTCATCGTGCAGCAGCATTTTCCGCCCGGAATTAAAAATCGCCCGAACGGCCCGCTCGTCGGGGTGAACTTTTCAAACCTTTCGTTCACCGACGTGAACCGCTTCAAAAATCCGAACGTCGGTTACGTTGCCGACTTCACCAGCGGCACCAATGGTGCGGCCATTGCAGGTCCGGCTCCCTTGACCGGTCTCGCCGGATCACCCGGTGGAGTGCCGCTTTTTCGTGCCGGACAATTGATCGGCGGCGTGGGCGTGGCTGGCCAGACCCGTGCGCCTGCGGTCAGTCCTTTTTCGGCTTTGGCCGATATCCAGACTCAGAGCCTGCAACGCTACGACCCGGATGAAGACGTGGCTCTCGCCGGTCAGATCGGCTTTCAACCGAGCTCCAAAATTTTTGGATCCTATGTGTTGATCGATGGCATCCGCGTTCCTTATGTGGTGGGCACCACACGGCTTGGCAATGTGCAAGCGCTCGGTTCGGTCGGCGGCAGTGTTGCGCCTTACGTCGTCGTGGATTCTCCAGTCGTCGCCTATCCAACTAACACTTTTGGAGGGCAAGTTTGCGAGATTCGCGCGCCCATCATTTCGGATCCCGTGGGAGGTGTCCTCAATGGCCAACCCCGCCTGACCTCGGTCGAGGTGGCCACGATTCTTTCCCAAGCTTCGGCCCGTGCGAAAATCACCCGCGCCGGCATTCGTTTGCCAGCCGGAAAGGCGGCGCAAACATTCATCACGGTGGTCAATAATCCCGCGTTGCCCAACACGGCGCCCGCCATCCTGGGCACCATTCGGACACCGGGCGCGACCCTTTTCAGTTGGGATGTGGCGGCCCAGAAGGCGCGCACGGCGGTTTTCTTTTCCAATGAGACGCGGGCCTTCTCGTCGCGCACGGTGGGTTTTCTCTCGCAGCAGTTTTATCCACCGGGCATCGCCAATACCGCGCCGGGTCCATTCTACAGCTTGCAGGAACAATATTCGTTGCTGCCGGTGGGAGTGAAAAATCCTTTGAATGGCGTGGAGTTGACCAGCGCGCTCGCGGTGCCCAATCCTTATCTGCCCAATGGCATTACGATTTTTCCCGGAGGCTTTCCCCTCTACCGCAATGGGGTGATGATCGGCGCGATCGGCGTCAGTGGCGACGGCATCGATCAAGATGACATCATTGCCGCAGCGGGCACCGTTGGTTTTGTCGCGCCGGAGGCTATTCGCGCCGATCAGCAGCAATATAAAGGTGCGCGACTGCCATACGCCAAGTTTCCGCGGAACCCGGATTTGTAACATGGAAGTGAGGTGAATTACGTGGCTGCGGCGACCCCGCCGCAGACCGTGACGGTAGCGTCTCGCTGCCGTGTCAGGGCGTTTTTTCTTGCGGCGGGACGCCACAATGACGGCCTGCCGCGAGACGCGTCAGCCACGATTACGGCCACCAGCCTGAAAAATTTCCTGACTCAGTTGGCAGGGATCATGCCGTAAGTCAGCACGATCACATAGGCCAATTTGCAAGCGATATGGAGACACTGGTCGGTGACGTATCCAAATTTGCCTTCGCCTTTTCCGAGATCGATCAGCCAATGCAAACAAAGTTCTGTGGCACCGAGGGTCGCGCTGCCCGAGACGAGCCATACTCCGCCGGCTTGGACGAGCGAATGGGCAGATAGTGAAATGATCCATTCCGAGAATGTTCCCGCCTGATCCCGGCATTTCATGCGGGCCAGATAGTCTCCCTGAAGCGGAAAGTCCGCGAGCGCATGTGCGATTGCGAAAGCGAAAAACAGGGCGAAGGGGCCGGAGTGGGAGAGGATGTTCATTCGTTGCCTTTCCAGAAATCATGAAACGACGATTTCTCTTCGGAATCGACGAGCTTGGCATTCATCGTGCGAATCCTTTTGGCGGCAAGACGCAGCAGTCCTTGCATGAGTTCGACCCCTCCCTCCGGATCTGCAGAGAAAAACACCTTGAGTTCGTCACCCGTGATCCGCCAGATCAGACATTCGCTGCGCGCAATGACTGAAGCGCTGGCCTTGGCCGGATCGAAGATATTCACTTCGCCGAGCGAATCACCCGCTCCCAGAGTGGCGACCAAAAGCGTTCGTTCGTTCGCGGAAGTCACCACATGGAGCGTCCCTGAGAGGATCAAATACAGGCAATTCTGGGCGGCTCCCTCCTCAATCACAACTTCGCCGTTTTTGGGCCGGATGAATTTTCCGAAGGAAGTCAGAAACTCACGATGGGAGGAATCCACCTCGGTGAGGAAACCGAAGGCAGGTAATTCGGGGAGAGGGGAAGAGGAATTCATGGTTATCTTTCGGGGAGGTTGGCAGGCTAGTCGCAAATGGCCAGTCAGAAAATTCCGGAACCGAAAATTCCGCAGTGCCTGCCTGTTACGATAATCCACAGCGACTCTCATTTAACGCTCATCAGGATCACTCCGTTCGCATCGCGCTCGAAGGACTTGAGTTGCTCCAGGGTATCTTCCTCATTTCCGATCCCGAAGAGCCTGACGGGATTCCGTCGACCCTTGACCTTGACTTGCCCCAGATCCATCGCTCCGTCATCTATTCCGGAAGCGATTCTAACTTCATCGGAATAAATCACTTCACAATGGAATGTCTTGGTCAATCCCTCCAAGCGTGAGGCGAGATTCACCGTGTCTCCGATGACTCCGAACTCCGTCCGGTCCGGCGATCCGATCTCGCCAGCGATCGCCTCTCCCAAATGCAGGCCCACGCCGATTTGAAACGGTGCTTTTCCAGCAGCTTGCCAGATCGCGTTCATCCGTGCGAGTTCGGTGATCATGTCACGCGCCGCGAGAATCGCCTTGCGGGCATGGTCCTCATCGTTGCCTCCTCCCAGCGCGCCCCAATGGGCCATCACCGCGTCGCCGATGAACTTGTCCAAGGTCCCGCCGTGGCGGAAAATCACCGCGACCATGGTTGTTAGATATTCGTTCAACTGCTTCACGAGATCTCCCGGATCCGTGTGTTCGGAGCGTTCCGTGAAACCCCGCACATCGGAGAACAATACGACGACCCGCCGTTTTACTCCGGCCGCGGTTTCCTTCCATTCATCCTGCTGCGTGATCATCGCATCCGCCACATCCCGTGAAACAAAGCGCCGAAAGTCCCGACGCAAGCGCCCTTTTTCAAGGCGCTCGGTCACCATCTCGTATGACTGGGCGACCGACCAGCCCGAGCCAAGCGCGAGCAACCCGCCGGACACGGGTAGCAGCACCGAATACGCGGCTCCGGCCCACACCGCGAGTCCCGCCACGCATGCGATAATCGCCATCAATCCGAAGACCGACACCAAGGGGCGGTTCACCCAGCGGGTCCATGCCAAAGCCACCAAGCCAAGCAGGATCATTCCGGGCCATGGATCGGTGATGCGCTGGATAAACGCCTTGTTCAAACCGCAGGCGATTGCCTGAAGATGCAGTTGCGGCCCGGTGAGCGGTCCCATCGGCGTGTTGTGCATGTCCTGGAACCTCTCTGCCACCGGCCCGATGAGGACCACCTTGTCACGGAAGAACCTGCCATTGTCATAATTGTCTCTCCATTCCTTTTCGATGAAGATTCCATAGATGCTTTTCGGTGCGTAAAATTCTGACGCTTGGTAATTGAGATGACGCGGAAAGCGGAGTTCCTGATTTCCGGTCGGCACTTCTGCGCCCATCGCATGAATGACCTCCGCCGCCAATGACCGGAATTCCGGTTCGCCCATCAGTCGCATCTGTTTGTTTTCGATGCCCAGGGTCGTGGTGTAGCGAGCAATTCTGATGAGTTCGTCCACCGGATCCTTGTAAAAATTCACATAACCGGAACGGATTTCCTTTGCTCCGAAAATAAACTCCTCGGTGGGTTCGGTCAGGCCATAGACCAGTGCTTTGTTTTCAGTTTCCAGTGAGTTGAAAACTGCCACCGGGCTCAACACCGATCCCAGGATCACCTTGTCGGAATGCCTCTGCAGCGCATCGGCAAGCACCTTGTCCGCCTCGGGGTCGCTGGGCTCGGAAAACACCAAGTCGAGCACGATCAATTTCGCGCCTGCGTCCACCAAGCGGTCAATCGTGTAGGCCCAGACCCGTCTGTTCCATGGAAACCGTCCCTTCATCAGTGTGAGGGCCGGAATCGAGGCGATTTCGGTGGGATCAGGTGCATCCAGCCTCAGGCTGGCCTCGTCGATCCCCAGTAAAACAAGATCTTGTCGCTCGGTTGGCCCCCCGCTGACGTTGATAATCCAATCGCCGAATGCGCGATCCGTTCTTTCAATCAGCACCCAGCCATTGAAAAATGGAAGCTCCCCGAATCCGAGCATCACAACCCCGATGCCCACCAGGCAGGCGAAACTTTTGCGCCAGCGTTTCCAGAGAGTAAAAGAAGTGCTTGTCATGAATCGATGCCCCAAATAGCCTCGTTTACGCAGTTATGAAAAGCTTCCATTTGATTCTGATCCCGATTTTCGTCGCCGCCAGCGCGCAAGGCGACGTTTTATCGTCACTGAGCCCGTTTATGGGCTCTTCGCGTCCTGATTACGATCCCGCATCCATCAAACCGGATTCGGCGATGGAAAACCCCAGCTACGCTCCGTTTTCACCTGCGGATTCGGATTTGGGGGTGCAGCAAGTCCTTGGATCTTACAACGGACTTCCTCCGGTGAAAGTCGTTTTCGACACGAGCATCAGCTATACTGACAACGCGCCAGGTGCGTTTCCGTTCGTCAATGATGCGTCGTGGTATTCGGCCAGCCGTCTCGGCGTCTCCTGGATGCCACGGATCGCATACGGATGGTTCGCCGACATCGGAATCCAGCAGGAGTTATACCGCTTCGAAGGAAACAATGTGGCTGATTTTGAGAATTTCCGTCCTTACATCGGAGTCGTCAAATCCATCCCGGAACTCGATGACCTGGTTTTCTACACCCGTTATGAATACCAGCGGATCACCGAAGGCAGTTTCTCGGACAGTAATTACAACGCACAGAAAATCCGCACCGGTCTGAAGAAGGATCTTCTTCTAACGTCCAGATACCAGTTATCCGCCGGGGTGGATGCCTCTTTCGACCTCGCCGCCAACAATGACTTGCTGGATCACAACGAATACTCCGTCGACGTGAGTTATACGTATTGGCTGGCGGACCGCCTCAGCTCCACCTTGTCCTGGACGGGAACGATGTGGGACTTCAGCAATGGCGGCCGGGAGGACTTGGTTCATACCGTCGGGCTTGAACTCACGTGGACGCCGTGCAAGAACGCCCGCGTTTTCACCAACGTTTTCTACACCAACTGCAACTCCAATGTCGCCGGCGGCGTAAATGATTTCGAGGCTTGGCAGTCCGGAATCGGATTCGGCTTTAACTACTCATTCTAATTCCCATGAAAATTCTCATTCCTTTCCTTGCCCTGCTGGTCCCCGCTGCCGCCGATTCGCTGCGGACGGCGAACGTGACAGCTGCCGTTAATGAAGTGCAGGTCTATCCGGGATCCAGCGCACCCCACCTCGCCAGCATTGGTGAGAAAGTCTCCATGCCGTCGTCCGTGCAGACCGGCCGTCGCTCGCGCGCGGAACTCACCTTCAGTGACAGCACGATCACCCGTTTGGGTCAAAATTCGGTTTTTAGCTTTCGTGAAGGCGGCCGCAATGTGGAATTGAAACAAGGATCGGTTCTACTCCAGGTTCCAAAAGATGCGGGAGGAGCCACCATCCGCACCGCCACCGTCACCGCGGCCATCACCGGGACTACGGTGATGTTCGAATACAGCGCAGGGAAGTGGATCAAGCTGATCACTCTGGAGGGCACTCAGAAGCTTTCGATCAACGGTAGCAAAAAAAGCGTCTCGGTGCCGGCAGGCAAGATGATCATCATGCACCCGAATGCCACGGAAATCCCTGAACCGTTGACCATCGATATCGCCAAGTTGATAGCGACCTCGCCCTTGGCAGGAAAGGGCACCTTCGGGCCGTTGCCACCTCTGGCCAGGGAGTTTATCCATCAAACGATCCAGGATCAATTGTTCGCAAAGCGCAACGGCGATTTGCTCCCGACCCATTACATCATCTTCGGAACAGGCGATTGGAACTCGCTCGGCATCACGGACTCGGCGCAAGTCGGACGCAGGCTCCAGCAAATTCCGAGTCCCGTCCCCTGATCGGTCAGTCTCCAAGGATGGATGCGTTCAGTGTCGATTCAGGAAAACCACCGACTTCGTCAGGTCTGTCATCAGAACGCGTGACAAAGGCGGCGGATTCCGTATAAGCGGGCATGTTTCCCGAGTTTCAGGAGCTCCTGGCCAAAACCATCGGTCTCGCGATTGCGATTCACCTTACCGTGTGGATCGTGTTTCATCTGATATTTCGCCGGATGGACCGGGCACCGCGTATCAGCCTCCACCTATTCGCGCTTTCATTAGGCACCTGGACTGCGGGACGCGTATTCTTTACTGGGGAGACTTGGCTTGATCATGTCGGAGCGGCGCTCATTTTCACCACGGCGACGCTCCTCTGGCTTCTATTAGATCGTCTGATCTGCGGTGCCTGGCTTGCCCGACGTCGTAAAATCCACATTCCCATCATCCTCCGTCAACTTGGTGGGGTGTTCGTGGTTATTGTCGCAGGCTCCTGCATTCTCAAATGGGGGTATCGTCTGGAACTCACCGGATTGTTAGCCACCTCGGGAATCGCCGCCGTGATTCTGGGTTTCGCGATGCAGGATCTGCTCTCCAACGTGATCGCCGGCTTCAGCATCCACATGACCCGTGCATACCGCGTGGGCGATTGGCTCTTGCTCGGCGAAAAAGGCGAACGTGCGGAAGTTACCGAGATCAACTGGCGTTCCACCCGCTTCGTCAACAACGACCATGTTTCCTACGAACTTCCTAACAGCGACATCGTCAAGAACCGCATCGTCAACCTGAACTACCCGGCACCGGAGCATGGCATTCGCCTGAAAATCGGCCTCGATTATGACGTCCCACCCGCCTTGGCCAAACAGGCGCTGCTCGCCGCCGCAGTCAACGCCAAGGGTGTCATCGGGTCACCGGGTCCCACGGTATTTCTTCACGACTTCGGCGACTATTCGGTGACTTATGAATTGCGGGTCTGGATGCGCGACGCCAGCCTTTACAATGTGACCTGCGATGACATCCGCACCTTACTATGGTATGAGCTCAAGCGACGTAACATCCGTATTCCTTACCCGGTCCGCTCGCTTGAAGTTCGCAAGCCCAACGAGCCCGGTTATTTTGCCAATGCCAAAGTCCGGGCCGCTGAAATCGTGGCCGGCAAGGCGCTGAATTGCCTGACATCCGAAGAAGCCGAGGCACTGGTCTCCAGCGGCATGATCGTCCTTTTCGGTCCGGGTGAAGCCCTTGTGGCCCGCGGCGAAACCGGAGACTCGATGTTTGTGATTCTCGACGGAGAAGTTAGAGTTTCCGGGAAATCCGATGCCGGTAATCAGGTTGTCCTCGCGAAGTTAGGACCCGGTGAATACTTCGGAGAGGTCTCACTCCTCACCGGCGAACCTCGGAACGCCACCGTGCACGCGGAGACGGACACTCTGGTTCTTGAAATCCGCAAGAAGGACATTTCCCCGCTGATTGAAGCTAATCCGGCACTCGCCGGGCGTCTCGGGGAACTGCTGGAGCACCGCCAAACAGAAAGGGTGGCAGCCCTCCACGGCAAATCCGGAAATTCTGAATCCAAATCACTCTCCCCTCAATCCCGTAGCTTGACAGAGCGGATTCGCGCATTCTTCAGCAACTCAGCGGATTGATGGCTCGGTTGATTTTGGGGACAGCGAATCCGGTTGGCTGTTGTGATAGGTGTGGCATCGGGTGCAGCGGTGATCAATGCCTCCTTTGGGACTGTGGCACTCCACGCAAGTCTTGATCGAAGGCAGGTTGAGATCGCTTGTGAGTTCACTGGTCATCACTTTGTGGCAATCGAGGCAGGTCAACCCCTTCTGGTGCGAGTCGTGATTGAATTTTCCAAGCACCATCCAGCGATCAATGGTTGATACTTTCTTGATCACGGGTGTCGCGTTGTCACTCTTGGGTTCGGACACGTCGTGGCATGTCGCGCAACCGGCGAATGGTGCCCGCAGACCGCCGGGGATTTCCCCCTTCATGGTTGCGAAGAATACCGCACGCTCGAGGTTCTCACCGGTTTCGTAAAGTTTTTCGATGCTTACCTTTTTCTCTCTAACATAATCATCGAGTTCATTCCGGCGCGTGATGCCCTCATGTCTTTGAGCATACTCTTCGTATTGAATGTTGAGGCTGCGCAGATAAGCACGAACGTAAGAGGGATCACCATGCGGTAAATAAATCCCTGGTTTATTTTTACTCGCAGGGGTATCCGGATCGAACTGGAGCGTATGGCACTCGACACAATGCTTTTCGTAGGTGATCGGTCGTTGGTATTCACCCCTGCCATCGCGCTCGTGGCAGTTATTGCAATTGAGAACCCGCGGGATCTTGCCCGTGCGAAGGTGGACCGAGTGGTTGAATTTCAGTGAGTTTTCATCGCGGATTCCTTCCCGTATCTGTTGGAACTCGGGGTGGTCGGTTTGAAACGCGGTGATCACTTCGGTATAACCATTTTTCGGACGCTCGCGGGATTGGATCTTCAATTTGCCGCGAGTTGCGATGGAAGAAAAAGCGTGCGGATCGGTCTTCGTGCCTATTTTCGCTGAGGCGGTCATGAGTTCGGCGGAACCGTGGCATGACGTGCAATAACCACTATCCACTTTCGCCATGAATCCGCTGCCCTGATGTTCCTTGTGGCATTCGTAGCACGCGAATTGGGCGGCCATGTCCGGCTGGTGAAAATTCTTGCCCGCGTGGCACGACAAGCAATTCGTATCCATCGCGGAAGTTTCGATCGGTCCTTTTTTGATCAATTCGGCGGGAGTCAGCCCGTGTTGGGAAGCATCGAAAGCCTTGGTGTGCCATGAATCCACACCCTGTTTTGCGCCTTGGTGACAGGCTGCGCAGTTGCTGGTATCACCGCCTGATAGTTTTGTATGGAGTTTTGTGAAAGTCGCACTTGCGTGAACGCTGGAGATGGGACCCGGATTGATGAATGAATCCCGCATGTTGCGGCTGATGCCTACAAACAGGACGAAAAAGCTGGCGATCACGGTGAACATGACCACACGCTTCCGGATCGACCGAAGGGTCCTGCGTGGTTGGCATTTGGGAATCGCATTGCAGCAGGTTCCATCCGGAAGTGGGCCATTCTCGCACTTGCCGCCGCCGCTGCGCGGACGGGTGCATGTCCAGTGACCTTTCTTTTCTCCCGGTTTTACTTCCAACCGGGGTGTGCACTCGAAGGTCGCCCTGCACTTTCCTTTGGGTGAAGGTCCGATCCGGCATGGGCAACCCTCGCAGAGATGTCCGCATTCCCAATCCAGATTGGGACGCACATACTCATTCGAGGGAAATTCCGGTGGATGTTGGCTGGCTTTCATGTGGCGGATCCGGAAAACGCATAGACGATGATGATATGGAGCACGCTGAAAATCAGCAGGGAATAGCTGAGCGGAATGTGTGCGAACAGCCACAACCGCAGAGCGGACTGCAAGGAGTATTGGTAATCGAGCATGTGCTTCCGACCGACGAGGTCATTCAGTTGATCAAGCATTTCAAGCTCGCCTGTCCTGGCATACCTCCGCACCTCATCAAACTGGAAGGCATGTGCTGTCTGCGGTGCGCGTGACTGCCGCAGGTGCGCCCACCGGTTGCACGGTCGGGTGAAAAACATACCGAGATTTTTGGCATAGAATTCCGCGATCACCGGTGATGTGTGGCCATCCACGCCTGCCAATACAAGTGCTTCGGCTTGTTGGCGCAGGTTGCTCCGGGCGTAGGGAATGCGTTCGAAAGGGGTTTCGTATCCGGAATCCGTCAGCATCCGTGGAAAGGAACGGCTGATCCATAACCCGAACACTCCCGTAAGGAAAACGACCGCAAAGCAGCAAGCGAGCAGTTGATGGAAAATCCCCGCTGGCCATGACCACCCGATGTGCACGAAAAACAACGCGCCCGAGAAGGCTCCCACGTAGAGATGGAGTTGTAACCAGAAGCTGGCACTGCCGATGCGCAGGAAAGGAACCCGCTTGCGCAGGTTGAAAAATGTTAGAAACAGCATCACCGCGAACAGCGCCCAGCCACTCAGATAGGCGTGGCGCGGATACATTGGAGAGTATATGACATACGCTGCCAGCAATCCGGCGATTGACAGAGTGGTCAGCAACACACTGCCGAACCGCCTGCGAGTGAGTTCTATTTCCTTTTTAGCCACTGTGTGAGGGAGGTTACCTGGGTTAAATCCGTCCGGCTGAGGGCATCGTGCGGGCAGGCGTTCTGACAGGCGGGACCGCTTTTTTGTTCGACGCACAAGTCACACTTGGTCGCTTTCAGGATGGGTTGAAATTCTTCATCCACCAGAAACTCGCCTTTGCTAGATCTCACCTCGACCATGCGGATCGATTCATATGGGCAATTCGCGGCACAAGTCCCGCAGCCGATGCAAGTGGCCGGATTGATCACGACTTCTCCACCGAAGCTTGTCCGGTGAATGGCTCCGGTCGGGCACCCGATCATGCACACCGGGTCCACGCAGTGCATGCAGGCGTTCGCAATCATCAGATTGTCGATCATCGGTCCATGCCGCAGGAAGCGAGGGTTGCCGTCGTGGGTCGATGCGCACGCGCGCACGCAGTCGTCACACCGGGTGCAGCGGTCCATATCAACAACCATCGATTTCGTGCCATTGAAAAAGCGATGTTCCGCCATGAACTCCATCAGACTGGCGGAGAGGGCGTTTTCATCATCCGGCGACCGTGCGGCCGCAGGTTTTGACATGCTTTTCGGAACGGGACTGGATGGAAAATCCGCTTCCGACAATTTTCGGTTCGCGAATTTTTCCAGCGCCGCCGTTGGAATGAAGATCAGATGCGAGTATCCCAACGAACGCAGTGAATACAGGGACTGCATCTCTTGTTGTGGATTTCTCCAATGGTTCACCATTTCCTCATAACCGAACACGCTGCCCGCTCCGATGTAATTCAATGTGCGTTCACCATTGCCGAATTTCTGGCTGACCCGGCAGAATCCGGCCCTGAGCATATAGATCCCATTGCTATATTCCCCTTCCCTCACAATGAGTGGCTCGTTTGCGGATGTCGCCGGGTCATTGTCTTTCAACAACCTGAGATATGCGCCGGACCAATTGTATTCGCCGAAACTTTCCAACTGGGCTTCTTCACACAATTGCACATAACTGGATTCGTCCAAGTGACTGAAAAGCGGGTGATGCATCAGGAAAATTTTCAGGGAGTTTTCCCTGTAAATTTTATCGATCTGCTTTTTCAGCGCGGAATCATAGCGCATGATGTCCCGCAGGCCTTCCCAACTGAATTCCAGCAAACGGGTCTTTTCTGTGGATGCCACCACGGTGGCGGTCCTTGGCATGCGGCTGAGCGCTGAAATTTCCCCGAACATCTGTCCCTTCTTCAGGGCGGCGGTCTGTGCTTTGGAAATGATCTGTGGATAATCCTGCAAATAAACGGAACCATTTCCATTGCTGATAGAACCACTGGGATTGTCGCTCGCACGCGGGGATTTTTTACTCCATCCCTCGGGTTCCGGATTGTTGTTCCACAATTGGGCGAGGCGCGCGAAGAAGCCCTTTTTGACGCTGGGTGCGCGGCCCAGAAGCTGGGGGTCGATCTCCGGGCGCAGAATGACATCGACTTCGCCCTCGAGAACCAGGAACGCCGAGGTTCCGTAATCGTCCTTCCGCAGCACGATTTCTCCGCGGGAATATTCGCGCACGGCCGTGTCCGCCCGCAAGATCCCGCGCAACGGAGTGCCGGCGGGAAATGCTCTCTCATCCATGCTGGCGAATGGCTCCGTTGCCATCAGCATGTCCAGCGTGGCATCGCTCATCGCGGGATCCAGAGGATCATCCCACCGCTTCGGGCGGGACGCTTGGCGAGTGATGCTGGCCAGATTGTTGTCGGAAATTACCATAGGAAGCGCTCTAGGCATCGATCACCATTTTTCCAGCGGGCCTGCAGATGCAGCTAAGGCAGGTGCCTTCTTCCGGTGCGGCGCCCGGTTCCAGGACATATTCAACATTGCCTTGTTTGATGGCCACGAGGCAGGAGCCGCAACTGCCCGCGCGGCAACCTCCTTCAATGGTGGTGATTCCGTTTTTCTCGGCAAACTCAAGGAGGTTCTCCATACTGGAATCCCAAAGCACGGTTTTTCCGGAACGGGCGAACTCGATGGGGATTGTCGCCTGATTGGCGGTCTCGGATTGGGGCTTGGGTTCTTGTGGCCCACTCTTGACGGTGGCCGGACCAAAGGCTTCGAACTTCACATCCTTCTTCGGCACGCCCCATTCATACAGGCCGTTGACGAGGGTGTCCATGAATGGCCCGGGGCCGCACAGATAGTATTCGTAATTGCTGGAAGGTAGAATCTCCTTCATCAGATCATTCGTGACACGGCCTTCATGGTGGTAGGTTTCGCCCAGGACATCCTTGTCAAGCGGGCGGCTGTAACAAATATGGAGCCGCATGTTAGGATTCGATTTTTGCAATGCGATGACTTCATCGCGGAACATGTGGTCGGCACTGTTTCGGCAGCCGAAGAAAAAGTAGATTTCCCTCTTGTCCTTGATATGGGTCAACTGGCGGGCGATCGCCAGCATGGGTGTGATGCCAATGCCGCCTGAGATTAAAACCACTGGGCGGTCCGTCTCGATATCGAGATAGAACCGGCCGCTGGGAGCCTTCACGTTGAGGATGTCGCCTTCCTTCACGTGGTCGCTGAAGTAGCTGGAAACAATGCCCGGAGGTATGCCGGGTTCGTTCGTCGGCGGCAATGCGCGCTTGATCGTGACCCGGTAATGGCCGTCACTCAGAGCACCGTCCGAGAGTGAATAACAGCGGACCAACGGCTTTCCCGCGTTCGGCGGGTGCAGTTCGAATGTTAGATACTGACCGGGTTTGAACGGTGGCAGCGGTCTGCCGTTGTGCGGAGTGAGGTAGAATGAGTAGGTGTCCGCGCATTCCTCCACTTTCTTGGAAACGGTGAATTTTCGATATCCATTCCAGGCGGATTCGGGTGCCGCCTGCGCCTGACGGTTCAGTATCTCGATTTTTTTATGAAGCGCGTCGAGTTCAAGTTGGTTGCGTTTCGTCTCAAAACGATATCTGGCGGCAACCGTCAACCATTGGGTTGCGATGTATCCTAACATGAAGACGCCGCCGGTTAACCCAATCGTAAGGAGAGGACTTGAAAGTGCCAGCTGTAATAAGATTTCGTAATTCACATTCTTAATGCGATGAATGAATTTTTGAAACGGGGCATCAGGGGGCGATTTTTGATTAAATGAATGGTAACCTGCTCAAGAATAGTGACCGGAAGGCATATAAAGCCACCAATCAAGGGTTGGCGAGTCAGAATTCAGACAAAAGTGTCTTTTATATTTGCTTGCCACATCGCCCTTTTGGATTTTAAGAATCATGCCGATTGAGGAAGGTCCAACTATTCTTACCGATCATGATTTCAGCCTGCTTTTCGCAAGTTCGGGCAGGGGAGCCATTGGATATCGTGAAGGTGTCGGGCTCCCAGAGTTGCATGACGAGCGGTTGCCATGGTGGGGCGGGGCTTGATCGTGGAGCCTACAACATTTGGAAACGCTATGATCCCCATTTCAACGCCTCCGCCACCCTGACCAATGGACGCTCCAGAGCGATGGCAAGACAGCTTGGAATCGAGAGCGCCGCGGAATCTAAAAGCTGCACGATCTGCCACTCCCCAATGCGTCAAGTGGCTCAGGTCGGATCCGCGGCGTCTGCGGAAGTGGCCAAGGTTGACAGTGGTGTTTCATGCGCAAACTGCCATGGTTCGGCGGAAAACTGGCTGCTTTCACACACCCGCCCGGATTACCCGAAAGACGCGCTTGCCCGGCTTGGCATGCGGCCATTGGCGAGTGCCTATCAGCGGGCTAACCAATGTGTCGCCTGCCACCAGAATCTGACCGATGAGCTTGTTGACGCGAGACATCCGGCATTGGTCTTCGAATTGGATGGCATGTTGGTCGCCGAGCCGAAGCACTGGCGTGAAGAGAAGGGGTTTTCCAATGCCAAAACATGGCTTGTGGGACAGGCCGTGGCATTGCGCGAGACAGCGGCGCAAGCCAATCGCCAGCCCAACGAACGAAGGACCGCTGAAATCGAGGCCATTAAAGCATTGTTGAAAGCCACAGGCAGCGGATGGGATGAATCAGGCAAGGATCTCGTCAGCTCGGCGGATGATTATGCAAAGCGGATTTCCGGCGCGCCGATGAGTCATGAACAAAGCCGTGCGATGTTGGCCAAGCTGCTGGCAGAGCGGACTCCATTTCAACCTGATGCATTCAGCGTGGTTGACAAGAAATACCGTTCGTGGGCCATCGGCTATTATGCCGAGCGTCTGGCATTGGCAGTGGATCGTCTGAACCAGTCCCTTATCGCGTCTGGAAAGAAAAAGGTGATCGCCAAGGATGTTCTGGACGAGTTGTTCGATGCCGCGAAACCTCCGGAGAGTTTTGACGATGCCACGGCTGAAGAGTTCGTGATCAAACTGGATCGGGTGGCAAAATCACAACTCGACACGGCGCCGGGCCGATGAGCCTCAATCAATGGAAGTTTTGAACCCATGAGTCGTGGATTTTTCAAAACCGGCAGTTGTCTTTTGCTCGCGTCTTCCAGCGTGCTGTTGACGACTTGTTATGAGCCGCCGCATGAGCGGACTCCGGATTGGGATATCGCGAAAGGTGAGAAACGTCCGGATCGTCTAACCGCACAGCAGGCATTGGCCAAAACCGTGCCGAAAAGCCCTGACTCATTTTCTCCTGATCCAAGCTTGAATCCCGCGCCGGAACCACGCCTGCCGGTTTATGAAATCAGGGAGAAGACCACCATCGATAAAGAACCCTTGCTGTCACCGGCACAATTCAACCCGGATCCGGGAATGGGGATGAATGGCGGAGCTAAAAAGGCGGATCAAGGTGGGAACCTCGCTGGCGAAAAGGAGAAATCCCAGGGGATCGGCCGGTTTTTCCAAAATGATGCCGGTTTTCACGATGACCGCTTTTTCAGGCGGGACTTGGGCGGTCCGAAGACATTTCCCAAATTCACCCCGGATATCCCCGATGATTTGCAATTGCCACGCGTGAGATTGGAGCAACGTCGAATCGAGGCCGAACTCGTGCAAGGACCGGATCCGTCGGATCGTTACGAACCGGATATCGAGGAATCGATGGTGCTGCCGAGAAAGGGGGTTCGTTACGAGGAGCGCATTTCCGAGAACTGGCACGCAGGACATTACGAACATTCTGACCATCCGTCTAACACCACCGCTGTCGAGGATCGCTACCGCATCGCGACGGGAGTGTGGAACCGTTATCTGGACGACAGTGTCGCCGAAACACCCTACGAGAGAAAGACGCCCTACCTCTGGCATCCCTATTACCAGAGTGTTCTCAAAGGGGATGTGCCGGTCATCGGGCAGGACATTTTCGCTTCGCTGACCCTGCGAAACACCACCGAAATCGAAGTCCATGAGGTGCCCGTTCCCTCGGGTGTCAGCACGTCGCGGCCTGGAAGTTCGGAGTTTTATGGCAACGGCAAGCAAACCATCATCAATTCGGACACCAGTCTGATATTCGATCTTTTCAAGGGTGAGACGACTTTCAAACCCGTAGAGTGGTTGTTCCGTATCCAACCGGTTTTCAACATCAACTATCTATCCGGATATGAGGCAAATGTCGTTTCACCGGACCCGCGCGGACTTGGGCACTCAACATCCAACCCGCCCGACAATTCCGGTATCTCGAATCCCGGAGATGTCGATGGATTCATCGATCCTCTGCTTGATCCTGCCAAGTCGAACTTTCGCCATTCGGACGCAACCGAGCGATTGGAGAACTATGTCGGATTGCAGCAGTTCTTTTTGGAAACGCACCTGATGGATCTTTCCGAGAATTACGACTTCGCGGCGTTGCGGATCGGCACCCAGACATTCAACGCGGATTTCCGCGGCCATGTGTTCATGGATTCGAACTGGGGATACCGGCTTTTCGGAAATTTGCAGAAGAACCGCATCCAGTTCAATCTGGCATTGTTCGATCTCTTCGAGAAAGAGTCGTTTTCCGAATTGAACACATTCAAGGACCGCAACCAGAATGTTTTCGTCGCCAATGTCTATTGCCAGGATTTTCTAACCGAAGGCTACACGACCGAACTTTGTTTTCTCGCGAACCTGGACAATGGGAGCCGCAGCGGTCTGACCTATGACAGCGCGGGCAACATCGTCCGTCCGGCACCCATCGGCACCGTGGTCCCTCACGATATCCAGGCCTATTATCTCGGATGGAATGGCGAGGGCCACATCGGTCGCGCGAACATCAGCCATTCGCTCTATCACGTGTTCGGTCAGGATGAAATGAATGGTCTTGCCGGGCGCTCGGTTGACATCAGCGCGTGGATGGCGGCCATGGAGGTTTCCGTGGATACCGATTGGATGCGTCACAAATTCACCTTGTTCTGCGCATCGGGCGACGACGATGCGACCGACGACACCGCGACCGGGTGGGACGCCATCGTGGATAATCCGAACTTCATCGGCGGACCATTCAGCTATTGGCAGAGGCAGGGAATGAATCTGGGCGGGACAGCGGTCGCCCTGAAGCAGCGCCTGAGCCTGATTCCCGACCTGAGTTCCAATAAATTCCTCGGCCAATCCAATTTCGTCAACCCGGGTATTTTCATCGCCGGACTTGGCGAGGAATGGGAACTGACACCACGATTACGGGCTTTCGCCAACCTGAATTACCTTTTGTTCATGGAAACGAACTCCATCAACACCGCGCTCCTTACGAACGATATTGATCGGGAAATCGGATGGGATCTGAGTTTCGGCGTGGAATACAGACCCTTCCTCACGGACAATCTGAAACTCAACATGGGAATGGGCATGTTGTTCCCGGGACAAGGATTCAAAGATATTTATAGCAAAGCGTCATCCGGCGTGCCCGGTTATACTCCTTCGAATTCCCAAGGTTTGGCGGATGTTCTTTGCAGCGGATTTTTCTCAGCAACCATGACTTTCTGACAATGATTAGACTTATGATTCATCTACGTATCGCCTGCGCGTTGGTCGCCATCGGTGTGGCTCTGCCGGGATATTCCCAGGACGCGATTCCGGGTTCCGGAAGCCTGTTCGGTCCGTCTATCGCCGTAAAAGAATCACCGGCAGGCACCGGTGCGGCTATTCCAAAAGCCAACAAGGTGGATCAATCAAAAGAGGCGGTGTTGTTGAAAAGCCGCGGTTGCATCGCCTGTCACAAGAACTCGAATGATCCGCATGAAAGCCAGTTTGTCCGTCTCGGGTGTACGGATTGCCACGGTGGCGATCCGACACCGGGTCTGACGATGCGCCAGGCTCACCCGACCCCGCTTAATCCGGTTTTCTTTGAAAGTTCCGCGAACCCAAGCGCCAGCGATGTGCTGCTCAACCATGAATCTCCGGAGTTCATCCAGTTCATGAACCCGGGAGACCTACGAGTCGCCAAGAAAACCTGCGGCGACTGTCATGCGGATTCCGTCGATCACGTCGATCACAGCATGATGCGGCATGGGGCGATGCTGTGGGGAGCGGCGGCCTATAACAACGGTTCATACCCGGTGAAGGATTCGATATTCGGCCAGGCATACGGTGCCAACGGGGTTCCTCTGGCTTTGCAAAGTCCGATCAAGGTCACGCCGGAAATGCAGAAAAGCATGGGGATCGTGCAGGAAATATTTCCACTGCCTCGCTTCAATGTTTCGCAAACAGGCAATATCTTCCGGATCTTTGAAAAGGGTGGAACCAAGCTGGGAGAACTCGGCAATCCCGATCCCTTCGAGCCACCCGGCAGACCACTCCGGCGCCTCGGCGAACGAGGGCTTGGTACATCCTCAAGGGTCGATCCCGTGGTCATCGGCGCGCACAAGACTCGCCTGCACGATCCGCTGTTAGATTTCCTCGGATCGAACAACCGCCCGGGTGATTATCGTTCCAGCGGTTGCACCGCGTGCCATGTCGTTTATGCGAACGACCGGTCACCCTCGAATTCCGGATGGTACAGCGCCTATGGAAACCAGGGCCTGTCATTCAATCCGGACCCGATGATTTCCAAAAAGGAAAAAGGCCATCCCATCGCCCACAAGTTCACCCGCAGCATTCCGTCCAGCCAGTGCATGTCGTGCCATATGCACCAGGGCAATTTGTTCGTGAACCCGTATCTTGGCTACACCTGGTGGGATCAGGAATCGGATGGGGAGCACATGTATCCGAAGGAACAGCACAACCCCACGGATGAGGAGATGGTGAAATCACTGCGGAAGAATCCCGAAGCGGCCGCCGCACGCGGGCTGTGGGGGGATGTCAATTTCCTGGAGAAAACCGCCGAGTTGAATCCCAAGCTGAAAAACACCCAGTTTGCCGACTATCACGGCCACGGCTGGGTGTTTCGTGCCGTGTTTAAAAAAGACCGCGAAGGGAATCTCATGACCTTGAAGGACGAGAAGATTTCCCACGATGATCCGGACAAGTTCAAGAAGGCTGTGCACATGAAGGACATCCACCTCGCAAAGGGAATGCAGTGTGTCGATTGCCACTTTCTCAACGATTCCCACGGCAATGGTTTGCTCAATGTCGAGCCGCGGGCGGCGACCGCGATCACCTGTATCGATTGCCACGGAACTGTTAGCAAGCACACCACCCTCGTCACTTCCGGAACGGGCGGCACCCTCACGGAGGAAGGAAAAGTGAAACCCGTCGATCTGCATGAAAGCAACACCCCGTATGGCCCACGCTTCACATGGAGCGCGGATGGCAAGCGGTTGATGCAGCAGTCTTCGATGGAACGCAACCTCCAGTGGGAAATTCCGCAGACGCTCGACACGGTTACCCCGGGATCCGACCACTACAATGTCATGAGCGCTTACGCCAAAACCCTGCAGCGCGACGGGAAAAACTGGGGAACCGTCCCCGATGATTCGAAAAAATGCGAAAGGGATCTCGCCCACGGCAATCAAAACATCAGCTGCCAGACCTGTCACACATCCTGGGCGACCAGTTGTTTCGGTTGCCACATGCCCATGGAGGCGAACTCGAAAAACTCCGCCAACAAGTTTGAAGGAACCACTTCACGGAATTTCAGCTCATACAATCCCCAGGTGGTGCGTGACGATGTCTTCATGCTCGGTCTCGACAGCACGGCCAAAGGACACCAACTGGCGGTATTGCGCTCATCCAGCGCGATGGTGGTCAGTTCCCAGGGAACGAACCGCGAACAATTCTATAGCCAGCAGCAAACCGTGTCTGCCGAGGGGTATTCCGGCCAGGCTTTCAACCCCCACTTCGCGCATACCACCAGTGGCGTCGGGACCACGAAAAATTGCACGGACTGCCACATCTCGAAAGACAATGATAACAACGCGATCATGACGCAGTTGCTCGGGTTCGGCACGGGCACGGTCAACTTTTTCGGAAGGTACGGTTATGTCGGGACCGATGACCACGGGTTGCATGGCGTCGCGTGGACCGAGCGCACCGAGCCGCAGGCGGCGATTGGCAGCCACCTGCACAAGATCGCCTACCCGGACAACTACAAGGAACACCTCGCTAACAACTCGATCCTGAAAACCGGCTACCATCATCACGCCAAGGGTGGCGCGCTTGATTTGCAACTGCGCGGTGAATATCTCTACGCCGCTCTGGGAAAAAACGGATTCGGAATTTTTGATGTCGCCAACATCGACAACAAGAATTTCTCCGAGCGCATCATCGGCTCTCCGGTCTCACCATTCGGGCAGGACACGTTTATCAAAACGGCCAATGCCACATCTGTGGCTCTGCCGAGCACTCTGATCAATGATCCGAACCGCAACCGGCTGCCGCAGAACGAGGAGCAACCGATCGCCGCATACCATGGCTACGCGTTCGTCACGGATTCCGAAGAAGGTCTGATCGTGGTCGATGTGGCCACGATGTTGGATGGCAATCCGGCTAACAATTTCATCAAGCGGACCGCCACATTCAATCCCGGCGGAAAACTCAATGGCGCGCGCCATGCGTGGATGGCCGGGCAGTGGCTTTATATCACCACCTCTCAAGGATTGGCTGTTGTCGATGCATCGAACCCGAAGTCTCCTGTCCTCGCTGGCGGATATTCAGGCCCCGCACTGCGTGGTGCCCGTCAATCCACCGTGCAGTGGCATTACTGCTTTGTTACCGATGCGGATGGCGTGAAAGTTTTCGACATTTCCGATCCCACGAAACCTGTGCCGGTTTCCGGTGCGTCCGTTTCATTGGGCAACGCGGGAGGACTATATGTCGCCAGAACGTATTTGTATGTCGCAGACGGATCCGCCGGGTTGGCGATCATCGATGTGAAAAATCCAGAAAAACCGCGCGCCCTAACTCATTTCACCGCCGGTGGCCAGCTCACGGATGTGCGCGATGTGCAGGTCGGTTCGGTGAGCGCCTCGATGTTCGCGCTCGTCGCCGACGGTCGCAATGGCATGCGTGTCCTGCAACTGATCTCTCCGGAAAACGTGCCGGGGCACATGGGATTTTCACCCAAACCCGAGCCGAAACTGATCGCCACTTATCCGACCGAGGGTGCGGCAGTTTGCATTTCCCGCGGCCTCGACCGTGACCGCGCCGTGGATGAGAGTGGCCACCAGACCGTGGTCTTCGGGCGGCGTGGTTCACGTCCTTTCAATCTTGATGAGATGAAAGCCTTTTTCCGCAAACCGATGGATGGCGAGCATGGAGAACGCAATGGCCCGATCTACAAGGTTTCCGATGTGAAACATGGCGAAAATGACACTCTCCTCGATACCTACGGAAACATGCTGGCTCCCACCCTTGAATTCACGATTCCGAAATCAGCAGAACGACAAGAACCACCACCATACAGAGGCCGATTGAGACAAAGAAGAGAACCCGAGGGAATCACGCGATGACTTAAGGCATGTAAGCGGGATTTCAAACGGTCGATCATCCGTTTTTTCGCTTGCCAGCAGGTTGGAATCGAGTCAGTCTCGCGAACGCTGAAGAAGCGATTTCCACCATGAAAAAAACACTGCTCGCATTGACATCCACTCTGATGGCCCTCGTTCTTCCCGGTTGTTTCCAGAGTGAAACCACCATTCACCTCAATAAGGACGGCAGCGGCACGCTCGTCGAAGAAACCCGATTCGGTGCTCAGATGTTGGCGATGATCGGCCAGATGGGCGCGATCGGAGGTGATGAAAAAGCGGCCAAGCCCGATCCCATGAAAGACTTGATGTCCGAGGAAAAAGCCAAGACCCATGCGGTCAAGCTCGGTGAGGGTGTGACCTTCGTTAAAGCGGAACCCAGCGAAGTCGGAGGAGCCAAGGGTGCCCGCGTGACTTATGCTTTCAAGGATATCAACAAACTCAAAATCTCGGCTGGAGACGGCATGAGCGCGCTTTCCTCCATGCCCGGAGCAGAGGCCGAAGTTGATAAGAAGGCCGATCCGCTGGTGTTCAACTATGCGGTTGGCAAGCTCTCTATCAAGATGCCGCAACCGAAGAAAGCCGATACCCCGGATGCTGGTGCGGCGGATGTGCAAAAACCCGACATGGAAAGCCCCGAAGCCATGGCCATGATGAAACAAATGTGCGGCGATATGAAAATGAGCCTCAAGTTGGTTGTGGAACCCGGCATCGGAGAAACCAACGCCACCCACCGCGAGGGCAGCACCATCACTCTCATGGAGATGAATATGGGCAAGCTTGTTGAAAACGCCGATGCCATGAAAAAACTCGGCAAGATGGACCCCAAACAGGATCCCACAGTCGCCTTGGAAGCCCTCAAGGGCATTGACGGCATCAAGGTGGAAACCCAGAAGGAAGTGACCGTAACGGTTAAGTGAATTCCTTGCGGGATGATCCATTTCATGTTCCATCAGGAAGTTTCGGGGCCTGGTTTTAAGGGAAGTTCTGCGGTGTGAAAGCGGCCGTGCATTATCCATTCTCGTTTCGCCATGTCCCTCTCCGCGCTTGATTTGTTCACCATCGGCGTCGGCCCGTCGTCATCCCACACGGTGGGTCCGATGCGGGCCGCCTGCCGATTTGTGCGCCGTTTGGAAGATGAAAATCTCGCCTCCCGGGTGGTCCGTCTGCGCTGTGATTTTTATGGATCACTGGCGGCCACAGGCAAGGGTCACGGCACGGATGGTGCGGTGATGATGGGGTTTTTGGGAGAGAAACCGGAATCCGTCGATATCGACGCGATGCCTGACCGGCTTGGGGAAATCCGTCGAGCGAAACGCCTGCGTGCTCCGTGGGGAGTGGATCTTGAGTTCAACGAGAAATCGGATCTCGATTTCAAGCGACTTCAACCGTTGCCACTGCATCCTAACGGAATGCACTTCGTGGCGCTCGATGCGGTGGAATCGGTGGTTTGTGAGGAGATCTATTATTCGATCGGCGGAGGATTCATCGCCACGGAAGCGGAAATGAATCATCCTCCAGCTGGTGGCGTCGAGGTGTGCCACCCCTTTACCAATGGCGAGGAACTCATGGGGTGCTGCGAGACGACCGGCCTCCCGATCTGCGAGGTGATTCTAGCCAATGAGAGATCATTCCGACCGGAGGCGGAAACTCGCGCGCGGCTCGATGCGATCTGGGATGCCATGCAAAATTGCGTGAAACGCGGTTGCAGCTGTGAAGGTTCGTTACCCGGCGGACTCCATGTCCAGCGCCGTGCGAAATCGATTTACGAAAACCTGCGGAATTTTCCGGAGGCGGCGCTTTCCGATCCGCTCAGCATTCTCGATTGGGTGAATCTCTATGCACTTGCCGTGAACGAGGAAAATGCCGCGGGTGGGCGCGTTGTCACGGCTCCCACCAATGGCGCGGCGGGCATTATTCCGGCGGTGTTGCATTATGCGGTCAGGTTCCGCCACTCGCCACACCCGGATGGCGTGCACCGATTCATTCTAACTGCCGCAGCCATCGGCATGCTCTACAAACGCAATGCCTCGATCTCCGGCGCGGAGGCCGGCTGCCAGGGCGAGGTCGGCGTCGCTTGCTCGATGGCCGCCGCCGGACTGGTTGAATTCCTCGGCGGCAGCCCGAAACAGGTTGAAAACGCCGCGGAAATCGGCATGGAGCATAACCTCGGACTGACCTGCGATCCCATCGGCGGGCTGGTGCAGATTCCATGCATCGAGCGCAACGCAATGGGTTCGGTCAAGGCTATCAATGCCTCGCGACTGGCGCTGTCCGGAGATGGCACGCACTTCGTTTCACTCGACAAGGTGATCCAGACGATGCGCGACACCGGTCGCGACATGTCGTCCAAATACAAGGAAACCTCGCGCGGCGGTCTGGCGGTCAGCGTTGTTGAATGTTAGGGGGACGCTTCTTTCTCGCAATATACCTCTCGAACAAGCGGTCGAAGAGTTCTTTGGAAATTTCCTCATCATCCTGAACCTTCTTGTAAAACTTGAAGTTGGAGTCGATGAGATCATGCAGCATGTCCTGAGCGACTTCTTCAAATGACATGCGCACCGCCTGTTTCGATCCTGCCGAAAGCTGCTGTTCGAGTTGTGGGTCTTGTCCGAGTTTTTCTTCGAGGCTTTCGATCACAACCCGGTCGTCATCAGTGAACTTGGTGCCGAACTGCTGGTTGAGCGCTTCGATGATTTTTGAAAGCGGCTCTGGAAGCTCCGGTTCGGCAACACTCGTGGCTCCGTAGTTCTTCGGCTTTACAGGTGATTCGCCCCGCTTGAGTTCGATCTTGGTGGTCTTGACGAGGTTTGGTTTGTAGTTGTCGAGATCCGTCATGTTGAGGATCTCGGTAGGCAGCGGCTTGCCTTCTGCGGGGAGCTTTTTCACCACGAATCCGGCGAATGCATACAGTTTCTCCAAACGGGCGTCTTTGAAGGGGATGAGTTGAGAGAGGAAACCGTAGAGTTTCACATAGTCCCGCATTTGGGATTTGTAGTTTTTCCGGTCGTTCTCGTCCATTTGCTGATAGAGATCGACCAACGGGTTGGTGAGGGCGTGCAGCTTGGTGATCTTCGTTTCCTTGTTGCTCTTGGAGTAGAACACTTCACAGAACGCATCAATGGCGGCAGGCGTGTGCAGACCGTAATCTTCGAGTTCGGTGCGGATGTCGTAGAGTTTGTCGGGCTCGACTTCCTTGGTGAGCTTGATCCGGTCGTAGAAGGGCTGGAACTGTTTTTCGATGTGTGCCGGATCGTTTTCGAAATCGAGAACCACAACGTCTTCCTTGCCGGGATAGGTGCGGTTCAGGCGGGAAAGAGTTTGCACCGCAGTCACTCCGGTGAGTTTGCGGTCCACATACATCGCCTTGAGAAGCGGTTGATCGAAGCCGGTCTGATACTTGCTGGCGACGATGAGAATCTTGTATTTCGCCGCCTCGAAGCGGAGGCGCAGCTTGTCCTCGGAAAAACCGTTCATCTTGGCCTCGGTGTATTCTCCGCCAGTGTCTTCGTCTTTGACGGTGCCGGTGAAGGCGACGAGAGCCTCGAACGGCTCACCGAGTTCTGTCAGGTAGTCCCGGACGGCGACAGCGTAACGAACGGCGTGCAGCCGTGAACGGGTGACAATCATCGCCTTGGCTTTGCCATCGAGCGACGATTCCACCTTCTCGCGGAAGTGGTCGATCATGATTCTCGCCTTTTTCTTCACGGCGTGGGTGTGTACCCCGGCGAATTGTTTCAAGAGCGCGGTCGCCTTTTTCTTGTCGTAGTTCTTGTCCTCCTTGGCTTTTTTCAGGAGGTGGAAATACTGGTTCCAGTGGGTGAAGTTCTCCAATACATCGAGGATGAACTTTTCCTCAATCGCCTGTCGCATCGAATAGATCGTGAACGGCACTTTCGAGCTACCGTCTGGCATCTTGGTTTTAAAAAGCTGGAGCGTTTCCGGTTTCGGTGTGGCGGTGAAAGCAAAGAAACTCACGTGGTTCATCCGCCCGCGACGTTTCATGATCTCCTGGATCTTATCTTCGCAGGTTTCCTCATCCTTGTCCTCGGAGTCTTCCAGTTTTCCGTAGGAGACGACACGGTTCACGTTGCCGCCAGTCGTGCCTGCCTGCGAGGAATGCGCTTCGTCGATGATCACCGCAAAAGTATTTGCCTTCAAACTCACGAGGTCTTCCACTATTACCGAGAATTTCTGGATCGTGGAAACGATGATCTTTTTGCCGTCCTCCAGCGCGGCTTTGAGCTGGCGCGAGGTGTCGTCGATGTTTTCCAGCATGCCCGGCGTCCGGGTGAACTGCGCGAGTTCCTTCTGAAGTTGGGCGTCGATCACCTGCCGGTCCGAAAGCACGATGACCGTATTGAAAACAGCTTTGCCGTTCTTGTCGTGCAAGGTCGCGAGGCTGTTAGCTAATGTGGCGATCTCGATGGTTTTGCCACTTCCGGCGCTGTGATGGTTCAGGTAGCTGAAACCCGGGCCGTTGTCGCGGGCGTGACTGGTCTGGTCTCGGACGCAGCCAAGTTGATGGTAGCGAGGGAAAATCTGGATTTTCTCGCCGGTCGGGCGGCCTTTGTCATCGAGTTTGTCCACCACCTGCACGAAGCGGCGGATTAGATCGAGGATGCTGTCCTTGGTCCATACCTCGCGCCACAGATAGGCAGTGGAAATCCCTGTGCGGCTGGGCTTGTTTCCGGCACCGTGGTCGTTGCCCTGGTTGAATGGGAAAAAACGTGTCTTCTTTCCCTCCAACGTGGAGGTCATGAAGACCTGCTCGGTATCGACGGCGAAATGGGCGAGGCAGCGGCCAAAGCGGAACAAGGGTTCCTTCGGATCTCGGTCCTTCTGATACTGCGCAATGGCGTTGGCAACGGTCTGACCGGAAACCGCATTCTTCACCTCTCCCGTGAAAATCGGCAGGCCATTGAGGAAAATCCCCAGATCTAGGCTCTTCTGGTTAGCGAGCGAGTATTTGAAACCGCCCGAAGGATCCTCATCGCGCATTACTTGGAAAAAGTTTCCCTGATAAAGCTTCTCCAATTCCGCATCACCCGTGCCGGATGGCGGAAAAAAACAGAGATCGAAGTGCGAGCCGCTTTCATCCACGCCCTTGCGCAGGGCGTGCAGCGTCCCTTTCTTCTCGATCACATTCCGCACCCGCTTGACGATCCTGCTTTCCGCCTCGTCTCCAAGCTCAGTCCTCAACGCCTTCCACGCCTGCGGCTGGGTCACCTGAAGAAAGCGCACCAGCGTTTGCGGGATCAGGCAAAGTTCGCGGTCATAATCCTCCGGCGCGGCAGGGTGGAAGCCATTCAACTTCACCAAATCCACCACGATGGCGTTTTCGAAATTCTGCTCTGAGGTGGTCTTTGGCATGATTCTCGGATTAGGGTGTTATTTCCACTCTTTGGGCCGTTCCACTTTGCGTCCGCTCCCAAGATCAACCACATCTGGGAACTGGAAGCGATGAATGTCCCCTATCGGCAAAGGTCTGACATCAACGCCCATTTTTTGGTAAGTGTCGTTCCGTCGCTGTTTGGGATTTGTGGGATCCTGTGGAATATAAACCGTGATCCTGATTCCCGGATGCCGCTTGCGAATCCATTCAACTGCGGGTTCCAGGTCGGAATCACCCGAGACAAGGACGATGCGGTCTACCAGTTCGTCGATTGCGTCAGAGATCATTCGAACTGCGATTCCCACATCGGTCTTTTTTTCCTCAGGAACCTGGTATTTCTGTCTGCATCGTGCCCTGCAATTTACTTCTCGGAGCTGATACTTGCCCATGATCACCTCAACCTGCGGGCATGAGCCAAGAGCTTGAAGATAGCGTTTTTGCCGGTCCCTGCAAACCGATGTCGGTTTCTGTGGGTCTACCATGGCCGTGAAATACCGGATACCGACGATGATTTCATCCGGCCGGAGAGATTCCATGAAGCTCTGTAAATTCAACCACTTGAGGTTCGATCTGCCCTGCAAAACACCGAAATAGAGGTTGAAGCCGTCCACATAGACTATTGCCCGCTTACGGGGAGTTGGACTCTCGGTGGCGGCGGAAATTTCGCTCATTTTCAATTATGGTGTTGACATTGGTGCACGAGAGGTCGACGTTCCATCAACTTCTCGCCGCCACGGCGATGGGCCGATCTGCAAGGGTTTGCCCGCAGAAACCCCTCCGGTCGCAAGACCCGAGGGGTTTTCTTTTGCCGTCATCCTTCGTGAAATTCCGCTGGATTTGTGGGCTGCTTTCAGTGAGTGGAGGGTGAATGGCATTGGTTCTTGCGAAAGGTCAGATCTCATAAGGGCTCATACTCCAAAAGGTAGAGTGAGCGTATTTCCCTGCCGGTGCTTTCAACTTCCTCAATCTCCTCGAGGCAGGAAAAGCGGTAGGTACTTCCTAGTTTGAGACCTTCCATGCTTGGTCCGCCATCCCGCACCTTGCCGGAGAAATCCCCCTCGGGCGAACTCATCCGCCATGTGCCGTGCGTGTCGCCTTTTTCGAGTTTTCCAACAAAGGAAACCTGTTCCGCCCCAAGATTGGATACGCCGGACAAGACATCCACCAAGGGCCGTGCCTGCGTCTCGGACACGCTTCCCGCCTTAGGACGCGAAAAACCAGGCTCTGCCCACGAGTAACGGATTCCGGTGCGGGTCTCGACAAGGAACTTTAAAAGCCGAAGATACGCCCCCGCCAAATGACCCTTGTGTTCCTTCACGATTGCCAAGGCACGTGCCGGATCGGATGCGTGCTCGAACAGTTGGTCCACACGCTCCAAGGCCCGAGCCAATTCGCTCTGGCCGAGAAGATCGGTTTCCTTGGAAGCCTCGAAAAACACCCGGAACGAACCCGGTGCGGCGGGAATCACTACGTCGAGCAGATGGGCGTTTGATTTGTCGATAGCCCGCCGGGTCTCCAAGGAAAGATCCCTCAGCGCCACACCATAGGCGTGTTTGACCACGGTTTGGACGTGGTTCAGCAATGCCGCCAGAGTGGAAACCCGAATCCGGTGCTCATAAGTTGCCTCCGGGGGTTCCACTGAAACCTCCATCACCAGATTGTTCCGCTCGCGTGCTTCTCGTAGGGTTTCGTCCGCAGTGACTTGATCGTGCAGAAAAAACCCGGGTTCCGGGAGAAAACCGCTGTTGTCGAGGGGGTCCCGCCGCTCGGTGATCGCGAATGATTCGCTGAAGCCTCCGGGCGCGGTGCCCAAAAACCAATCGTCAGAAACGGTGTCGAGCAGTAGGCTCCTCAAATCGAGCGCGCCGGATCGGAAAAGCCGGAGGCTTTCGGGGGAGGTGCCTTTGATCAAAAAGCGGTCTTCCCCCGTCTCTGGTTCTACCATCACGCCAATATAATGACCGCCGATGGCATCACGGGCTTCAAAAACCTGCGGGCCGTCGTAGTAAAAAAGAGTCTTGGTGTGTCGGATGGTCCTCATGGCTGCGCCTTTCCACAATGGGCGAGGATGTCAAAATCGGCAAATGGCCACCAGGTGTGGTGGCTGGGTTTGAAGGTTTGCTGGATACGGCCCGCGCCGGGCGTGAGGCGGATCGGTGCCAGCAGGCCGCCCCGCATCCGGGGCAACTTAAGCAACTTCTCTCCATCCCGGCGATCTGAAAAAACCGAAAGACCCCGCACTTGGCACTCGGAAACATCCGGGAAGGCCGTATTTGGCTTCATTGCCCGCTGGGATCGGAAGTCATCCTCTGTCGGCGGGTCGGTCTTTACGATACGGTAAACCTCCCGCTCCGCCGTGATCTCCTCAGCGGTATCGGGTGGGCATTGGGCGGGAAGTTCTTCTCTGTAGGCCATGCTGAGGCTTTCCTATCAGGCCTTATAAAGAAGGGCAAGCCTTTGAAAATCTGGCTGTATGCATGATTAATTGCTAAAGATCGAAAATTCCAGGTACCCATGTGGTCATCGTTGCGTCGGTGACTTCGTAGCCGTGATTGAGCAATAGGTCGAATTCCTCATTTTTAAGTCTCCTCAATGTTGTTGGGAACTTTGCGGCAAACTCCGCATGTTCAGGTCTCAGGTTACAAGGACCTGTTGTTGGACATGTAGCAGTTGGTGCGAACTGACGGTAAATGTTCTCACGACTGATTCCCATCCTAACGTATATGCCTATCGGGTGCGAATTGATCTCTCCGCGAAGGAATCCATGGATTGTCCGTGCACGGACAGCACGAACCTGATCCATTGCGCAGTCCAGAAGACGAATTGCAGGGCGAAATAAGCCGCGTCTTGTCTCTCGACTGATGGACTTTCCTGCGTCGCTTCCAATGTAGAAGTTAATATCGTCGCGAAGCCCTTTACCAGGTTTGAGCAAAGCCTCGGAACCAAGGTTTTCGTAAACGCCGCCATCCCAAAGGTGATACTGCCCGTGGCGCGGCTCAATGGTCTCGGTCTCGCTTTGGGAGCCTTTTTTGTAATCCTCCCACTTATATTCGGATGTTTTCAGCTTGCGGGGGCCAATGCCGCCTGGAAAACCGGCGGACGCAGCTGCTGCGTCTGCGACGGGGAAATCTGGATTTCTGACGTGACCAGTAAGGTAGTCTCCCATGCGTTTGTGTGAAAAGCGCCAGTTCTTGCCGGTTTCATAAGTGGTGCAGTTGATAGTCCAGCGAGGACGTTCAGGTAAATCCTGGAGACTCATCGTGACGCCCCATTTCGTGGCAAGAACATGAGCTACCAGATGTGCTCGGCCGTTTAAGAGGCGAAATGGTCTGATGAAACCTGCTCGCACACTGGCCCAGACTAGACTCTGCGTTGTCAGCTGTTCACGGGCGGCTGAAAGAACTGTGTTGAGAAACTGATCGGCGCTTGGCCATTTGCCACCGTTCTTGGCGAAGATCATGGCGACGCAGAGGCTGCCGCCGGAAACGGTCGAAAGATGCTCGATGGAATCCCAGTGCTTGGACTCTGCGAGGCGTTTGAGGACGCCAAGGTGGAACACCAAGGCGCGGACGCCGCCGCCGGAGAGGGAGATACCGAGTTTCATGAGTCAACAATGTGAAGGTTGCAATTACCGGCAGCGTCCACTTTGAACTGAAGCCTTCCCGTGGACTTCATTGAGAGGTATTTGATATCATTTTTTCTGCCATTTAGCAGGCTAAGTAATCCGCTTGGCTTGTTACGTTCTTCGATCTTCCTCATGAGTATGTTAATGGGTTTTAGTTCAAAAGTGATCGGGTTGTGTTCGATGCCTTTGGCCTTTGTCCGGAACCTATAGTCAGTAGGCTCCTTTCCATGTTCATCGCTGACAACGATCAGGTGCGGATTGATCACTTCAATCATCGCCTCGGAATAACCTGAACTACGGCCATGGTGAGGAGCAACGAGCACTCTCGCGGTTGTGCCTCGAAGCATTGCTGAAATTTCGATGTGATGTCTAAGCCAGAGCTTGTCCCAAGCACTTGGTCCAATGTCGCCAGGAAGGACGAAAAGCCAGTCCTGATAGCGATAAAAGGTGACGATCTGGAGTTTGGTTATTTCTAGATTGGTGATCTAGTTTTTTGCCTTTTTGCTGATTTTTTTGATTGCCATTCGTGATTTGAGTTCTAGTATATGCGCTAGAACTCAAACAAATCAACCATCACACCGCCATGGGATACCCA
>CAIVKO010000220.1 GCA_903906515.1 Akkermansiaceae bacterium
CCTCGTCAGAACCGAGGAGGAACGGAAACTTCTTCACGCCGCCACCGTGACCATGTCTGGTGGGGTTGCCTTACCAGCGCCAGTCACACCGGTTATGCGACAGGAATTGGATGCAGGACAATTGGACAATCTGAATGATCAACTTGAGGCGCAGGGTGCCGTGGACGGAAGGATGAAAGAATCCTCAAATCCGCAACCGATTGTGATAAATTCAAAAATCATAGCGCATGAGCCCGAACCAGCCGCACCCCGCCGTGAAGTCCGTGGTGAAGGACGCTGGCTTCCATCCATCATCACCGGAGCGGACGGCAAATCCGTGACCACCCTGAAAATGCCGGAAACCACCACCGCATGGCGTCTCACCGCACGAGGATGCAGCGTGGAAACCCTCGTCGGCCAGACAACCGCCGCCACACTCACCCGCAAGGATTTCTTTGTGGAATTGAAAACCCCGGCATTCCTGCGCGAGGGCGATGAACTCCGCGTCGTCGGCCGCATCCACAACCTAACCGACTTTTCGGGCAACGTTCCGCTCACCTTGCGCATCCTTGATGCCAAGGATCACACCAAGGTGCTGGCCACCCGTGAAATGAAAACCGATGTGAAAGCCAAAGGCGGAGCCGAGGTGACCTTCGACTCGTTCACCGTCCCAAGCACCCTTAACCTCGCCTTCGAACTCACCGGAAATGCCGGGGAACAAAAGGACAGCCTCGAACAAACCTTGCCGGTGCAGCCATGGGGACTCCCCTATGCCGCCCATGCGGGTGGTTCCACCAATGCCGATACCGCAGCTGTAATGACACTGCCAGCGGGACGCGAATACACGTCGCAATGGATGTCGATCTCCATCGGTCCCGACATAAAGGACGCCGTGCTCGACATGGCCATGCAGAACTACGGCCCGCTGGTGGACTACGCCCGCATCGCGCCGCCGATGTGGGGCAGCCATCCTGCGCACGACCTGTTAGCCACAGCTACCGCGCTTGCCTATGCCAAGCAAGGCAAGGCCGAAGATCACCACACTCGTCAACTCGCCGAACGCGCCCGCTCGCTCGTCGCCACGCTGGTGACAAGCCAAGCCGCGAACGGCAGCTGGAACGGCAATATCACCAGCGAGTTCACGACTGCCCGCGCATTCTGGGCCTTGATCGAGGCCCGCAACGCCGGCATTGCCGTCAATAAAGGCACGCTCGACCTCACCGCCACTTTCCTGCTCAACCAACTCCAGGCACTCGATGCCAACGACAACGACAGCAAGGCCATCATCCTGCACGCCTTGTCCACTGACAAACGCGCCGACTTCGCGGCTTGCAACCGTCTCTACCGCGACCGCAACTCGCTCGGTTCCGCCACGCTTGCCTATCTGACCCGTGCGTTTTTCAACATCGACCGCAAGGAGATCGCCGCCGAACTCACGGGCATCCTCGAAAACAAAGTGAAAGCAGAGCCCGATCAACCCGTCATCTGGGAGTCCGGCTACAAAGTCACGTGGCTCAACGACGCACCGGAAACCACCGCGCTCGTTTTGTTAGCACTTGCCGAATCCAAACCGGACTCGCCACGCGCAGCCGCTGCTGCGGAATCCCTGCTGCGTTTCCACGGCTGCTTCGGCTACCACACCGGCCGCGCACGTGGTGCCGCCGTTGCCGCGCTGTCCGCATGGTTCGGTCGAGGCAAGGAACAATCCACCGATCTCGAGGTCACCGTGCAAGTGAACGGCAAGGAAATCGGCGTTGTCAAAGCGACCGGTTCCAACGGACTCACGATGTTGGAAGTTCCCAAGGATGCCATTCAATCCGGCAAGAATCTCGTCGAGTTCAAAGCGCGCGGCCGGGGCCGCTACACGTATGCCGCCGATTTGTTCGGATTCTCACCCGATACCAAGTCGAACACCAACAGTGTCCGTCCGGGCGTCACTCTGTGGCAGCATATGCACGCCCCGCTCGAATACCGTGGAAAACCCATCGGCGTTGCCAGTTCATCGCCCGTCAAGAATATCGAAAACGGTCAGCAGGTCAATGTGCGACTGCATGATACCCGCGGCTACTATCATTCGAACCGCTGGTTCGTGCTCGACATCCCCTTGCCCGCCGGGGCCCGTCTGGTACCGGGTTCCATCAACCACGCTCAACACGAGATACTCGGGGATTCCATTCGCATCCATTTTGCCAATGCCTGCCCGTCGGTATCCTACGACCTGATCGGTTATGTTCCCGGAAAATTCCGTATTCTGCCCGCCGTGATCCGCGAAATCGGCAACCCGGCGTTCATGGCGGTCGGTCCCACACCGGAACTCACGGTGCTCGCCGCTGGAGAAAAATCCCTGGATGAATACATCATGAACATCTCCGAGCGTTTCGCCCTCGGCCAATGCTACTTCAACGACGGTGACGACGCCACCGCGCTGGAATACCTCTCCGCGGTGTTCAAGGAAAACGCGAAGTTCAACGAAAGCGAACTCGCCCGCATGCTGCTTTGGATCTACACGAAACCGAAATTCTACGATGCGCAAAAAATCGTCGAGATGTTCGAAATCCTCCGCGAACGCTATCCCACACTGGAGATCCCGTTTGATCGGATTCTGGTCGTCGGCAAGGCCTACAAGGACATCGGCGAACATGAACGCGCATGGCTCGTCTACCGCGCCGTGATCAGCGCCAGCTTCACCAATGACGCCGGTATCAGCGCCGTGCTCGAGGATGAAGGGCGTTTCCTCGGATCCATCGGATTTCAAGAGCGCGTCTGGCGTGAATACCCGGATACCGCCGAGGTGGTCTCCAGTTATTTCGCGCTGTCACAGTTGATCTATCAAAAAGCGCCGAAAGCCCACGAACTGCCGAAGGAGGACAACGTGCAACCGGAAAAGATCACCATGCTCAAGCGCACGGCCGATCTCCTGCTGTCGTTCCTCGCCTTCTATCCTGCGGATCCGCTGGCGGATGACGCGGCCTTCAGCCTGTGCAACTGCATGTTGGACATGAAGAATTACCCGCTCGTCGTGAGCCTTAGCCAGGAATTTGCCAAACAACATTCCACCAGCGAACTGGCACCCGGTTTCCAATACATGAC
>CAIVKO010000221.1 GCA_903906515.1 Akkermansiaceae bacterium
CGGAAACGCTGCAATCGCCGGGGCCGTGGAGTGGGACGCCCGCCGCCCGCAAGTCTGCGATCCCACCGACGTGGTCGCGATGGGAATGGGTGATGAACGCTTGATCCGGCAGGCGTCCGCATTGCGATTGCAGACTGCGGAGCAGATCCGCCACATCGTTTCCCGCATCGAAGAGGACGAGGGAATCCGCATTGCCCAGCGCCCATGCATTCACGTGGTCGCCACTGAACGGAAGGATTAGACGGTAGATGCCGGGAACCTCGACATCCTTTGGCTGATAGAAGTCGTGGGAGGCGAAAGCCTCTGCTTTCAGTCCGAGGGAGGCGGCGAGGTTGCGGGCGGTTGCTTGAGAAAATGATCCGTTCAGGAAATCCAGAACCTCGGCCTCCATCAGCCCCGCAAGCGGCGCTACCGTGGCTGGAGTGAGCGCATGACCTAACAAGGCCTTGCGCAGGACATAAGTGAAATCGTCTTCGAGCATGTGTTACCTCATGCGGTAATACGAATCCGGGTTGTAGAGGAAATAGACATCCTTGGGGTCGAGCCGTGGAAGCCACATGAAGGGCTTGCCGTTGGTGTCGATTTCCTCAACGAGGGAATTGGGTCTGCTTGGGGCGGTCGGGATGGCTGCCGGGGCAGCAGTGGCATCGGGATCCTTGTTGAGTGAGGTTTCATCGATGCCTTGGACGATGTGATCCACCCACTTGAGTTTCTGTGCATCTTCTCCGAACTCGCTCCAATCGCCGCTCGAAGTATGGGCATACATTTTTTTGATGAGTTCATCCGTGGAGATGCCCATTTTGGTGGCGATCGGCGTGCCGAGACGTTTCCACCAGCGCTGGCTTTCCTCATGGAACTCACGTTGCTGGGTGAGATTGAGTTGGCCTATGATTTGCGCGCTGATCTGGTGATGCAGAATCACCGCATTCGGATAGGCATAGGATTCGTGGGCCAAGGTCGTGATGGCCGCGGCCATCGATGCGGCGAAGGATTTGACGACCACGTGGATTGGAGCGTCGCTGGACTCCATGGCTTTGAGGATCCGGTATCCGGCCATCACCGAACCGCCGGGGCTGGCATCGATGACGATGAAGATGGGCAGCGTGCGGTCCTTGTTGTTCCAATATTGGATGCGATTGGTGACGAAGGTTGCCGTGTCGTTAGAAATTATCCCGTTGAGTGGAATGCGACGGTCGGAAACCACTAGAATGCCGTTTTCCTTGAGGGGGTTCTTGAGATAAACCGGTTTGGAGTCGGCGTAATCACCGCGTTTCTCTGTGGTTTCGATGCGGGCTATGTCATTCTGAAGGCGGGAGATCTCCAATGATGCCTCGGCCTGCGCGGCCTTGAGTTCGTTGGAGAATTTTTCCGCGCGGGCTTTGGCGAGTTCCGCATCCTCGAGCAGTCTTTCTTTTTCCGCCTGTGTTTTCGCAAGTTCGGTCCTGAGCGACTGTTGGCGTTTGGTGGCTTCCATCGCCTGTTTTTCAGCCATCAGGTCGCGCTCCATTTTCAACCGGGTGATTTCGGCGCGCATCGCGTTGGTGGCTTTGGTGAGGCGCTCGGCCTCAAGCTTGTTTTCGGTGGTCAAGGTCTCCATCTCCTTGCGTTTGGCATCCAATTCGGTGTCAGCGGGTTTGGCGGGAGTTTCCTTGGCGGTTTCTGCCGGCTTGTCGGATTTCTCCTGAGTCGTGGTCTCCGCAGCCAGGGACCAAACCGAAAGTGCAAGGCATATCAAAGCGGAGCGTGTGACGAGTGGTTTCATATCGTTTGAGTGGAACGGCGCGGCAACCCGGATTTTTGCAAAAACCTTCGATCAATTCGTGCCACGGCGGTTTTTCGCACGAAGTCCGATGAAAACGATGGTGCCTGCGAACAATAAAAACACGCAGGCGATCACTCCGAGGATGGTGAAAAGCCGGCTGCTGGCGGAATCCACCTGCTCATTGGTGATCTTATCCGCGGGAATCTCGCCGGGCACCCGTGCAAGCACGAGCTTGCCATCGGTCAGCGTGACTCGTGTGAGTTGTTTCATCACGGGACCGATCACTCCGTCATTGAGATAACGCTCGGTGATGCGGTAGGGCGACATCTGGCCGGTGAATCCATCGGGCACAATGGTGCCCGGAACTTCGATTTCGTCGATTTTGAGCACAACCTCGTTTTTCAGCAGAGCCGGTTTGGCGACGAGCGTGGCATTGAGGTATCTGGAATCCGAGGTGATCACACCCTTTTCGTCGCCGTGGGTGAAACGGGGTTTGCCATTGATCGGAAATGAAATGGCGATTTTCATCACGGATTGCTCCACCGAGAGAACGCGGAAGGTACCGCGTAATTCCTTGAACGGCTCGTAGGCGGCGATGGCGAGGTTGATTTCCTCCGGAGTCAATGACAGGGAGGTCTCGGTATCCCCGCCGACTTGCTGACGGAATGACTCCAGTCGCTCGGCCAGGGTATTGAGCGCGGGCTCTTGATTTTCCAACGCCGTGGTCTCCACCGGCACGGGTTTTTCCGCCGTGAATTTGGCGATTTCATTGTATTGGCGGAACAAGGTGACCGTTGAAAAAACGATCAGGAATACCATGACCAGCAAGGCGGCGATCAGAATGGCGCAGCCGGCGAATGGCGAGCGGGCACTATCATCAACATCGGGCTTGGGCGGATTCATCGATCTAACTGGAAATGCAGTTCATGGCTGCGGTCCGGGTTTTTCCGAATCATGCTTGGTGTCATCATGCGTTGAATCATCATGCGTTGAATCCTGCGGCGGCTCCGGAAGTTCCGGATACTCATGGAATTCCTTTTGGGGGAACTTCTCGGTCCATCCGTCGTCGCCGGTTTCCTCGGGTTCACGGTGTTCCTCCGGTTGTCCGCTTTCCGCGGACTCCCCGGTGTCGTAAGAGTGGTAGGCCGCTCCCCCCTCATCGAAATGAGTTGCGTCTCTGTCCGGGTCGTATGGATCGACAGGATCGGTGGGGGCGACGGAATCAGTTAGAGCGAGGCGTTCCTCGCGTTCTCGGGCTTCCTGTTCCTCCGCCAAGCGGCTTTTCTTTTGATCGAAGTATGCCAGCCAGATGCAGATTTCGTAGAGGATGATCATCGGCGATGCCATCAGCAGCATGGTCGGGATGTCCGGCGTGGGTGTTAGGACGGCTGCTGCGATAAAGATGCCCACAATCGCGTAGGAGCGGGTTCTGGACATGGTGTCATAAGTCAGTAAACCGAGTTTCACGAACACCATCACCACCACTGGCAACTCGAAGGAAACCCCGAAGAGCAGGGTGAACTGGGTGGCGAAGGAGATATACTCGCCGATCCGCCAATCGTTGGAGATGCCCATATCACCGCTCCATGTGTAGAAAAACATCAGGGCTCTGGGCAATACCAGATAATAGGCGAAGGCAGCGCCGAACAGGAACAACCCGAAACCCACGGCCATCGCCGGCCAGAGCACGCGTTTCTCATGGCTGTGAAGTCCGGGCAGGACGAACTGAAGAATGAACAAAAGCAGCAGGGGGAACGAGACCACGATCCCCGCGACGAAGGCGAGCTTCATGGAAAGCATGAAACCTTCCGTGGGCTTGAGGGCCGACATCATGTTGAGATTGCCGCGAAGCTGGCTCTCCGTGTTCGGCTTGGTCTTCAGCAGCTCTTGAAGCTGCTTTTTCAGATCGGGAGACTCATTGAGCGAGGCAACGAAATTTTCCCGGCGCTCTGCCGGCAGACTCATAGCCGCCCTTAACAGGCCGACCGATTTCGCATGAAAGACCAGATTCTCATCATTGAGGACTTTGAAAAAAACCTCACGCTGCTCTGGCGACAAGCCTGCTGCCGAGTGCTCCACTTTCAACGCTTCTTTCCACAGATCCGTGGTGAGCGCATGTGGCACATCCTTGTCCGATGGAAGCGTCGCCTTCAGCTGGGTGATCAAAACCTCATCCACCGGCTTGCGGAAGAATTCCATCAATTTCTGATTGTAGGTGAAACACGCGAGCATCGAGATCACCAGCGTGATCACGATTCGCATAATCATCACCCGCAGGTCCTCAAGATGTTCGAGGAACGGCTTTTCATGATCCGGGTGGGATTTTTCCCGGAGTTGGATGACTTTTTTGAGTAAATACATGCCAGCGGGCGGCGATTCAAGACCTGCACGGTCGATCCTGCAAGAGCGGATGTGAAAGGCGGGACAAAATGGGGGACCGGTCGATCAAAATCCGGGCGTGACATGTCCGGGAATTCGGGTATATTAGTTGCGAGCCTTTGCCATACCCTGCCCATGCCCAATCCCCTTCACACTCTCGGATACCGTTTTCTCAATGCTTCATTGGGAGGTGAATCGTCAGTCAAGATGAGCCCGTCAGGATTGACGCGCCGCGGATTTATGTTGTTCACCGCCACGATGGCCAGTTGTAGGGCTGCGGCTCCGCTGAAACCCCTGCCTGCGGCTCCAGGCATGGTAAAGACCACCGCGAATTCCCGTTACCGCACTCCAGCGACCCATGGTCCGGTGCCGCGTAATCCCGATATGGCCTTGGATTCCGATTTCTCGAAAGACTCCGGGATTTCCTTCTCTCGAGTCATGGTTTCGGGAAACTACGTAGCCATGACCTTCGATGACGGCCCGCACCCACAGAACACGCCGCGATTGCTGGATATGCTGCGCGCCCGCAACATCAAAGCCACGTTTTTCGTGGTTGGCCGCAGCGTGGACCTCTATCCAAGCGTCGTCCGTCGAACCGTCGCCGAAGGGCATGAAATCGGCAATCACAGCAACACCCACCGCCTGCTCAGCAAAATGAGTGACAGTGATGTGCGTTCCGAATTGACCCAATGCCA
>CAIVKO010000222.1 GCA_903906515.1 Akkermansiaceae bacterium
GGCAGGGACCGACCTCCGGGCGGTCCGGACAAAGAATCGCTCTTAAGCTGCTTCTTGCCGGACCGCCCGGAGGTCGGTCCCTGCCTTGCCCGCAACCACTCGCCGGTGGGGGATTGGATTTCCTCAGGTTTTCCGGCGGCGAGCACGAGTCCTCCCGCATGGCCCGCGCCTGGCCCCATGTCGATCACATGATCCGCCGCACGGATGATTTCCTCATCGTGTTCGACGACGACCACCGTATTTCCGAGATCCCGCAATCGTGTCAGCGCGCGGATCAGGCGGCCGGTATCCGCCGTGTGCAGGCCGATGCTCGGTTCGTCGAGCACGTAGATCACGCCGGACAAGCCTGCGCCGAGTTGGGTGGCCAAGCGGATGCGCTGGGCCTCGCCGCCGGAGAGCGTGCCGCTTGCACGGTCGAGCGTGAGGTAATCGAGTCCCACTTCCTCAAGAAATGCCAACCTCTTGCACACGTCATCCACAAGGCGGTTGCAGGCTTCTTGCCTGGAAGATTCCATCTGAAATCCATCGATCCAACGCAGGGCATCTGACACGCCGAGCGCACAAAAATCCTGGATGCCATGCCAAACTCCGCCGCTGCCCTCGATGCGCACCGCCAGCCACTCCGGTTTAAGCCGACGCCCACCGCAGACACGACACGGTTCATGTTCGCCCGCATGGATGGATTTCACCGTGCCGAGCCCCTCGCACGCCTCACACGCACCAAGGTGGGAGTTGAAGGAAAAATGCTTGGGAGAAATGTCGCCGACCATGAAACCCGTTCGCGGATTCCGATAGGACGTCTGGAAGGAAATATCCCGCCATGCATCCCCACCTGGTTCCTGCACCGCCACGCGGGCCTCCGCACCACAAAGCCTGAGCGCCGTTTCCACGGAATCCGCCATGCGCGCCTCCACCCCCGCGCGGACCACGAACCGGTCCACCACGATCTCCACCACCGGAGCCGAATCCGGCCATGCCTTCGCCGCCTCCTCGATCTCCAGCACCTCACCATCCAAGCGAATCCGGATGTAACCCTGGCGTTGCAGATCCCCTAACAACCGCGCGGGTTCCCGCAACTCTTCATCCGGCACCGGGGCCAACAACATCACCTTGCTCCCCTCACCCAACGCCGCCAACGCATTGACGATGTCCGCCGCACCCATGCGCTGGAGCCTCTCTCCGGTTTCCGGATCATGCGGCACACCCGCCGCCGCCCACAATACCCGCAGATAGTCGTGAATTTCGGTGGCCGTCGCCACCGTCGAGCGCGGGTTCAAGCCACCGCTCCGCTGCTCGATGGCAATCGCCGGACTCAGCCCTTCGATCGAATCGACGTCCGGTTTCTCCAACTGATCGAGAAACTGCCGGGCATAAACTGAGAGCGATTCCACATAACGCCGCTGCCCCTCCGCATAGAGCGTGTGAAATGCCAGCGACGATTTACCCGATCCGCTGGGCCCCGTGATGACCACGAGCCTGCCGCGCGGAATATCGACATCGATGTTCCTCAGGTTGTGTTGCCGTGCGCCACGGATCCGGATCATGTCCACCCGCCTAGAAAACCCGGAACCCCATTCCATTCCAAGCTCCAATCGTGACACCCAGCGAAGCGTCCGGCGTTCACATCACCTCGCGACGACAGATTCAACTAGTCAGCGCGTGGGTTCATAATGGCGATTTTGCTCCCGTTTGGCAATATTGCATCGCACAGTCTTGTATCTTATCAATCGATCCTATGAAGCACCTGACCCTCATCCTATGGGCGTGAAAGTTTGGACTGAACAAGTCCCCCACTCCGTAAAACCCTTCCGCACCTTCCGCTGGGGCAAACACCTGCAAATCTGGATGACAGAAGGGCGATACTATCGCCCACCCAACACAATGCCCGATGGCCCGAAAAAAACATCCTCGGCAAAGAACAATGGCAGTGGATCGAACAATCACTCACCGCGTCGGACGCCACATTCAAATTGTACATCTCAGCCACCCCGGTCGCAGGCCCGGATCGCGCTAACAAAAATGACAATCATGCCAACAATGGCTTTCATCACAAAGGGCAACGCCTGCGCGAACTGCTCAACCACACCCCGGGCTGCTTTGTGATCAATGGCGACCGCCATTGACAATACCACTCGACCGATCCATCCACCAAAAGCAAATACCCGGCATTTTCCGCGGAGCACCCCTTGCTTTCGCGGTTCGGGATTGTTTTCCGCATCACCATCCGCTAGCTTCGCGCCGTGATCGCCCGGAAAAAAATCCGCTACCCAGTCTCTCCCGCGTTGAGGCAGTATCTCTATCATTTCGACCGGCAGCGCGACATCCCGAAAATTTACGATGATCTGCTGCGTTTTTCCGGGGCGATCCCCTACGAGGATCCGCGCGGGCGAGAAACACTCTGGCTCACGGTGATGTACCGGCCCGAGGTGTTTGCGGAGTTGCGACCGCTGCTCACCAGTATTTACACCGAACTCAAACTCGGACGTGACGCCCAGCAACACGAGCACCTGCTGGTGGACCGCATCGACTTCGGCGATTTCGGAAATTCCCGCCCGTTCCGCATCCGCATCACCAACCTGTTCAACGACAACTCGGACTATTTCTACGTCAAACACGCCGATGCCTCCCGCATCTACGGTCTGGAACTGGAACACATCCTCTCGCCCAACCGGATCAACTACCTGGTCAACGGTAACACCCTCATCGAAGAGCACATCGCCGGCGTGCCCGGAGACATGTTCATCCGCGACTATCTCAGCCAACCCGGCCTCAACAAGGTGCGCATCGCCAAGGAGTTCACCAAATTCACCGAACGCTCGTTCATCCGCCTGTTAGGCGACATGCGCAGCGTTAATTACGTGGTCGATATCACTCCGGACTTCGAGGAAGTGCAATACCGCGTGCGGGCCATCGACTTCGACCAACAGTCCTACGAGGGAAACGGAAACATCTATCTGGCGTTCCGGTTCAAATCCAACCGCGCCGTCACCCGCCTGGCCTTCGACGTGCTCAACCGCGTGAGTATCGACCAATATGTGGCGGAGGAACACTCGCAGATGTCACGGCGCGCCAAGGTTGAGAGCGGACGTCTGCGGGCTTTGTTAGGAATCATGCGCCGCGAGGAGATTGCTCCGCGGGAACACGTGCTCACACTGGCCAAGGAATTGGACCGGATGCACGGCACAAATGATTTCGGCGATTGCCGGTCCATGGGCGAGCTCACCGCCCGCCACATATTCACCATGCTGGAGATCGACCCCAGCGACAGTGATTGGGAGAGCCCGTTCTGAATGAACGAAAATCAGGGAAGCAGGTTGATCGCACGCGATTGTTTGATCGCGTTGTTGATCCTGCGGTGAAGCTTGGCTGAAACGCCGGTCACGCGGCGCGGCAGAATCTTGCCGGTTTCCGAGGTGAACTTGGTGAGAAGCTCCGGATTGGTGGGCACCACTTGCTCCGCAGGAATATCATGACGGCGGCGCGGCATCTGCCGGTTGGCCTTGCGGAAATTGATACGGCGTTGAACGGTCTTAGGTTCGGACATGGGAGATCAGCGGAGTTCGCGGTGAAGGGTGCGGCGCTTGAGGAAAGGATTGAATTTCACTTTCTCCAGACGGCCTGGGGTTCTGAGGCTCTTCTTATTGCGTGTGGTGACGTAACGTGAAGTCGGTTTGCCCTCGGCTTTCGCTTCGGTGCATTCTAGGATGATAATATCGCGTGGCATGAGAGGGAACTTTGGGGCGCGGATGTTGCTTCAATCTTCTTCTTCGTCAAGAGAAACCGTATCAGAATCTTCATCTTCGATATAATTTCCTCCAGAAAAGCCCACTTCATTGGACGGACGGAAGCGGCGTTTGCCGTATTCTTTCTCCCATTGGGCCTGACATTCGACGGTCAAACGGGCGAAAGGAATGGCCTCCAGACGGGCTTGGGGGATTTTACGAGCTGAAATTTCACAGATTCCGTAGTTTCCTGACTGAATCCGGCGCAAGGCCTGCTCGATTTCGTAAAGCGCATCCTGTTCTTTCGCCAAAACGGAAAGCGCGAAATCGCGGTCGTAGGCATCGCTGCCGGCGTCACCTTGGTGCTGTCCACTGCCGGAGGCCTCGGAACCTTCCGGGGCATTGCGGATGGTGTCGCGGGTCATTCCGGACATGGCATCCACGAGATCATCCCGTAAATCCAGCAGGCGCTGGCGTTGTTTCTGGATGAATGCCTGGCTGTGACTCGCGTTGGTGCCACCAACGACCGGCTCCAGCGATGTCGCAACGGGAGTGGTCTTGGGTGGAACGAATGGAGGCTTTACCGGAGCCGGCGGCACCGGAAAATCCACAAGCGACGAGCGTTTCACGACCGGCGCCTTCGCAACAGGAGAGGCATCGACCTTGGAAATCTGGGGCTCAACCACGGGCTGTTTGGCCGGAGCTTTGACTGTTTTTTCAGGAACCGGGGCTTTAACGGGGATGGTCTTGGCCTCCGTAGCGGGTTTCACAGGAGCGGCCTTCTGCGCAGGAGCGGGCTTTGCGGGAGTTGACTTCTTAGCCGGAGTCGGTGTTTTTGCCGGAGCTACCTTCTTCGCTGGAGCAGGGGTCTTGGCTGGAGTAGCTTTCTTCGCGGGAGCGGGCTTCTTCGCGGGAGCGGGCTTCTTTGCGGGAGCGGGCTTCTTCGCAGGGGCGGGCTTCTTTGCGGGAGCGGGCTTCTTCGCAGGAGCGGGCTTCTTGGCGGGAGCGGGCTTCTTCGCAGGAGCA
>CAIVKO010000223.1 GCA_903906515.1 Akkermansiaceae bacterium
TCAAACTGACGGAATGGTAAACGAAGCTCTTGATGCGGTGGACTTTGTTGAGTAGGGTCTTGAGAAGAATCGGCGGCCTCCTGGTTTGTTGTTGTAGTAAACGGACTTTGCCAGAGGTCGCCGGTTCATCAAGCTCTCATGCCACCAGCCAACCTTCACCGCCTGGAAGAGAAAGTTGCCCACAACAGGCCGCTTCTCCGACGAGTTACGGCCCCATTCTCGAAGCGGCCTGTTGTGGACAACTTTCAAGAGGATCACGCCGCTTCGCGGCGATTAGATCCCGGTTTCACCCACAGATTTTGCGGAGGAGGCAAAATTCGCTTGATGCAACAAAGCGACTCTACCCTGATCAAGGCGGATGGATAAGGAGTCACAGAATTCACAGAATTCAATGGGGTCAGGTTTCGCATTTCAACATTTCTCTGGGTCAACGCCGACGAGTGAATTTTGGATGCGGAAACTTGCACGCCGGACTCAAAATTTGCTTGCTGCAACCAAGTGAATTCTCATCGGCTCCACCGCTTCACCTCGAACGCCTCGTGGGTTTCCAGCAACTCGCTTTGCGGAAACAAGTGTTCAAACTCGGGAAACCGCGTATCGCCTTGAAAGCTTTCGAAGACATGACTCACTAACAAATCATCGAGCCGTGGCAGGAATGCCGCATAGATTTCCGAGCCGCCGATGATGAACACGCGGCCATCCAGCTCAGGCAGAGCGTCGAGTTCTTCCGGCGTGTGGATCACTTCCACTCCCGGCGCGGACCACGCCTTATCCCGCGTCAGCACGATGTTGCGCCGTTTCGGCAGCGGGCGACCGATCGATTCGTAGGTCTTGCGTCCCATCACGATCGGATGGCCGGATGTCACGCGTTTGAAAAACGCCAGATCCTCCGGCAAATGCCATGGCAGCGTGCCGCCCTTGCCAATCACCCGGTCGGGTGTCATGGCCACGATCGCGGTGAGCTGCGGTTTCATGGGCGTGAATCCGGCGACGGAGTGAAAAGGATTTTCCCGGAACGCTCCGGAACATCCAATGCCGGCAGTGCGTCGGCAAACGCGTCCAGCGAATAGGTGGCGGCCACCGGTTGGAGAAGTTTGCCGGCAGCCACGCGCGACGCAAGGTTCTGATAGACATCGCGGACCTCGTCAGGCGGCGAGTTCTCCACCCAGCGGGTTACCCAGAGGCCGCGCACCCGGATGTCGCGGAAGATGAGCAGTCCGTTAGGCAGCGTCAGCGGCTTGCGGCCCATCGCTCCATAGGTGATGTGGGTGCCGCTCTCGCGCAGCAGTTTCATCAATCTCAACGCGCTGTCGCCACCCACCGCATTGAAGGCGAGCGCGGCATTCGATCCACCGAGCACGGCTTTGGCGGCCGCCAATCCATCGTCGTCATCGATGAGCACCTCGTCCGCTCCGAGGTGTTTGAGTTCATCGATCAATCCGGCCCTGCGGACGAAGGAAATCGTGCGGATTCCGAGATCCCGTGCGAGCTGGATCACGCAGCGGCTGACGGCGGAGTTTCCCGCGTTCTGGACGATCCAATCACCGGGCTTGAGCGGCTCGAAGCCATGGAGCAGGCGCCATGCGGTGGCCGGATTCACCTTGAGCATGGCCGCCTGCAGCGGATCCATGCCGGGCGGCAGCTTGAACAACGTGTCCGCGGCGACGGTCGTGTGCGTCGCCCATGTCGATGCCCGGCGCAGGAACATCACCCGGTCGCCGACTGCGAAATCCGCAGAGCCGCTGGCCTCCACCACTCCACAACCCTCGACTCCCGGCACCGCTGGCAGCTCGGGTTTCACCCCATAAGTGCCCTCGATCGTGTTGAGGTCCGCCGGATTGATCGGGGCGGCCAGGATGCGCACAAGCACTTCGTCGGCACCCGGTTGGCGCGGGGAAAACCCGTTCAATTCCAGCACCTCGGCAGGTTTTCCGGTCTGGCGGAAGATCAATTGGCGGGCGGACGAATCGGAAGGCGCTGCGGATGTCATGTCCGCAGTGTGACAAATCCCCGCCAACCGGCAAGCCGCGATGGCGATAGTTTCGCTCAGGAAAATCCGATGCGGGGAAATCCCCGCTGAAAAATCACACGTTTGCTTTTTTTGCTTGCACCAAAGCAACGATAGTCGAAACCCCGGAAACCCGTAATGCAAATTTGCTACGCTCTGTGCCAGTCGGCGTAGAGCGAATAAAGTAAATGTCAATGCACCGCTTGTAGCGTCGCTTCGCTCAACCACCGGCTACCGGCTGATAAGCCTCCGGCTTGGGGAAACTCAAAACCGGATAGCTTGATGCGTATGCGCGGGAATCGTGGAGATTGATGGATAAGCCGAAGCCGACGGACAAGCCATACGGCGAGAGCCTGCTGAAGTATAAATATTTACCACTGGCGTCCAGTGAAAGACAAACGATTTTTCGCAGGCCATATTGTGCACCGCAACACCCTGCGATCCGACAATCATGGCCAAATTCAAGATCTCCCTCAACATGGAATTCTGCCGCTCGGCGGACAAGTCGTTCGAAGCCGGCGTCAAAATCGCTTCGGAACTCGGTTACCGATGGGTCGAACCGATGGTCCACACCGGTTGGGAACTGCTCAGTGAGGTGAATTATTTCCACTCGTTCTCGATGGAGGAAGACCCGCTGTTGATGAAGGAAATTTGTGATCGTTACGGCATGAAGGTTTCCAGCCTCTCGGCGCATTCGCCCTTGATGAAACCCGAGGCGGCGGTGGACCGCCTGACCCGCGCGGCGGTGCTCGCGTCGTTTGTCGGCTGCGATTTCCTGAACTCCGATGAGATGATCAAACCCGACTGGATGGATGATGCGTTCGCGCACGACACGATGCGCTACACGCTTACACGAGCGGCGCAGGTTTGCGCGCGACACAAAAAATATCTCTGCATTGAACCGCACGGTGTTTACACCAAGACCACCGACGGTTTGCTCAAGATCGTGAATCTCGTGGATTCACCGTGGATCCAAATCAACTGGGATACCGGCAATAGCTACCTCGCCGGCATCGAGGATCCTTACGAAGGTTTGACCAAGGTCCGTGACAGGGTGTTTCACATTCACGCCAAGGACATCTCGATGGCCCACAGCACCGAGGAGCGCGGCAAGGTGACCGGCACACCGGTCGGCTGCGCCTGCGGCGAGGGTGTCGTCGATTGGGAGCGCGTCGCAAAAATCATGGAACCGGTGGACCGCGAGATCTTCCTCAGCGTGGAATGCGGAAAGATCGACGAGGCCGAACGCAGTATCTCTTACCTGAATAAGGCGCTGGCCAAGTGGCTGGTTTGACAATCATGAAACCTTCAATTGTTAGTTCACTGGTTTTAGCGTTGGCTGCCATCTGTTCCGGCGTGGAAACTCCGCCGCCGGTTCCGTTGCGCGCGGCGGACGGAGCTGTGGTCGCGATGTGGCGGAAAGAGCCCAATCCTAACAAACCTTACATCGCCCAGTTGTTCGCGCCGGGAGAAAAGCCGGTTCCGCTGCTGGAGGATTCTCCGTCGGATCACTTCCACCACCACGCGTTGATGTTCGCCCTCAATGTGGATGACACGGATTTCTGGGCCGAAAAGGACATCAAGAATGCCGGACGCCAGGAAGTGAAGGACTCCGTAGTCACGGCATCTGGCGTTGGTTGCGAGCAGAATCTGCGCTGGCTCGCCACAGACGGAACTAATTTGTTAGATGAATCACGCAGTGTGCGGGTGCGAGCCACAGGCAAGGGTGCGGATGCGGTGCATTGGCTGGATTGGGAATCCACCCTCACCCCGGCTGCGGACCGCGAGTCCGTGCGTTTATCGGGCTCACCATATTTCGGCCTCGGCATGCGCTTTCTCCCGGAGTGGGCCAACAAGGGAGAATTCATCTGGGCTGATGCTGTCACCCCGCCTGCGGTGTGCGGTGAAAAAGTCACCACCGGCAACTGGTGCGCGGTTCGCAACACCATCGGGGGACGACCGGTCACCTTGTTGATGCTTGCCCACCCAGCCAATCCGCGGCCGGGAGAATGGTTCACGATGAGCAAGCCGTTTTGTTATCTATCCGCCACGCTCAACCTGAAGAAGGAGCCTTTCACATTGGCTAAGGGCCGGAGCTGGACCCTGCGCTACAGCATCGCGGTGTTATCCACTCCGGCGGACCACGCCCGCCTGGCAAGTATCGCCGCCGTGTGGAAAGACTCCAATCCATTTACCACTAAAGAAAAATCGAACTCTGAAAAACCATGAATCAAATTCCCAGCACCCGCCGCCTATTCCTCAAACAAGCCATCGGGGCCAGCACGGTTTTCGCCGTGCCCAACATCATCACCGGCCCCTTGTTCGGCGCGGAGGCTCCCAGCAACCGGATCAACGTCGCACAGATCGGCTGCGGCAGCATTGCCGACTACTATCATTTCAGCCATCTCAAGCAGATGGAAGACGTTCGCGTGGTGGCCACCTGCGACGCGTTCAAGCGCCGTGGAGAAATCATGGCGGCGAAATACAACAAACATTACGGTGTCGAGACCACCAAAGCCCACGACGATTTCCGGGAGATCCTCGCACGCAAGGACGTCGATGCCGTGATCATCTCCGCACATGACCACTGGCACGTGCCGATGTCGATTGCCGCCGCCAAGGCCGGCAAGGATGTCTATTGTCAGAAGCCGTTGGCGGTGGACTTCAGCCTCATGGGGCCGCTGCGCAAGGTGATGCATGAAACGAAGCGTGTGTTCCAGTTCGGCACTCAATACCGGTCGGGAGGCCCTAAAGGCAGATACCGTCAGATGGTCCAGCTTGTTAGAAATGGCTACATCGGCAAACTCGAACGCATTGATCTGTGGTGCCGCGACGTTTTTCACGACCAGGCACAATACACCGTCAAACCCTACGGCTCGACCACTGAAATCCCGGTGCCCGAGGGCTTCAACTACGACGCCTGGATGGGGCCGTCGGAAATGGTCCCCTACACTGCGGACCGCGCGACCCGCTGGGGCGGCTTTCATTGCCCCGAGACGTCGCTCGGGTTTCTCGCCGGTTGCGGCATCCACGAACTGGGACTCGCGCAGTGGGCTAACAAGACCGATCACACCAGCCCGGTCCGCTACGCCGGGACCGGCATGTTTCCCGAAGAAGGCATCTTCCGCACACTGGCCCAGTGGGACGTGACATGTGATTATGCCAACGGGGTGAAGCTGCGCGTCATGGATACCCGGACCGCCCAAACCGCGGTGGCCTCCTCGTTGCCTCGGGCCTGGGAGAATGGCGACGGGGTGATTTTCCACGGCAGCGAAGGGTGGATCAGCGATGCGTTGGGCTTCTGCGCCAAAGATCAGACACTGTGGAAGACGGAACCCAAATCCAACGACGAAGAATTGCCAGTCTCGCTGGAACACCACCGCAACTTTATCGATTGCGTGAAGTCCCGCCAGGAAACCATCTGCCCGGTCGAAATGGGCATCCGCTGTGATACCATCTGCCATTTGGTCAACGCCGCGGCCAAAACCGGACGGGCGATCACGTGGAATCCGGAAAAGGAGGAAATCGTCGGAGATCCGGAGGCCACCAAGTTGCTCACCCGCCCGTCGCGCGAGAAATGGCGTGTCTGGCAAGCGTGATCCCAGAGCCTGTATGAAAAATGGCAGGGACCGACCTCCGGGCGGTCCGGTAAATGAAATGAGAATGAATCCGCGCATGAAATGCTTAAAAATCGACCCATGGCTGGTCTCCCGCTTTCCCTTCTCACGGACCGCCCGGAGGTCGGTCCCTGGTGTTGCGTGTTTTTCAGACAGGCTCTCTGATTGAAGAGTCCAAAAACAAGAGTCCAGATAGAATCAAATATCCACACCCATGCACTTCACCGATTCAGCGTCTCAATGTTTGTTAGATCGTCGTCATTTCCTCCGCACCACGGCTGCTGCGGCACTGGCGTTAGCCGGCCATGCCAACGCCTCCCCTGCTGATCCAAGGCGCATGCGCCTTGCGTTTTCCTCGGTCATGCTCGCCGAGCTTCCCATCGAGGAGGTCTGCGAGCGGGCGGCCAAACTCGGCTTCGAGGCGATCGATATCTGGTGCCCGTTCGATAACTGCAAGCACCTCGCCGACGTGGTCACACGCCTTGGCCCCGATGGATTGAAACAATTGCTCGCCAAGCACAAGCTCGCCCTGGCCAGCTTCACCACCTACACCACCAAGATGGAAGCGGTCGGGTTTCCCGCCTACGCGGATTTCATCGGCAAGTTCGGCGGCGGGGTGGTCGTGCGGCAGTCGGAATACATGCAGGTAAAACCCGGCGAACTCACCTCGGCGATGCGTGCCTTCTTCGAAAAGCTCAAGCCGCAGATCGACAAGGCCGCCGAAACCAAGGTGCGGCTGGCCATTGAAAACCACGGCGACGCACTGCTCAACACGCCCGACTCGTTCAAGGCCTTCGTGGACCTCAACCCCTCGCCCCAGCACGTCGGCCTGGGCATTGCTCCCTACCACTTGCAGAACATCAAGGCCTCGGTCGAGGACGTGATCCGCAGCGCCGGTTCGCAATTGCTCTTCTTCTACGCTTGGCAATCGGCCGCTGGCATCAAGCAACTCCCGGGTGACGGTCCGGCGGATTTCACCCCATGGCTTAAGGCGCTCGCAGGTATCGATTACCAAGGCTACGTTAATCCCTTCATGCACGGCCATCCGACGCCGGATGAATTGTCCGCAGGCTTAGTCAAATCCTACGCATATCTGAAGGATTGTCATACACTGGCCACCGGTTGACACATACGCCGGATTTTCCTCTCCCGGACGTCAACGAGTATTCGCGAAGCGAAAAGGTGGGCAGGGACCGTCTTTGCCTGCGGCCATGCGGTATGCGCTTCGCGATTAGGAAACGCCGCTACGAGCGGCCAAGGCATTCCGAGCGGTCCGTGTGCATGAGATGAGAATGATGCAGCGAATTCCTTGGCTTCGGCGATCTGCTCATTCTCCAAGCATTCGCCACCCATGCTCTGGACCGCCCGGAGGTCGAGTCTCTACCGTTCGCTCGTGGATCGCGCTCTTGCAAGGCAGGGACCGTCTCTCCGAGCGGTCCACGCGGAAGAAATGCCAATGTATGAATCGGAATGGCGTTTCATTTTCTATCCGTTCACGCGGACCGCCCGGAGGTCGAGTCCCTACCTTCGTTTGCCAGTCAAATTCCTTTCCATTGATGTCATGGGCGGGAAAATTGATAATCAACAAGATCGAATGATAAGTTGAGGGTCATGTCCCAACTCGCCAGCGGGTGGAATATTTGGTGGACTGAGGGCTGAGCGAGTGCTATATCCACCCACCGAAAGGAACCCTATGTTGTCAAATCATCTTTTGAGCCGTGGCCTCTCGTTCCTGAGAGGGGTGTTTTTAATGTGTGCCGTTCTCGCCGCAGTTACGCGTGTTGAAGCGGTGGATTCCCCCATCACGGTGACCACTCTCCGTGTCAATAATGGTGAGTTCATCACCCGCAGTCGGACGGTCACTTTGACCATTGCCGCTAAAAGCACCCAAGGTAGCATCAGAACGATGCAGCTTGGAGACAGTGTTAGCAAGAAGTTTGGTGCTCCTCAGGCATACAAGTCCAGTGTCGTCTATGCTTTTCCAGCAACCGCCTCCGGCCGTCAGTTCATTGCCGCTGTGTTTCAGGACAGCAGAGGAACCTTTTCGGGTGAATTCGATGTCTGGGTGGATATCATGCCTGACCTGCCGGCTTTACCCGCGCTCGTCAAAGGCCCTACCCCGACGATGTCACTCCGGCGTGGGGCTTGGAGTTCGACGCGGCTTGTTCCTCTTACGCCGATTCCTTCTGATCCGCCGCTTCCTCCTGACCCGCCGATTATTCCTACGGTGGTTGATCCGGGAAACCCGATCGTGCAACTATCCACGGCGCGGGGAGAATTGCTGGTCCAACTTTATCCATTAAAGGCACCAAAAACCGTGGAGAACTTCCTGAAATACGTGGACAGTGACGCTTATGACTATTCGTTCTTCCACCGATCCGTCCACGACTTCATTATTCAGGCCGGTGGATCGTTCGTGAATACGTCCCAACAAAATAGCAGCACTATCGAGAGCATCACGAGTTTTGGAACAGTCCAGAATGAGCCCAATGATTCCAATACCCGTGGCACGATCGCAATGGCTAAAGTCGATGGTGATCCTGACAGCGCTACAAGTGAATGGTTTTTCAATCTGGGGGACAATTCCGCAAACCTGGATCAACAAAATGGCGGGTTCACCGTGTTCGGCAAGGTGCTGGATCCTTCCATGGAGGTGGTAGATGGCATTGCGGCTCTTCCAATCAGCGATCAAAGCACGACCCTCGGATTCGGTGAGCTGCCTGTGTTCAAAAAGCCGGCAGAGGGTCAAAGCCTGATGTTGCAGGATTTGGTTTTGATTTATTCCGCCTCGCGTTACCGCTTCAGCGTCATCAAGCCACTTACCGGCGTCAAGGCATCGATCTATAAAAGCGTTCTGGTTCTCGAACCAGACGGCAGGCCGACGGGCACAAGTGGCTCGATCACGATTCGTGCCGCCACCCCAGACGGA
>CAIVKO010000224.1 GCA_903906515.1 Akkermansiaceae bacterium
CGAGTTGAACCGGCGGATGAACGCGACGCTGGAGGCGATGGCGCGGGCGCTGTTCCAGAGCTGGTTCGTGGATTTCGACCCCGTCCGCGCCAAACTCGACGGCCGCCCCCCCGCCGCCCTCGACCCAGCCACCGCCGCCCTGTTTCCCTCCTCATTTCAAGACTCGCCGATTGGTAATATTCCGAATGGCTGGGAAGCCGTAGAACTTTGCCAGATTGCGAATGTGATCGACTGCCTTCACGCCAAGAAACCGGAGCGTTGTGAGGCAGGCCAACTCTACCTCCAGCTAAACAATATCCGCGATGACGGCCTCATCGACATCACCGACTCCTTTTTTGTCAGCGCGGAGGATTACCAGAAGTGGACTTCCCGCATGGAAGCAGTTGCCGGTGACTGCGTGATTACCAACGTCGGACGCGTTGGTGCAGTTGGCCAAATTCCCGAAGGCGTGAAAGCCGCTCTCGGCAGAAACATCACGGGGATACGCTGCAAAGCTGAGTTTCCCTTTCCAACGTTCCTCATTGAGTGTCTGGTTTCCGAATCTATGCGTGAGGAAATTCGGCTCAAGACAGACTCGGGGACGATTCTCGATGCTCTCAACGTGAAGAGCATCCCGAAGCTGAGGTTCGCCCGCCCGACACGAGAAATTGGAGCCAGGTTCGAGGAATTGACCCGACCGATTCGCCGCCGGATGGAGCAGAACATTTCTGAATCCCGCACCCTCGCCACCCTGCGCGACACGCTGCTGCCGAAGCTGCTGAACGGGGAATTACAAACCACAATCACGCCATGATCAAAAGCATCGAAATCAAAGGACTTCACAACAAATGGGACCACAACATCACATTCCACAACGACATTTCGCTTCTCACAGGACGCAATGGCGCCGGCAAGACCGCAGTCATCAAACTCGCCTGGTATCTGATGAGCGGAAATATCGAACGCACAATCCGCGAGGTTAATTTCACCTACGCAAAGGTTACGACGGACAAATGCTCCGTTTCAGTGAAATGCGATGGACAAGAGGCGACCTCAAAAGTTAGGATAGACGCCGACTTCTTTGGAAAGCAAAAACCGATGTTGCTGGAACTGCAGCGACAGGAATGGGGGGCACGGGATGGGGAAATCGACGTAATCAACCGCAATGTTGCGAGGAAAACTGGAAGCTCGCTGTTCTTTCCAACCTTCCGCCGAATAGAAGGAGGATTTTCGACATCACAAGACCTCCTGCAACCAAGAAGGCTGCGGGCAGTCCACGACCTAACGCACGCCTTGGAAAGCTACGTGGAATCGATCTCCGTATTCGACCACCACTTCGTAGCGACGCTTTCCACTCACGATGTCCATGCGCTGCTTACTGAGAAGGTCGCGGACGCATCGCGGAAGACGGATGAGATTCATCGGAATCTATACACGGAGCTAAAGACACGGATTGATGCGTTTTCCGCAAAGCAGGTCGGAAAAAAAGCATCACCTGGCGGATACAAAAAGGCGCTCGCGGAATTGAAGGAGGTCCTTGAAGAAGCTGAAACAAACAGGACAGCCGTGCTAGAGCGGTTCAATCAACTTGCAGGGATTATTCAGACTATCTTTACGCACAAGGGGATCCAGTTGACAAACACAATCACATTTGGAGATCCGATCAATGCCGTGCGGTCTGATCTCCTCTCCGCCGGGGAGAAGCAGTTTCTAAGTTTCCTCTGCTACAACGCATTTCTATCAGACTCCGTCGTCATCATCGACGAGCCCGAGATCAGCTTGCACCCCGATTGGCAAAGACGGTTGATACCCACGCTCAAGAGTCAAAATTCGGCGAATCAGTTCATTCTGACAACGCACTCACCGTTCATCTACTCGAAGTACCCGGAACGCGAAATCTGTCTATCCGATGACAAAGGCGAATGACATCACCTTGTCGCCTGACGAGATCGTCGCGACGCTCCGCAATTCCACTTTGCCGACCCTGCTTGTCGAGGGCAGATCGGATATGGAGGTTTTCCATTTCCTCGAAGACATGTGCTTTGGGAATAGAATCGACATCATGCCGACTGGGGGGCGGGATACCTTGTTTGAGGTGTTCAAGCGCCGCGTTGAGTTTCGTACGACCCCTGTCGCATTCTTGGCTGACTCGGACATGTTCATTTTTGGGAACGTTCCGCCGGACCTCGCCGGGATCGTTTTCACCGAAGGATATGCGATCGAGAACGATATACTCTCCGGCGGCAAGGCATTCCGGATGATCGGCGGCAGACACAGCGCAAAGTGGGCGAAGGTAATTTCCTCCTTGAGCCAATGGTTCGCAGCAGCGGCCCACCGCTATTTAAATGGCGAGACGGTCGAATATTCTCAACACCCTGGCCAGCTAGTCTGTTTCTCAGCGGGAACGCTCACGCCACTTTCCCAAGCAGTGCTAATCGATCCAGCGCCGCTGTGTGAACAGGCCAAGCGCGTCTTGGGCGAGCCTACGAAATACCTGCGTGGACACACATTGCTGGATGCTCTTGGGCATTTCCTCGCCACGGCCAAACAGCAGCCGAAATGTAGCAAGGACGTCCTGCTACGAATGGACCTCGTCTCATGGGAGACAAACAGATCGCTTCAACGCATCGTCACTGGCGTTCAGACGACAATCCCACAACTCGCAACATCAATCGCCTAAGTGAGTCTAACCGAATCCATCGTCGAAGCAGCCGCCCTCGAATGGTTCGGGAAGCTGGGTTACGCCATCGGGCATGGGCCGCAGCTTGCGCCGGGCGAACCGGCGGCGGAGCGGGAATCGTTTGGCGCGGTGGTGCTGGTGGGACGCTTGCGTGAGGCCATCCGGCGGTTGAACCCGACCATTCCCGAGGAGGCGCGGGATGAGACGTTGCGGAAAGTGCTGCGCGTCGGGACGCCTTCGGCCACCCAGATGAATTGTGCCTTTCACCGAGGGATTTCCAGCATTAGGATGAACTGACCATGGCCACAACACCTTCTCAGATCGACCTTTGGCGTTCCGTGAGTTCCGAGCATCAGCGCTTGGAGTTCAAGGAGGCGAAGTTGCAGTTCGACAACCGGAAGCTTTACGAATACTGCGTGGCGCTGGCAAACGAGGGCGGCGGACATCTGTTGCTCGGAGTGGCGGACAAGCCCCCGCGTCCCGTGGTGGGCACAGCGGCATTCAATGACCCGGTGGCGATGGCGGAGAAGCTGTTCGAGGCCGTGGGTTTCCGGGTGGACATTGAGGCCGTGGCTCATCCGGCCGGGCGGGTGCTGGTTTTTCACATTCCCTCGCGGCCCCGCGGCACGGCGTATCACCTCGGCGGCAAGTATCTGATGCGCGCGGGCGAGGCCTTGGTGCCGATGTCGGAAGACCAGTTGCGGCGCATCTTCGCGGAAGGCGGGCCGGACTGGCTGGAGGAACACACCAAGCAGGGCTTGGATGCGCAGGAGGTGGTAGAGTTGCTGGACACCCAGACATTTTTCGAGTTGCTAAAACTGCCCTATCCAACCGATCAAGCCGGTGTCATCGACCGGCTGACCAAGGAGCGTTTGATTGATTCTGCGGATGGCAGCTTTGCCATCCGACGCATCGGTGCGCTCCTATTGGCAAAGAAGCTGGCGGATTTTGAGGAACTTGCCCGCAAAGCAGCGCGGGTGATCGTGTATCCCGGCACTTCCAAGCTGGAAACCAAGCTCGACCGGAGCGGTGAGAAGGGCTACGCGGTCGGCTTCCAGGGGCTGATCCGGTTCATCATGGGCCAACTCCCGCAGAATGAAGTCATCGAGGACGCCTTGCGCAAGGAGGTCAAGCTTGTGCCCGAGGTCGCCATCCGCGAACTCGTGGCCAACGCGCTGATCCATCAGGATCTGGCGATGACCGGCGCGTCAGTGATGGTGGAAATTTATGCGAACCGGGTAGATATCTCAAACCCAGGCGAACCGGTGGTACCGGTGGACCGCTTCATTGACGGCTACCAGTCGCGGAACGAAAGGGTTGCCGATCTGATGCGGCGGATGGGTATCTGCGAAGAGAAGAGCAGCGGCATCGACAAGGTCGTCCAAGCAGCGGAGGTGTATCAATTGCCGGCACCCGACTTCCGCGCCGGGTTGAGACGTACCGTCGCCACGATTTTCGGCCCGAGGCCTTTCGATGAGATGGACCGGGACGACCGGATCCGGGCCTGCTACCAGCATTGCGCCCTAAGGTGGGTGATGTCCGAACGCATGACGAACCAAAGCCTGCGGGAAAGGTTCCATCTCCCCGAGTCCAAGTCGGCCACCGTTTCGCAGGTCATTTCAGCAACAATTGAGGTCAAACTCGTCAAACCAGACGAAAAAATGGGCGGATCCAGAAAATTCGCCCGCTATCTGCCATTCTGGGCATGAATCTTATTTAATCTTAATCCCGCCCGATGGTCATGAATATCTGTAAACTATTGAAAAACAATGGGTTGTTTATTTAAGCGCAAACCATGAGCCTCACCGAATCCATCATCGAAGACGCCGCCCTGGAATGGTTCGGGGAGCTGGGTTACGCCATCGGGCACGGGCCGCAGCTCGCGCCGGGCGAACC
>CAIVKO010000225.1 GCA_903906515.1 Akkermansiaceae bacterium
ACTTGCGGAGCGCAAATGGAGGATGGTCTCGCAGTCGTAGAGATTGTGTTTGGTTAGAATTTCGTTGAGCGTGTTGGCATCGCTGCGGATTCGGGAGATTTTGTTTTCGTAGAGTTTCGAAAACCATGGGGAGACCTCGGCCTTTTCGATCATCGCGGGCAGGCCGGGCAGGATTTTGGAAAGTTTGGAATTGGAGGTTTCGAGTTCGGCAATTGTCTTCGCGGGAGTCGGGATACGCAGAGTGAGCCGGTAGAAAGCGGTGTAGCTGGCCTCGTCCGCACGCTCTTTGGAGGCGATTCCGCCCTTCTCGACTTTCATTTCGGTCTTGAATGGAATGCCCGAACGCAATTTGCGGACATCCATGACCGATCCCAATGTTGGCTCCGGGGTGGTTTCATGAACCGGAGGAATCGTCTCTTTGGCCTGCTTCGCTGCTTTTTCCTCGGCCGCTTTTTTCATTTCGGCGATTTCCTTTTGCAGTTTTTGTTCCATCTCCATCCGCAGACGGGATTCGATCTGTCGCCGGATGTCCTTCTCGTCAGGAGAAACCACCACCGATTTTGGTGCAAATATCTCCCGGAGCCCGCGTTTCACCTTTGCGGGAAATCCGGTGAAACACAGGGCAATTCCAACGCCGACGATCCCCCAAAGCCCCCACCGTAACCACGATGTGCTTTTGTTTCCCCTGCGTCGTGGTTCCCTCAATCTGTCCATGGCCGACACTTTACCTCCATATGCGGGGACCAGCAATCCTACAGTATGTGGAAAATCACGACCATTTTAATGAATCCTAGGAATTTGCTTTTTTACCGTCGCTCGGAAAAGTGACGGTGAACCGGGTGCCCGCGCTTGCAGTAGAGACAAAGGTGACTTGGCCGTGCAGATATTTTTCCGTGAGCAATTTGATGCTATAGGTGCCAATGCCACGGCCGCTGCCCTTGGTGGAAAACGAACGCGAGAAAATCTGCAACTGCACGGCGGGCGGCATCGTCGCCTGATTGTGTACCGTGAACGACACTAGTCCTCCGTTGGTGCCAGATCCGAGGGTGATGGTTTGCCCGGCGGTGGATGCTTCCAGCGCGTTTTTGACGAGGTTGATCAACACCCGACGCAATAAAACCGGATCACTCACAAAATCGAAAACTTCGGCGGCGGGATCGGCGACAATGTTTCGATCCTTGGCAATGCGGTAGGAATGAAACTGGCGGACGACTTGGGTGATCAACTCGGAGGATTGCACCGGCTTAAGATCCGCTTTTAAATCGCCGCTTTCGGCAGCGCTCAATTCGACTTGGGCGCTGATTTCTTCGAGCAGTTGATCCGCCGATTCGCAGATCATGGCGGTCATTTCCTTGATTTCTGAATCCGCAGCGTCGGTCTGAATCATCAGATCGGCCAGTCCTTTGATGCAGCCTGCGGTGTTGATGACGTCGTGGAAAAAAATCCGTTCGAGCATTTTCCGCCGTTTTTCGTCGCTGATGTCCACGACAGAAAAAACGGTGAAGGTTTCGTCATCCACCTCAATCGGGCGCGACCAGATCCGTAAGTCCAGGGCGTTTTCATTTTTGCCCGGTTCTCCACAGATCATTCGGCATTCCTGGATGTCCAAGCGCTTGAATTTTTGACTATTCAGGATGGAGATCACCGCGCCACAGGTCTGACAAAACGGCGTGGTGCCGCAGCCGCCTGAGTTTAGATGTGATCGGATGCATCCCGCGGCCTCACCCGGGCGGCGGCCGAGAAAATCCGGATACAAGCGGCCCATGGCTTCCCCCGTTTTTTTGCCAAGCACTTGCACATCCGTTTCCAGTCCGAGAAAATCCATGAAGGCTCGGTTGGCAAAAACAATTTGCCGTTGCTTGTTCAGCACCGTTGTCATGTTAGGGACCGCATCCAAAAACTCGCGGACAAACGGCAGCGCAGACAACTTCTCGTGCTGGCGCAGGATTTGTTCCTGTGGGGCTCGCTCGGCTGGCGCAAATGAGGTTTCCAGTGCCATAAACTTTTGAGGGGGGCTAGGAATTTACATTTTTAACTTCAGGCAGCACACCCGGGACGACTTGTCCAAGGAAGCGGGAATGAGAGTCGGAGTTGTTTTCACGAAGCTATCTTATCGTTGTAATCCTAATGTTGCAAGACTGCGCGCGACGGATGTTTTTGGTCGGGTTGGTGCGGGGGGGACTTGGAATTAGTGGGTGGGGGACTGTTTTGGGGGCTCGGAGCGGGGACGCTCCGAGGACGGTTGGTGCGAGAGGCGCCAGTCACGGAAGCGCGGATTTGATCAGCGTGGGCGTTTTCCAGCCAATCGCTAGCTTGGAAATTCCTGCAAATTCACGCTTTTTCCGTTTTTTTGAAACTCAGCGATGACAAACCCGCCGCTATCCCTACACTCAGCCCTGTGAGCTACCAGGTCTTCGCACGGAAATACCGACCCAAAACCTTTGACGATGTCCTCGGACAGGACCACGTCGTCCGTACCCTGCGCAATGCGATTGCCCAAAAGCGACTCGCCCACGCGTATTTGTTTGTGGGGCCGCGTGGCACGGGGAAAACCTCCACCGCCCGTATTCTCGCCAAGGCCCTCAATTGCACCGGCGGACCAAAGGCCGACTTCGATCCGGAGGAGGACATCTGCATCGAGATCGCCGAAGGCCGCGCGCTCGACGTGCTCGAAATCGACGGTGCCTCCAACAACGGCGTCGAACAAGTGCGCGACCTCCGTGAATCGGTCCGATTCGCCCCGGCCCGCGGCCAATTCAAAATCTATTACATCGACGAGGTCCACATGCTCTCGAACGCGGCGTTCAATGCCCTGCTCAAGACGCTCGAAGAACCGCCGCCGCATGTGAAATTCATTTTCGCCACCACCGAAGCGAACAAGATCCTGCCGACCATTCTCTCGCGCTGCCAACGTTTCGATCTCCGGCCGATCCCTACCGAAACCATTGCGGCCCACCTGTCCCATATCGCCACTGCGGAAGGCATCAAGCTCGATGAAAGCGCCGCCTGGGCGATCGCCAAAGGAGCCGACGGCGGCATGAGGGACGCGCAGTCGATGCTCGACCAACTCGTCGCCTTCTGTGGCGATCACATCAACGAGGAAAACGTGCTCGACGTCTTCGGGTTCACCTCGCGCGAAAAAGTTGCAGCGCTCACGTCCTCGTTGCTCGGCCGTGACACGCCCGCCGCGCTTTCTCTGATCCAGAAAGAGGCGGAAAGCGGAAGGGAACTCTCCCAGCTCCTCGGCGAACTCATCGGTTGCCTGCGCGCCCTGTTGGTGGCGAAGCTTGATCCCTCCGCCGATGGCGAGGGGATTCCTGCAGACCTTTGGACTGGATTGTCAAAAGCTGCGGGTGAGTATGCGCCTGACCGCATCCTCGCCGCCATCGATGTGTTTGCGGAAACCGAGGGGCGGATGAAGTGGGCGACTAACAAACGTCTGCATTTCGAACTCGGAGTCATCAAATCGATCCAAACCCTTGGTGAGGTTCGCATCACTGACGTCATCAAGGTTCTCACCCGCGGGGCGGATTTTGTTTCTACGGAAAGCGGTGTCGATTTTCAAGCATCAAGCCCTGTGGTACCCCAACCGGAGCCTACCAAGCCCGCGCCTGAACCTGCCGCTCCACTCGAGCTCGTTGTGTTGCCCGACCCCGAGCCAATTGCCAAGGCATCGCCGCCCGAGCCTGAACCACCGGCAAAACCCAAGCCCGCCTTTTCCGGCATGGCGGCCTTCGAATCGCTGATCGAAGCGGCACCGGAGGTCAGCACGCCGCCGCCCGCTCAGGAACCGCCGCCTTGGAAAGAGGAAAGTAAACCTGCTCCGGCAGTCACCGCTCCGCCGTCCACTCCGCCGGAGGAAGACCCGTTCTATCAGGATCCCCTGATCCAATCCGCCCTCGAAAAATTCGAAGGAAAGTTTGTTTGAGACACAAGATAAGAACCTATGAACATCGCCAAACTGATGAAACAAGCCCAGCAAATGCAGGCCGGGCTCGCCGCAAAACAAGAAGAACTCTCGATCCAGACCGTCGATGCCTCCGTGGGCGGCGGCAAGGTCAACGTCATTGCCACTTGTTCCGGCGATGTGCTTTCGATCAAGATCGATCCATCGCTCGTGGACCCTGCGGATGTCGAGTTTCTTGAAGAACTCGTGCTCAAGGGCGTGCAGGAAGCCATCACCAAGGGCAAAGACAAGGCCGCAGCCGAAATGAAAAAACTCACCGGCGGTCTGGGAATACCGGGGATGTGAGGTTTTAAATTTCAAATTTCAAATTTGAGATTTCAAATTCACCCTGCCATGTCCACGTTCCGCCGCCGCCTTGGATGGACACTCGTCGGGTTTTCCCTGCTGCTGTATATTTTCACCGTCTTTTGTTTTTCCATACAGCCTGATCACTTCGCCGCATTCACGGTTCTTCCGATTTGGCTTTGGGGTGGCATCGGGTTGTTCTTATCGGTTGTCGCATTCTATCTCATGCGGCGTTGGCGTTGGCTGATCATGACCGGCGTGTGGGTTGTCACCCTGCTGGTCGGGGCTGATGAGTCCAGGGTGTTGTTGAACTTCGGGAAATCCGCCCCATTGTCTGGACCCGCTGCATCTTATGATGGCAAACCTGCAATCAGAGTCATCACGATGAACTGTGCCATTTTTCAGTATGGGGATCCGGCCAAGGATCTTGCCATGTGGCATCCCGATATCGTGTTGCTCCAGGATGCGCTTCCCTATCAGGTCAAGCATATCGCCGATGTGCTTTACGGAGGGCAAGGCGATTTCCGCGAACACGACACTAACGGCGTTGTCACGCGATGGAAAATCGAGCGGGAAATCCACAATCCCAGTTACCGTGACCAACAGGTCACCATCCGCATGGCCGACGGGCGCTTGATGGAAGTGGTCAATATTCACCTGCATTCCGCCGCCACAGATCTCCGATTCTGGAACCGTTCCACATGGACAGGGCACCGTATCAACCGCACGTTGCGCCGCGACGAACTCACGATCGTCCAGCAGGTTCTCCAACAGACGACCCAGTTCCCTGATACACCCACTCTGCTCGGTGGTGATTTCAACTCACCGGCCTCGGATGTCGTCCATCGCCAGCTTGCACGCGATTTCACGGATGCATTCACGGCCGTTGGAATCGGCTGGGGTGATACGTTCCAGCGTCGCTTTCCGATCCTACGCATCGATCTCCTCTACGCCACCCGTCACCTGACGCCCGTGCGCGCGAAAACCGTCACCACCCGGTGCAGCGATCACCGCATGGTCGTCGCGGATTTTGTGATGCGATAAGGCCGGATTTTCTTCTTTTCGGCGACGCGTAATCGGTTCTGACTCTCTTTGATGTCCATCCTCGCAAGGATCCTCCGCCACACGTTTCGTTTTCCGCTGCAGAGCACGCTATCGCTGGTGATGGCCGTGGCCTGCACCGCGTTGGTGCTCGTGCTGCCCGGCGTGACCATGCGCTTCATCGATGTGATCATCGCCAAAAACCGACCGGATCTCATCGTGTCCACGGCAGCGATGGGTGTGGCGGCCATTTTCGCGCGGCAGTTTCTTTTTACCCTGCGCACCTACGTCAACAATTCGTTGGAACTCAAGCTCACCCACCTCGTTCGCGTCGAGTTATATGACAAGCTCCAGCGGCTTCCGGTGAAATGGTTCGATTCCAATGCATCCGGTGAAATCATGTCGCGTGTGGCGGATGATGTGCCGACGATGGACCGAGTCATCATCGATGGCGTGGATCAGGCTCTAGCGGCGTTGCTCCAGTTTCTCATCATCATGAGTTACATGCTCTATCATTCTTGGCAACTCACGTTGGTCACCTTGTTACCATTGCCATTCATCGGCATCCTGACCGCCTGGTGGTCGCGTCGTTCTGAACCGATGTGGCGCGCTTCGTCGGAAGCGTCATCCGCCCTCAATGCCATCCTTCATGATAATCTGGCCGGCATCCGCCAGATCAAGGCCTACACCGTGGAGCCCAAGGCTCTCGAAACCTTTGACAAAGCATCCCGCAAACTCGGGGAGAAACACATGTCTGTCATGCGCGGTCAAGCCGTCGTATGGCCCGCTGTGTCATTTATCGCCGAATCCGGAATCATCCTGATGGTTGCCTTCGGTGCATGGTGGACGCTCAACGGAAAACTCACTCCTGGCGTTGTGATCTCCTTCCTCGTCGCATGGGGATTTTTATTTGATCCCATTTCCCGCATCAACCCACTCGCACAAACATTCACCCGTGGTGTCGTCGCCGCCAAGAGGGTTTTTAAAATCATCGACACTCCGGATGAAACCCACATCACCGAGGGCGAGCGTCCCGCTACCTTGCTCGGTCACGTGGTTTTTGAAAACGTCTCGTTCGCCTATGCCGATGACGCGTCCGCGATCTGCGATCTCACGCTCGAAGCCAAACCCGGTGAAACCATCGCCCTTGTTGGTGCCACCGGTGCTGGAAAATCCACCGTGCTCAATCTGCTCACGCGTTTTTACGAGCCGAGCACCGGTCGCATCCTGATCGATGGCACGCCGATCAGCACGCTTTCGAAAGAATGGCTGCGCGACCAACTCGGTTACGTGACCCAGGAAAGTTTCCTCTTCAATACCACCCTGCGTGAAAACCTTTTGCTGGCCAAGCATGACGCCACCGACGACGAACTCTGGTTCGCCTTGGAAGCTGCCAACGCCGCGGAATTCGTCCGATCCAGCCCGGAGGGGCTCGATGCCCTCGCCGGAGAACGTGGCGGTCGCTTTTCTGGCGGTGAAAAACAACGGCTTTCGATCGCCCGCGCACTGCTCAAAAATCCGCCCATACTCCTGCTCGACGAAGCCACCTCCGCCCTCGACAATCGCACCGAACGTCTCGTGCAACAAGCGCTCGAAAATCTTCGTGCGGACCGCACCTGCTTCGTGATCGCCCACCGCCTCACCACCGTGCAACGGGCAAATCACATCTGCGTTCTTGACCATGGGAGATTGATTGAACAAGGCTCCCACCGCGAACTCGTCGCAAGAAACGGAGCCTACGCAAAACTTTGTGAAGCAAATTTTGCATTCGATCCTAGACCTGTAGCCTGATCTCGTCTATAGTGTTCATGCTCGCAACGCTTCGCAGCCCATTCCCTCCTCATGGAAACACTCGTTAGACTCCCCGAATCCGCCCCACCGACCACGATGATCGAGGTCCTCAATGCCTTGCGCAGAGAACATCTTGACCCACGACACGAATCAAAAACATGGGGAGACTGGATCTACCTGGAATGTTACAACACCGTCATCAGCATCGAGGCGCTGCACGGACTCAGCAGTTCCGCCACGATTGAACACGGGGAAGGGGAGGAGGATGGAGAACCCATCGATTCCATCCTGCGCGCCTTCGGTAAACTCGGTTGGCACGGTGTGGATGATGACGGCGAATTTCCGCTAGTCTGACGCTAGCATCACCTGCGGCATTCCGGAGAAATCTCAAGCTGTAACCAAGTCGTTGCTGCTATTTTCCTTCCGGAATCATAATCACCGCGTGAAATCAGCCGAAGGCCTTGAGGAAGCCGACTTCGATGGCAAGCGGCTCAAAGGCATTGGTTTCGAGGGTGCGGCGCAGTGAATCGAGCGCGTCCATGCGTTGAAGTAGGCGGGTTTCCGACTCCGCGTCGGCGATCTTGCGCAAGGCCTCTGCCGAATTCGGGAAATCCAGTCCGCCGGATTTGACTTTCAGGCGCAGCAGATCCGCCATCCATGCCATGAGCACATCGAACATGCGGTTGCGTGCATCCAGGTATTCCGCTTCCGCCGCGGCTTTATGGAAGGTTTCACGATCTTTCAGCCATGAGCCATCTGTGGCGTCCTTGTAAGTGGCGGTTTCTTCTTTTTCGGCGGCTTTCGCTGCGCTGTCCGCGGCTTCCCGGTGGTGGCCGAGGAATGCGGTGAATGTGGCTTTAAGGTGCAATGCCGCCACCGGAGTGCCGAAGCCGCGTGAGGCGGCGTGATTGAGGGCGGAGACCAGTTCCGCGCCACCCTCGGCAAGCAACGCCCGGCCGCCTAACAAGGGGATGCGGACGCAGCGCGAGAGGATGGTGGGCAGCAACCGTTGCGGATTGGCGGTGAGCAGCAAAAGCAGGGTGTTTTGCGGCGGTTCCTCCAGTGTTTTGAGAAACGCATTCGCCGCCTGATCCCTCATGCGGTCCGCTTCGACGATGACGCCGACCTTGCAGGCACCGCCGGGAGCGGCGAGATAGAGGGTTTGTTCGAGGTCGCGGATTTCGCTCACCGTGATGATGCGGGATTTCGCACGCGGGCGGATCACGCGGATCCATCCGCTTTCAAGTTCATCGAGGGGTGGGGTTGTCACCACCACCGGCTCGCCGAACAAATCCATGCCGCCGGATGTGGGTGCACCGTTGACGAGTTGGATGATCCTCGCGGCGAGGTTTTCCTTGCCTGCGCCGGGAGCACCGCTGATCAGGAAGGCATGAGCCAGCCGTCCGCGCTGATGTGCGGAGGAAACCAAATCGTAGGCCTTGTCTGCGAGATACGCCATGCGGGGTGATCGTCTCCGGATCGCGCCGTCACGCAATCCGAAAACCTCAAGGGTCGTCAATTCATTGTAGGGTCGGGAAACCTTTCGCCGCTGCGATGGTTTCAAGCCATTCGTCGCCGGGCATGGCGTAGGGGCGGAAGGTTTCCAGGGTGCCGAGGTGTTCGTTGAAAAACAGGGCGCGGTGCAAGCCGAGGCTGGTGGCGGCGGGGGAATCGATGAGGTTGGCGGAATCGTTTGCGCTCATCTGGAAAAGCACGCGCATTTCAAACTCGGACATCAGTTTGCGCGGGATCCAGCGGCTGACGTTGTTCCATGTGTCCGTGCCGGCGATAACGTGCATGCCGCAAGGGCCACCTTCGCCTAACAGGTCGGAGAAAACCTTGGACGGGCTCGCGGTGGCGGATGCGTCGTCGTCCATGGAAAAACGGAAATCGTCTTCCGGGCGGAGGTTCTTGAATCGTTGGAGTTCGTGGACCAGCAGGAAAACCTCCGGTGCTTCGCGTCCCGAGGTGGGTGTGCGGGCCGTGAGTTCCGTGCCGAGACCGCCCATGAGATCCGCGAGCTCGGCGGGTCCGCCGATGCGGATGCGGTGTGGTAGGATTCCGGCGAGGCGATGAAACGCCTCTCCGCCGCCGGTTTCCGAGGCGTGTGGGTCCAGGATCACGAATTCCGCCTGCCCGGGCGGGTATTGAGCCGCCAGCGAAACCAGTGAGATGGCAAGCAGCGCGAGCGAGCGTTCCGAGGATTGTCCAACGGTTAGAAGATGGCTGCCGCTCTGGCGTTGAAAAACAGCTTCGGTGGGGCCTTTGATCGAGTTTGGCGCGCCGAGCCACGCGCGGGATTTCATGGGACGGCTGGTGGGACGTATTTCTAACAATCGATGCAGCTCGACGTTGTCCCGCACGTCGGCAGGGGCGTTGCCTTCGAAGATGATCGGTGGAGGAGGCAGCGCGGACGAGGTGGCGGCGAGTGAGGAAATCCGGTCGAGAATGAGGTCGCGTTCGTCTTCCGGCAACCAGACGATTTGGAACGGGCTGTTGGCGGCGAGTGCTCCGGCCTGGTCGTTGTAGATGCCTTCGCCGGGGCGGGTTAGAAGTCGTGGTGCCGGGTTGTCATCGTCCATGATGAGGTGGGCGTCGGTTTCATTGCACTGGAGGGCGACGCGGATGACCATCTGTCCGAGGGTGGCGCGGGCCAGCGTGTAGGCGCCGCCGAGCGTTTGGGAGCCGAGGATCACGTGGATGCCGAAGGCGCGGCCTTGGCGGACGATGCGGTCTAACAATAGTGAGGCTTCCTGAGCCACCGCGTCGTCTTCGGTGAAGAATTCCTGGAATTCATCGATGAGCAACAGGGTGCGCGGGAGCGGGTTGCTGCCGGCGCTGCGTTTGTAACCTGCCAGATCCTGGCTTCCCGCGTGACGGAAAAGTTCGCCGCGGCGTTTGAGTTCGGCATCCACGCGCTGGAGCACGCTGAGGGCGAATTCGCGGTCGCTCTCGATGGCGACGACGCGTGCGTGGGGTAGGTGTTTGGCGGCGTAACACTTGAATTCAACGCCTTTTTTGAAGTCCACGAGATAGAATTCCACCTGCTCCGGGCTGCACCAGAGTGAGAGGTTGGTGATGATGACATGGAACAAGGTGGATTTGCCGGAGCCGGTTTTTCCGGCGACGAGCATGTGCTGGCGGGTGCCTTTGCCGATGGCGAGCATCTGGAGTTTTTTGGCGCCGGTGCGGCCCACCGGCACCCGCAGTTCCTCGCTGGTATCGGATTTCCAGATCTCCTCTTCCGTAGGTGCGATTTGTGAGAACGGAACTTGCACGCGGTTGGAATCGACGCTGGCTTTTCCGATCCGGTGGACGAGCGTGATCGAATCCTGATGCGTGGGCGGTGGATCGAATACCACCACCTGCGCACCGGCAGGCGCACCATCGAGATGGAATCCGTTATGGTTAGATGATATGCGCAGGCAGGTGCGCCGCAATTCGTCATCAAGCGCGGGGTAGGGCGCTGCCTGGCGGATGTCCCGCTGGATGAGCAGGTGCACGCCGCAACGCGCGCCGCTGGAGGCGATGGAGAGCAGTCGTTTCATCGCGGTATCACTGAAGCTCGCAGGAAACCCGGAGATCACCAGAAAGCGGTGTTTTTCTGCGATTGTGCCAGCTTGCCGGTTGTATTCGGTGATGTTTGCGAACTCATCACGCAGATACATCTGGATGACCTTTTCAATATGATCGTTCAGTTCGGCCAGGCGTTCCTCGATGTGCGTCGTCTGGGTCCAGATCCGATGATGGATCAATGATTCCTCATAATCCGCCAGATGCATTAGTCCGGCGAATTCCCTGCCAAGTCCGACCGGATCGATGAAGACAAACGACACACGCCCCGGCGGATTCGAGGCCAGGATCCGCAAGGCGATGGTGCTGAGCGCGCGGGTGGAGGCACCATCGTCGGTGCCGTCGCTTTCGATCAGGATGGACCCCTGGTCCGGGAATCCCAGCGCAAGGGGAGCCGTTAGGCGCGCCTCGTTGTGCGCGTTGAAACGCTCGTCTGTCGGCATGCCTCCTGTTAGGGTTGGGACATCCACCTCGATGCTACCGATGCGCAGTGCGGGTGGTGCTTCCTCCGGGGGTGTCCATGATGCGCATCGCTGAGCGTTCCATGCAGGAAACCTTGCCAGTGATGTGGTTTCCATCGTTTCAATCTCCGTCAGGGTGGGGACCACGGTATCCCTCCACGTGTGCTCGAGTGAGTCGAGATTCCTTTGGGTTTCAGATTCAATGGCGGATTTCACTGTGTTCTGAACGGCCTGGAAACCGCGTATTCTTTCTTCAGATTCGCAGCGTGCCTGAGTGGCGGCTTGTTCGTGCGCGGCGATGAGTTTTTCCAGTCCCCGCTGGTGGAGTCTTTCCAAACGAGGGGGAATTCGCTCATAGCGTTCGTCGATCTGGCGCTGACCCTCGGCAAGCATCGCTCGCCATTCGTCATCGGACTCGCGGAATGTTTCGCTGAGATTTCGGCCTTGTTCGTTCTGTTCGCCTTTGATTTTGGTCTCGAATGCGGCGAGTTCCGCAGTGGATTGGGCTTCTGCGGCGACTTCCAACGCGCGGGCGGCGGTCAGTCCGGAAGCTGCCTTGCGGATGATTCCCAGCGATGAAACCAGCGCAGCTAACCAGAGTGCCAATAACACCCCCTCGGCGATCAGCAGCGAGGGCAATACCTGGTGCAACCCTCCGCCACCGGGACGCGTGCCCATCCACAAGTGCACGGCAAGTATCACGATGGAGAGAAGCCAGAGGGGAAGAAAGCGGAAAAATCCGGCCGTTGGCAGGCGGTTCGCGGAGACGGAAATTATCCGGATTTTCTCGATGCTATCTATCAAATGCGCGCGGGTTTCTTCCGGTGTTTGACCGGTTTCGACGATGGTGTCCGGGTTAGGGCGTCCGCTGAAGAGCCCTTCAATGCACGGGCGGAAGGATCGAAACGAGGACAAGATGGATTTTTGTAAATCCCGGCGGACGTCGCGATCCGAGATGAGTGCCGCACGGAATACGCGGTGACGCTCAATGGCCTGCTCGAACTCCTGTTGGCGGTTTTGGCGGTTGCGCATGATCTCGCCCTGCACGCGGCCGATCTTGTGGTCCTTGATTTGTTGTGTCCGCTGTGCGAGAGCCGATTTGCTGGAGTGGTAGGCTTGATGGATCCGGTTTTTCCGATGTTGGGTGGATGCCTCAAAACGCTCGATCTGTTGGTTGAAAATCGTGGATAGCTCATTGATCCGGGCATCGAGTTTTTCGGTCTCGCCCTCGGTGTGCCGCAACGCCTCACGCCGCATCACCGTATAACGCTCGGCCTTGGATTTCAGCAAGGCTGCTTCTCCGGATGCGATTGAGGAAACGCCGGATTTCAACCGGTCAAGCCTCTCGCGCACCGAACGGGGGTCGATGGAATCAGTCGCAGTCTGCATGGATTTTATCTAACAATTGTTCCAGTTCTTCCATTGCTCTCAATGTGCTGTTGAGGTTGTTGGATATTTCAGAGAGGTAGAGGTTTTCGAATTCATCTGCTTTCTGATCGCGCCACGAGTGGCGGGTTTCCTCCCAGCGGGAAAGGAGTTGGCGAGTCGCAAGAGTAAGTAGGCCCCTGCTGCCGGTGGAGCTCACGGCGTGCCTCCTTCCATCGGGGGGGCGGCTGTAGGCGGCGGTGTGTGGGTGCCGGGGAATTTTTCGGAGTATGCCTGGAGGGTTCGGATCATTTCGGTGAGGGTGTGCACGCCCTTTGGCAGATGTTGGCCGACGATGAAAAGCATCGGGTCAATTTGTCTGAGCAGGGGAGTCACACGGTTGTCGAATGTCTGCCGCCAGTGTTTGAGTTTACGCAATTTTTCCTCGGCTTCATGGATGTCCCGCTGTGCCCTTGCGACGGCCATTTTCTGCACGGTATGGCTGTCCCTCGGACTGGTGAGGTTGACGTTGTAAAGTTCCGCCTCGGCCTGATCGAGCCGTTGGGTCCGTTGTTTCAGTTGCCGCGTCCAATACCCGGAGCGGTCCACATCGAGCCAGGTTCTCTTACGCCGCACCTCTCCCTCCGCGTCCTCCAATGCCACCCGTGCCTTTTCCATATACTGGATCAGGTCCGAGCGGAATGATTCGAGCGCGTCAATCGAGGATACTTTTGCCTGTTCTGACATGTTGGGAATGGCAGGGAATCAGTGTTGGTCGAGATACTGCTGGATGCGTTCGGCCTTGCGCAGCAAATACGGGGTGTGGCGTTCGGAAAGTTCGAGGAACGATTTGAGGGTTTTCATCAATTGCACGAATTCGCCCGAAAATTTCTCCTGTTCCTGGTCCTGCCAGGTGTCGCCCAGGGCCGTGAAACGGGCCATGAGCGCGGAGGTTCGTTCGCGCAGGTCTCCATTAAATCGTTTTAATTCCGCGGCGAAGCGGCGGACCTCTTCAGGATCGATGATGGCTTGTGACATGGCTGAAAATCGGCGGAATAGGCCCGCTCACCCTTCGGACGACATGAGACGCGTTTTTTCCACGGCTGCCAATTCCTTTCTTGCACCAGCCACCCCAAAGGGTAACCGCACGCCAAAGGAGGTAGCGCGGCCTCGATGAGGCGCACCCAATGGAATGAGAAAGACCAGCCCAAGCACGGACCTCCCGGCAATTCCTGGCATCCGATTTCCCCCCATTCTCGTGCGCTCTCATCGAGAGCGCGCTACCCTTTGTCATGCGGTCGCATTTTTGGAGTTTCGCGGGTGGTTTTCTTTTTTCAAATGATCAATGAATAATTTCCAGATATGTTCCGTCGCAGCCACATGACTACAAAACAATCCATCCTTCGCATCATGTCCATTGCTTCCATCACAGCCGCATTGGTTTTCACCAGCGGTTGCGAGACGGGTGATTATTACGGCGGTGGCTATGGCTACGGCGGCGGTTACTACAACGGTCACCGGAGTGGGGGCCACGGCGGCAACTACTACAGCAACAACTATTACGGCAGTGGCTACTACAACGGTCACCGGAGTGGCGGTCACGGCGGCAACTACTACAGCGGAAACAACTACAGCATGCACAAGAGCGGGAGTTACGGCGGAAACTACTACAGCGGAAACAACTACAGCAAGCACAAGAGCGGGAGTTACGGTGGCAATAACTACGGCGGGAACAACTACAGCAAGCACAAGAGCGGGAGTTATGGCGGCAATAACTACAGTGGTAATTACTCCGGCGGCCACCGCAGTGGCAGTCACGGTGGTAATAATTCCTATGTGACGGGCGGCGGCGGTGGGCATTCCGGCAAACATCATAATGGCAGCAATAACACGGATTACCGTGACTCGTATCGCTGACCGGTTATTGGCAAGTGCGCAAATAGCGAGTCCCATTCCCCCGGTCAACGGATACCATCTTTCCGGCAGTGGGACGAGCAGTTGTTGCACTGGATGCAGTGATATGCGGAGATCGAGAACTCCCGGGTGACCGGATCGCGAACGATGGCGTTGACCGGGCAATTTTTCTCACAGATTCCGCATTGCACGCATGGGTTTTGATCGATACGGCGGCGTTTGAGTGAAACCATGGACAAAAGACCCAATAGAACTCCGTAGGGACAAACAAACCGGCAGAATGGACGGTAAACCCGCAGTCCCAGCAGCACCGCGGATATGAGGATGACCCATGCAGTGAGGTCCCCGACCCAGAACCAGCGGAGTTCCACAAAACCTCCTTGAAATACATTGATGAGGCGGTGGATCCAGCCGTAGCCGAAAAAAAATGCGGTCTTGTATGGGTCGAGGATGCAGACGAGCAGGCATGACCCGCGCACCGCGAGCCATGCGGTGGAGATCAATGCGATGACGGGCAGGATTCGGGTGATACGCTCGATCGTCGCTGGCAAGCGGACGTTCCGTTTGCCTGCGAGAAGGTGTTGGATGGCACCGATCGGGCACCCGGCGACGCAGAAAACGCGACCCATGATGAATGCCACCAGCAGCGGGAGCAGGAACATGATCGCAGTGGACTTGCCGATCATTTCCGGGTGATTCAGGCCGATGGCGACATTGGCCACGGAGCCCACCGGGCAGATGCATCCGCCGCGGATGAATCCGAAGTAGAGCAGGGTGATCAAGCCGGGGATCCAGAACCATTTGGTTTGGATGTGCCGCCAAACCATCACGCAACCGAGCAGAAGCACCGCCGCCAGCATGGCGGCATCCGCCAGCGGCCAGATATCGGACTCGGTGAGGTAGAGTTTCGGGCTGTATTGTTCGCGGTATTTGGCAATCGTGTTGTCGCTACCGAGTTCCTCGGCGCTCGGGATCTTGAAACACGGAGGTGCGGGTGAATCGGACTCCGTCGCCATGGATTGGCCGGACAGGATGAACAAAAACAACGCCAGGATCAGCAACCACTTCATGATTCTTGTGCGTTGGGCGTGTCCGGCACTTCTCCTTCGGCGGCCTTCATCTGCATCTCCAGTTCATAGTCGCCCTTGAAGTCGTCTTCCGGGTAGGAATGCGCCCGTTCGATCGCGTTTTTCGGACAAACCGCGGAGATGTTGCATCGGTTGCAGCCGATGCAAAGATCGGGACGGATGACGAGAAACATCGACTTGGTTCCCAACTCGTTGCAGCGCTTGGTGCATTTGCCGCAGGCGGTGCACTTCGCTTCGTCGATGGCATAGATATGATAACCATCCTTGCCGCCGGAGAGTTGTTTGCGCGTCACCGCATCGTAAGGGCAGACCCTCACACCCTTGTCCTGGATCATTTCCGAGGAAACATTCAAGTCCGAGATGTGCCCGTAACAGGCCACGCAATAAGAGCACTTCGTCGGATCGTTGACCGCCTTGACTGCGGAAGGTTTTCTAACACATGCGGTTTCGCACAACCCGCAGAAGTTGCATTTATCGAGATTGATCCGCCACACGTAGGGGTTGTTCGGTTGGGAAAACTCCGCGCTCGCGTCGCTGCCGGTGAAGATCCTCCAAGCCGTGCCACCGAGAGCGGAGGCCCCGATGAGCTGCCCGCCGAAGCGGATGAACCTGCGTCTTCCTGCGTTCATTTTCCTGTGACGGGTTTTGATGCGGGCGCATCGTCGTCGGTGACCACGGGTTTCCATGAGACAGGCATGACAAATCCCTTGCCGAGCAGATCTTTGGGTGTTTGTTCTCCGGAGATTTCCAACAAGGCCTTTTGCAGCGCGATGGCGGCGGTTGTGGAAACCTTGTGCATGTCGAGCATGACGGAAGTGAGCGGCATCTCCGGGGTTTCCGCGATGGTTTTGAAATCCTCCGGTTTGGCGAAGTCCACCGCACAGCTCGCGGTGAGGGCGTAACTGGACACAACCGCCAGATCGACTTTGCCGTTCATCAGAGAGTCGAGGTTTTCACCGCAACTGTTGAAGAAAAAGCACTCGCCCGGTTTGATGTTTTTCGCGGCGAGCATCTGGAGCGGGGACTGGTTTTTCTCGTAGGAGTCTTTTTGGCCGAAGGCGATGCGTTTGCCTTTCAGATCCTCCAGTGATTTGATGGATGATTTGGAGGTGGTGACGAAATGTCCCGTCATCATGGCCTTGTCCTGGGGGTCCCGGATATCCGCCACGCGTTTGAAATCCGCACCGGATTTTTTGGATAGATGGTATGCCGTCCATGGTTTGCAGATCACTCCGTCATGAGTCCCGGCCAGGATCGCCTTTTCCAAATCAAACACATCCAAATAGTAGGTGGGCACCAGGGTGATCTGATGGTCCTTTTCCAATTTTGCCAGCACTCCTGCGTAGTCGCGGGTTGCAATTTCGGCGATGCAGTCGCAAGCGGTTTTACGGCAGTAGATGTCATTGACCGCGATTTTCAACACCAGGCGACTGCTGTCCTTTGCGTCGGCTTTTGGCGCATCAGAAGAAGGAAGAAGGGCTGTCTCCGCAGTGGGTTCTGCCGAGGAAAGGGTGACAAAACAGCAAGCAAGGAAGCATGAAGACAGCAGAGTTTTCATTTTCCAGGATTTTTGTTTTCCTTCGTCTCTTCGGCGGCTTTTTCTTTGCTGACGTCTTTGGCTTCTTTGAGCATCTGGATGGTACCCGCAATGCTCTTTTTGATTTGGTCCGCCTGTTTGGCCAAGCTGGTGTTGGGGTAGGCGGCCTTGATTTCATCGATGACTTTCGCAGCAGCCGCAGCGTCACCTTTTTCCATGAGGGGAGCGATGCCTAGTCCCATCATGATCTGGGCTTTTTCCTCATCGGGCATTTCCGGATGAGCCTTCATGATCGCCTCCGCCTCGACCTTCGCCTTGTCAAATTCCTTCGCTTCCATGAGCGGCGTGCATTTTTCCACAATCAGCTTCATGCCCGCGCTCATCTCCGGCATTTTAACTGCCTCGTCCTCCTTTGGTGCGGCCGGTTCCGGTTTGTCGGAGACTCCCGGCACGCATTTGACAACACACTTCTGTTCCTCGGATGCCAGATAGATCGAGCCCTTGCTGTCCACTGCGATGGGGATGGTGCTGCATCCTTGCACCAACTCGGTCAGGCCGGTGATCTTGGTGGAGGATTTTCCTTCCTTGTCGAAGATTTTGACGCGGGTGGGGGATTTTTCCACAGTGATGATAGATCCATCCGCAAGAACGCCGACGTTGACCGGATTGCAGCAACCGTGGAATTCATCGGGCTTGCTGCCGCGCTGGCCGAACTCGACCGACTTTTTGCCGGCGGTATAGGTTTGGACCTTGAACGCACCGAGATTGGCGACGATCAGCGAATCCGGAGTCGTGCCCGGGCAGAAATCAAAAATCCCGCAGCACAAGCGGAATACCTTGTCGATCTTGCGCGTGACTTTTCCTTCAGCTCCATTGATTTCATAATACAGGATCTGGCTCTTGCTCAAGTCCGCGATCGCCAGTTCCTTGCCGATGAAATGGGCGTCTGAGGCGGACGCGGCTTCGGGAAGTTTGATCTCCGATACCTTGGCGCCAGCAGCATCATAGACTTGGCAGCCGATGCCGTTGGAGATCATGCGTTTGATCTTCTTGCCTTGGAAATCGACGGTTTTTTCACTCCGATCCGTATTGAAAAGATAGATTTTCCCGTCCGCCACTGTCATCGTGGTAGGTGGAGTTTTCATGGCGGATTTGAAATTTCCAACCGCTTTTCCATCGGCATCGTAGAGCATGACCGTGCCGTCATTGAGGAGGACGATGACCTGGTCCTTGGCATCCACGGAGACACAGATCGGGGCGGCCTTCATTTCCTGTGCTCCGAAGGATTTATCCACCTTGTAGGCGGGGGCAGCCGCGCTTGTAATGGAGGGAAGTGACAGTAGCTCGATGGCGACTCCGAGGATTCTGCTGAATTTGTGTTTCATGAAGTGAATCTATATTCCAGATGCACTAGGCAGGACATGAGAGTTGAGGTCAAGAATGATTCGATGGATGGCGGGATACGCCAATCATTCGATAATTGTTGCGAAGGAACTCAGGCGGATGACCGCTGGTGGCTGAAATCGGCCGATTTCACTCGTGCGGTGGTTGGAAGTCGATCCGCACCTCGCCGACCTCACGGGGGGCGGGCGAATCGAGCCATAGCGTCACTACTTTCGGGTGGTGGCCGGGTTTTCCCCATTGGGTGTGGATCACGGCGCGCACGGTGGTCGGACGCGCGGAGGAGCAGAGGATTTTATAGGTGCCGGGCATGGCATTGCGGCACATGTATTCCAAAACTCCGTTTGAACCGATGATGCGTCCACCAGGGGGATCGGTGCGGGAAAACGATGTGCCACAAACAAAATCGCCGGGCGACTGCACGCTGAAGTCAAGTTGGCCATTCGCCTCGGAGGAGCTGATCACAATCCGGATGTCAGACGGGAGATTGCTAAGGAGGAAGTTCGGCTTTGCTCCGGTGTTCATATCGGTGGCCACGATGGCGGCGAGATCTCTGGATTTCCAATTGGAGATTCTAACGTCCACGCCATTGCTCACGCCGGTCATTGCTAGTGAAAAACGGTCAAGTGTCAGTAATTCGGCGGAAGGATCGATGGTCTCTGCCGTGTGCAAGGCATCACCGGCATCTTTCACGAGTCCTGCCTCTGCAAGCCAGTAGGCGTAGGCACGCAGCGCGGCGATGTCGCCGGGGCGCATCTCGACGATGTTGGAAAGCACGCGGCGGGCAAGATCGGTGTGCTTATTGGCAAACAGGATGCGTGAAACTTCGATGTAAAATCCTTGCGGATAGTCCGAGCTGGCGGTGAGTTTCCGATACTCCGTTTCTGGATCCTTGCCGCTGTTGATTGCTTTGGTAAAGTTTTTTAGGTCGGGTATCTTGATCTCCGAAGTCAAAATCGTGTGGATATTTTCAGCGGCTGGCGATGCCGCGTCGGGGATGGCATGGAAGGGTTTGGTGCCGCCTGCATTCTCTTTTCCTATGGCGGTGGTTTCGTTCGGTAGCACTTCATAAGGATCGCCTTGTTCGCGGATGGACTCAGCCTTGCGGGGATCCGCGGGAGCCACAGCCTCCGCGAAGGGATCGCATGCCAAGTCGTTAGTTCTGTAGGCTCTTCCGATCACCACCATGTCACCGGGAAACAAGGGGACATCCTGGTATTTCTCACTAAGTGTGTTATAGACGATTCTGCCCGCATTTCGATAGAGAGTCACGTTGTCCGGCGAACCTAACGGATGAAACCCGCCGCCTTTGGCGATGGCTTGTTTGAGCGTCATTGGGGAATTGTTGGTGATGACGCCGGGATTGGTGACCAGTCCGCGCACTGAAACCGCGAGCGGTTTGCCTTGCGGTGGCGGATGCAGCGGCGTCTTGAAAAGGTCCGGGCCTTGTTTGTGGAGGCTGTCGATGATTTTCAACCAGGATTGGTAATCCTCCGCAGTCTTGAGGTTTTTCTTGTTGCGAATCGTCTCCATCGCCTTGTCATGCCAACTGACGATGGTGTTGAATGCAGCGGCGTCTCGGCGGGCAGGTTCAAATTGCGATTCCACGGCCTTTTTCCAGATGGCGACTTGTCGCAAGCGCGGAAGGATGATGGCCTCATAACCGGGAAATTTCTTACCGAACCATTCGAGTTTCTCTTCCCAAGCGATTTCGCGTGGTTTGTTTCGTTTCATCCGTTCCGCCAACAATTTGTTGTATTCCTCCTGCAGTTCTGGTTCGGGTGGCCGGATGCAGTGCACGACATAATCTTGAAGCTCTTCGAGCACGATCAGTGAGGTGAAGTCGCTGACTAAGCCGTGCTTTTGACAGTGCGCGATGATGCGTTGTCGATCAGGGCGTTCCTGTTGTTCCAGATCGGCGAGAACACGCTGTGCCTCAAGCCGACCGATGACTCTTGTGTCGCCGTTCGTTTTCGCCGGTTGATAGTCCACCTTCCGGGTGGTGATGGGTTCCTTGCCATAGCCGTAAACGAGTTCGATGGATCCCGCCTGTTGTTTCTTCATCGTTCCGAAAATCCTCACCGTTTGGCCTGGCAGGATGTCCTTATCCGTGACCTGTCGGGTGATGTTCCCATCCTTGACCGCGAGCAAGGCCAGAGGTTGTTCGGTCAGTTTCCGTAGTGCGGATTCCATCGATTCATTGGCGAGGTCAATCACTCCGCTGTCGGGAAATCTGCCGGCTGCTACCGCGTATAATGTGCGATCCGCCGCGCCGGAACGGATGAAAACCAGCGGGGGAATGACCGATGAAGCGGTTGTTCCCAATGTGCTGATACCGTCGCCCGCATGGACGACAAGGTCTGCGACTCCGTCCGGCACCCGCATCGCTGATAGATCGGTGGCTCCGTCGTAATGCACCGACTGTAGTTCGGCTTTGAGCTTCTGCCAGTTTCCACGGCGGATTTCGAATTCACCGGCGTCCGTCATCCTGTCGCGCAGCAGGCGCAGGCTCACCCGAGTGTTGCCGATATTGGTAAACCACTGGTCTAACAATTTATATTCCTTCTCGTGGTCGCGGTCCGTGCCGGATGCCGAGGCATCCCAAACCAGCATGACCTTACCCGGAATCGGACGTGGCCTTGGGGCTGAATTCGGAGCTCGGTCACGGAGGTAGAATGCCGGATTTTCGTTGTTGTCCACGATCACTGAAGTGCCGGTGAATTCCTTGAACGTCAGCTTCAAGACGCCTCCGATTTTGGAATCCTTTTGTTCCGCCTTGAGGCTGCCATCATCGGATATGGTGAACTCCAGGCCAGCGGCTTGGGTGATTTGCTTCATATCCAGCGCGTCGCCGTGGAGTTGGCAGGTGAAGGCATTCAGACGCTCCGCGAAATCGAGTGGCAGCGAATATACAACCTCCTTGCCATCATGGGGCAGGATTTCGTTGTAGCGGATTCGGAGTTGTTTGGTGCCATTGGCCGGCACCGGATAGACCTTGGTGCGATAGACGTTGCCGGCCTCACGCTCGACTATACCCGGATCGACCATCCGCCGCTTCACGGTTTCATAGGCGATGCGTGCGCGTTCCTTCTCCGCCGCCACGCCCTCGCGAAGTTTTCCATTCACTTCAAGCGCGTAGCTGGATACCGTCGCACCTTCCGGCAGAGGCAGCACGAACTCACCTTCCACCGCGCGGCCGCTATCGTTGCGGAAGTTGAGCAGAAACTCGGTCTCCGCCACGTCGCCTAGAAATGTCACGGAAACATCCGCACGTTCGATCTGCAACAGTTGGATCGTCCCGTTTTCCTGACGCACCGACATTCGCGGAGCCTGAGCGGAGGCAACCAGCGGAAATGTGAGAAGCAGAGATAAGGAGAGCAGTGTTTTCATGATGTTGGAAAGTCATTTTCCCACCGGCAGTACATCGCAGCGCACGAAGACGAGGATCTTGCGAAGCGTGGCGGGAACGAGATCTGCGGGTTTGGGGGTGATGGTCGCGGTGAGTTCGAACTTGCCGTTCACAAGAGTGATCTGGGTGTTATTCCGCCAAGTTTCGAAGACTGGCTGACGATAGGATGCATCGCCCCATTCATCCGTGTATTTCTTGATAATGTCGAGTCGGGATAGAGCAACAATCTCGGGGATGAATTGAAGTTCGATCAATTGGCCGCTTTCGTCCACGGTCGGTTCGATCTCCAAGGTCACACCGGTATTCCTCGTTTCATAGGCGATAGGGCACGTCAAAGGAGGACGAGGCGATGGCGGACTTGGTGGTGGTTTGATTGCCTGCGTGATAGACGACTTCAGGGATGAATCGCAAGTCGATCAGCTTTCCTGATTCGTCGATCGTGGGTTCGATTTCCAACATGGAGCCGAGGTTGCGGGTTTCAAATGCGGTTGGGGTGGGGCCGACGGCGAAGTCGCGGGGATTGACCTTGGATTTGTCAGCTTCTTCCTTGTCCTTGGACTCGACTTTCTCGGGTATGGTGGCCGGGTCGTATTCGGTGGGGTAGATGAATTCCTCGATCGACTCGCTGGTGGACCTTTGTCCGCTGCGGCCGGTGCAGAGCATGGTTTCCACGATGTTGGCCTTGCCGTCCTTGACGAGTTGGGCGACCTTATTACGCAGTTCGCCGTCGTTGGCAGAGGAATGCGGACCAAACATCAACTCGGTGAATTGTTCGTGGGAAACATCGATCAACTCGACCTGGACGCGAACCAGCTTTGGCAATCCTACGTTTTCACCGAGCGGATCAAACTCCTGTGTGCCTTGTTGGGCACGGGGGGGCGTGGTGAGGGCGAATAATGCGGAAACGACAAGGACACCTTTCAATAGGGGCGTTTTCATAAACTACAGTGAGGGTGGGGGATTTCCGTTGAAATACCAGTTGAAAACGCGCGTGGGAGCATTTTGGGGTTGCGGCTTCCGGTCGGCTTGATACGTCGTGGTCATCGATACTTCTCTTTCCATCATCGGCATGGGCGCGTTGTCCGCTCTGGGCGCGGATGTTCCATCGCATCATGCGGCGGTGTTGGCCGGGCGCGTGCCATTTCAACGGCTGGGAAAACTGCTCGGACCTGAGAGTAAGCATGCGATGCGACCGGGTGCCTGGATTGAAAACCGCTCGCTGTTGATGCATCGGAAGTGGGCACCTGCGACCATGGCCGCGCTGCATGTGGCCCGGGAAGCCATCGCCGATGCCGGATGGACTGCAGATGATCTTCGTGATGCTGCGTTGGTGGTGGGAACCAGTCGTGGCAATGCGGCTGGTTGGTTGGGGCCTTGGCCGGGTCGCAGACCCTTCCGTCTGATGGCGGCTAGCAATACCATCCATAGCGAACCGGCGTCCGCCATCACGATCGAATTTCAAATCACCGGGCCTAATCATGTGTTGGCCAGCGGATGTGCCGCGGGTCTTGATGCGATCGGCGTGGCGATGATGCTCGTCAGATCCGGCCTCGCGCCTCGTGCGCTGGCTGTGGCGGTGGATCTGCCGCTGGTTCCGATGTTGTTGGATAACTACGCGGCATCGGGTATTCTATCCGATTCATTGGTTTCCGATCCCTACCGAGCGGGAACCTCCGGGTTTGTCCCCGGTGAGGGCGCAGCCGCACTAGCCATCGAATCGAAACCTGGGAAATACCCACAACTCGCACATTATGGATGCAACTCGGATGCTTGTGATCCGGTCGGTATACCCAAGGATGGAGGGCGCACGCCGTGTTTGTTCGACCAGGTGAAAAACCCTGCATTGCGACCGGTTGCGGTTTGCCCGCATGCCACCGGCACAGCCGTGCAGGCGGCGGCGGATCCGGCGGTGCTGGCGCGGGTGTTTGCGGATTCCCGGCCGTCGCTGCATTTTCTCAAACCCTTCACCGGCCACACGATCGGTGCCAGCGGCATGTTGGAGAGCGTGATACTGGCAAGTTTCCTCAAGCATGGAAACCTGCCACCCAATCTGCCCGGCCTGCATACACCGCCGGGTTATGATGCGCCCGACCACATGATTGCAGCTACCGGAGCGGTTGCCAAACTGTCCCACGGGATGGGCGGTCATAATGCATTGCTCATTCTCACCCGAGCCTGAAACCGCCCGTGCGACTCTCCATATCCATTGATGAGCAGGTGCTGCGTGTCATCCGCTGCGATCAATGCATCCGCGAATATCCGGTGTCCACCGCACTCAATGGAGAGGGATTCGCCGTCGGTAGCTATCGCACGCCAACAGGAATGTTCCGCATCTGCGAGCGGATCGGAGATGGAGAACCGAGCGGTAGAATCTTCAAGGCACGGGTAGCCGTTGGGTTATGGGACCCATCCGAGTCATCCGATGATGACTTGATACTAACGAGAATTCTTCGTCTTGAGGGACTGGAAGCCCGCAATGCGAACACCTTTGAACGATGCATCTATATCCATGGCACCAACCGTGAGGATCAGATCGGTCAGCCTGCAAGCCACGGTTGTATCCGTCTGACGAACGCTGATATCATTGAGTTGTTTGATATGACAACTGTGGGTGATGATGTGGCAATCCTTCCATCCCACCAAGGTTAATCCGGTCGGAAACGGAGTAATATGTTATAAGATCCGCATGGTTTCATGGTGGTCATGACGACATACTTCGCGTTTTTTTCTTGCGGTGAATCCATAATGGGTGCATGTTTCGAGCGTTATGAGTTCAAAACAAAAGAAATCAGCCGCCACTGGCGTGCGTTATACAGATGCCCAGAAGAGCGAAGTTGTTAACTTCGTGGTTCAATATAACTTGACCAACCAACGTGGTGGTCAGAGCCAGGCAGTGAAAAAATTTAAGATCAATCCGCTGACCGTCGCGGCTTGGATCAAGGCCGCCGGAAAGCTAGCCGCTCCAGCAAAAGCCGCCAAGGTCAAGAAGGCCGCTCCCGCCAAGGTGGCCAAGGTCAAGAAGGCCGCTCCCGCAAAAGCGAAAAAAACCTCTGGCAAGAGCAAGATGGGCGTCCGTTACACGCCTGAGAAGAAACAGGAAGTTGTTGATTTCGTCACGACTTACAACGCCGCCAATGGCCGCGGTGGTCAGAATCAAGCTGCCAAGAAATTCAGTTTGTCCGTTCTGACGGTTTCCGCATGGCTGAAGGCCTCCGGTCAGAAAGGTGCCAAGGTCACCGCCAAAGCCGTGGTGAAGAAAGCCGCGAAAGCGCCGAAGAAATCCGTGAAGAAGGTCTCGAAGAAAGTTTCGAAGACACCAGCGAAAAGCACCAAGGCTGTGAGCGAACTTGAAGCCCTCAAGGCAGCGATCCGTAAGTTGATTGACTGATTGATTCGCACCAACACCCAAACCGTTTACCAAGCCGCTCCCGTGATGGGGGCGGCTTTTTTTGTTTCCGCCATCGGCTAAGAGCCTGTCTTAAAAACACGCAAAGGCAGGGACCGATCTCCGAGCGGTCTGCGTGAAGGAAAAGTGGGAGATCTGACATGAAAGGAATTTCAAGCGTTGCATGCGAGGATTCATTCTCATTTCATTTACCGGACCGCCCGGAGGTCTGTCCCTGCCATTTTTAAGGCAGGCTCTAAGACCTATTCGAAGTAGCGTTTGAGGACCCGCTGTTCGTCGGGGTCGAGTGCTTCTTTCCAGACCCGGTCGCCGCCTTTGCCTGTGGCGTCGGTATTGCCGCCGGAGGTGATTTTGGAGGCGCTGCGGTCCACCTGATGTTCGCCGTCCTTGAGTTCTAACAAGTCTCCAGGGGCCGCTTTTGACAGATCCTTCGATTGGATGCCGGCCATTTCACCGGTTTTGACGCCCTCTTTTTCCTTGCCGAGCACATTGGGTGAATGTCCGGGGCCGCGGTTCACTCCGCCCTTGCCGTCGCCATCGCCGGATTGGTCCGAAGAGTTTTCGCCTTCACCTTCTCCATTGCCGTTGCCGTCGCCTTTGCCATCTTCTCCAGCCAGGAGTTCGTCATTCCAATCGTCACCTTGACCTTCGCCTTGGGCGTTTTTGAGGCCTTGGGCGTTTTTTTGAAGATTCTCACGGAGTTGTTCGAGTTGTTCCGGCGGGATGTCTGCTAGATTCTGGAGATCCATTTGTTTCATTTGTTCCAGCAGCGCGGGATTGGGTTTCATGGCGCCATTCTGCAGTCCTTCGAGTGCCTGTTGAAACTCTTCCATCTGGCGGGCTTTCTCGGCTTGTCCGGCGGTGGCGGAGTTTTTATCGAGATCGCCGAGGGCTTTATCCGCACGTCCGAGTTCCCGCTTCACCCGTTCGGCCTCCGCGCGGTGGGCTTTCTTCAGGGTGTCCGTGGCCTCAAGCGACGAGTGACTGAACCATTGATCCTCCTTCTGCGCCTTTAGTTCCTCGAGGCGTTTGCGGGTTTCTTCCAGATATTTTTCATCGATCACTTTCTCTTTGGTGAGGTGGTCGAGTTCGGTGGACAGTTGTTTCCATGCCTGCGGTTGGTCCGGTGTGGTCGGGGGCGCGGATTGGCGAGCGGCGACCGGGAGCCATAATCCCGCTGCAAGCAAGGCGAGCGATCCCACGAGTGGAACAAGCAGGCGCGGCCATTGCCAATGCAGACCGTCATCGATCTTCCCGATGGAGGGAGCGGGCCAGGGTGCCACACCCGCTTCCGCAGCGGTAAGGGCGTTGCGCAGGCGCATCGCGGCCTCGATGCGGACCAGCGATTGTTCGGGGTTTTCAAATTTCTGCAGGGCGCGGACGAGACAAACCGCGCCTAACAAAACGACGGCGACCCCGATGCAGACCGGGAGGATCCACGATGGAGTGGCCGGCATTTCCCGACGCATCCAGAGCAGTGTCGCAGCACCAGCGAGGGATAGGATTACCAGAGGGGCACTGAGCGCTTCCAGCCACCAAGCAAAATTCACCCGCAGGCGGACATTGGCCGCCTCTTTCCGCCAGAAATCACGATGGGTGTTTGACGTGTCCGAAGCCATGGCGTTAATTTAGCCGAAATCGCGCCGGTTGCGATTGAAAAATTCGGGGGGTGTCCGGACGAGTCGGTGCTGTCGGGGCTTGCAAGCAAAGATGATCACTGCCAAACAACTTCCAACATTAAATCCGACCAATATGAAATCGCCACTTTTGTTTCTTGTGTTTCTGGCCACCGCAATGATCGCCCTTGGCAGCAACACTCTGCGGGATTGGAAGACGAATTCAGGGAAGATCTACACCGCGGACCTTGTGTCATACGATGTGCAAGACTGCATCATAGGCGGTGCTGGTCTGCCACATTTTTCAGATTTTAGGATTATTGAATTTGTTCACCTGGTGCAGTGGGATTCACAGCATTAACGCCCCGGAACAGCCGCTCGGCATTTTTACGGCAGATCTTGTCCTCCACCTCTTTCGGGAGATTCAACTCATGGATCAGCAGGATTTCGGGCGCGGGTTTATTCGTAAGTGCGCACGAACTGCTGTCTGTGCCTAAAAGCAGTTTGTCGGCGTGGCGTATGAGGAACTCCTTCCCGAATTTCTTGTCCTTAACAATCTGACTCGTTTTGGTCGCGCACGAGATGTCTGCGTAGAGATTAGGGTATGTTTTTAGAAGCCTGTCGCAGGTGCCGTCCGGAAGGAAGCTCCACCAGCCACTGCTATGAGCAATAATGATGCAATCCGGGTACAGTTTCAAAACATTCTCAAGCCCAGGCAGCCCCTTCCGTCCCAAGTGAATCATCACAGGCAGCCCGACCTTCGCACAGGCCTCATACAACCGCAGGTTTTCAGGACCGTCGAATCCTCCATAGTGCTCGCCGAAGGCTACTGCGCCGTCCTGCTTTTCACGGGTGAGCAGTTTAATTGTTTCTTCCAGGCTCTTCACTTCATCTGGAAAGATTGCACAGGCACGGGCGATTCTTCCTTTGTATTTCGCGTAATTTTCGAGCATCTGCTTGCGCTCATCATCGTTTTTAGGACGGGTTTGAGCCAGTGGATAATTGAGAACGCACTGCACGTCGTTGGACTTCATCCATTCGGCAACCTTATCAAGATCACCAACCGAGCAGTCCTGAAAATGGACGTGCGCATCAATAAATCTTCCCTGTCCTGCATTCTCCCGCGGCAGGGCCGATTCCCCGGCAGCACTAGCAAGGAACCCCGTTACAATAGCCAGGATAATTCCCACAGCCACTCTGTCAGGCCGCACGCCCGAAATATTCAGACACGATATTTGCATGAATGTTAGGAATTTGCTTTTTACCGCCTTGTTCGAGTGGTCACAGATCTTGTTCCCGCTGCCCACTCCGGAAAGCCCTGTATTTATTGGGTTGCTTCAATCCACATCTGTGCGGAAGGGGGAGGCGGGGAGTCCTTCCTGATTGAACAGGTTAACATCGGGGACCTTCTCCCAACCGTAGTGGACGGATTTTGGATCAACCACGCCCTCGGCGGAGACAACGATGGATGATCCGGTGATTTTCGCCTTCGCGGGAATAAATTTCTTGTCCTCACCGGCGATCATGAAGCCTTTTAGCTCGCCATCTTTTGCGACTAGGCCGCCGCCGACATGCTTGAAATTGAGGGTGATTTGGCCGTCTTTCGCGGTCATCGAGTCATAGAGTGGACCGGAGTATTCGATTGGCTCCCCGTAGGCCAGCGCGCGTGCGGCAAGGGCAAGCCGTTGACCAACGGGTTCTTTGTGATTCGGATGGATGTCCATGGCGTCACCCACGTCGGTGGTTACGGCCATGGCGGTGTTTTTTACCTTTGCGAGCGTGAGGAATTGAGCTTCTCGGATTTCCGGCGGTTGACTGCAGTGGGGTGCGATTTGGACAAAGAGGAATGGGAAATCACCCTGTTTCCAGCGCGTCCGCCAGTCGGCGATCACGGCCGGGAACAGCGTGCGATATTGCTTTGGCTTATTCTCGTTCGACTCGCCCTGATACCAAATGACTCCTTTGATGCCGTAGGGGATAATCGGTGCCACCATGCCATTGTAGAGACATGTCGGATCGCTCGGGCCACCATTCGGATTTGGCGGGGCTTTCGGCTGTGGGCTGGATGGCGCGGGTTTTTCTGGCAGTGGCTGGCCGTCTTTCTTCGCTTGCGCGGTGGCCTCTTCCCAGGATTTCATGGTTTCCGCATAGGTCTTGCCGACGGTTTCATTCCATTCCTTTGTCTTGGAATTGAACTCCTCCAGATTGGACGCGTAGGTGGTGATATCAGCATCGTAAGAGGCAAGCCGCTTGGTTGCGGAATCGACATACTCTTTCAGTTCCGGGTCGGTGCCAAATCCTTCAAGACTTGTCCAGGCCTGGGCGGGAGTGCCACCCCAAGTGGTTTGGATTATGCCGACGGGCACGCCGAGTTTCTGGTGAATATCGCGGGCAAAGAAATATCCGACGGCAGAGAAGCGGTTCACTATTTGTGGTGAGCACTCGACCCAGCGTCCGAGGGTTTCGGCAAGTGGTTTGGTCGCACTGGAATTCTTAACTTTGAACATCCGGATTTTCGGGTAATTCGCCTTCGGGCCTTCTTCCTTGGCATTGTGAGCCTTGGCTAATGCGAACTGCATATTTGACTGGCCCGAGCAGACCCAGACCTCGCCGACGAGCAGGTTGGTGAGGGTCACGGAATTGTCGCCGGTGATATTCATGGTCAGGGGACCGCCTTCCTTGAGCGGTTTCAGGGTCAAGCTCCACTTGCCATCGGCGGCGGTGGTGCTGACCTTTTGTTTATCGATTTCGACGGTCACTTTTTCGCCATCCCGCGCAGTGCCCCATACCGGAACCGGTTGACCACGTTGCAGGACCGCTCCATCGGCAAAAAGCGGGTTAGGTTTGACCTCCGCGTAGAGTGAGTTGGAGAGGGCCGTCGCAATCGCGAGCGAAGACAAAACAGGGATTGTTTTCATGCTTGTAAAAAATAAGAAAATCCAGCCGGAATGTCAATGTTGAGCACATTCCTGCTAGGAGCTTGCTTTCTGCGGGAGGCCCCTGAAAGAGCCATCCGTGAGCGAGGCTTCATCCGCCGTATAGCTGTTGTGCGACCCAATTTCCCAATCTACGGCAGGATTGGGAATAATTTGGGACCAATGAAAACTCCTAACAAAAAATCCCGAGGCTTTTCAGCTTCGGGACTCATTGATTTCCAACGGAAAGTGCTCGAAAGAGGACTCGAACCTCCACAGGTTTCCCTACTAGATCCTTAGTCTAGCGCGTCTACCAATTCCGCCATCCGAGCATCCGGTTGGGTGGGCGGCTTTGCTACCGTCTCGGCCGGGGTTTAGCAAGAGAATCTTGAAAAATTTTTCACGTCAGGAAAAAAGACGCATTATGGCTTGCTTCCGGGGTGTGTTGCGGGACGATGGTGCCCTTGAAAGCCACATGGAAACCATTCGCGTAGAATCCGTTGTCAAATCCTTTGGCCTCACCCGCGCCCTCGACGGGATCTCCGTCCAGATCGAGGCTGGAGAACTTTTTTTTCTGCTTGGCGCGTCCGGTTGCGGAAAAACCACCCTCTTACGCTGCATTGCCGGGCTGGAGACGCCGACCAGCGGGTCGATCTTTTTCGGGGCGAACGATGTGACCCGGATGCCCCCTCACAAGCGGGAGACGGCGATGGTTTTCCAGAGTTACGCGCTTTGGCCGCATCTCACGGTTGGCCAGAACATCGCCTTCGGGCTGGAGGAAAGGCGGGTGCCGAAACCCGAGATCAAACGACGCGTGGAAGAAGTGCTCGAAATGGTCCAGCTTCCGGGATTTGGCAACCGCTCGATCGACCAGATGTCCGGAGGCCAGCAGCAGCGGGTTTCGCTCGCGCGGGCGCTCGTGGTCAGGCCTAGGTGCATTTTGTTGGATGAGCCGTTGTCCAATCTGGATGCACAGCTCCGGGTCGAGATGCGCCGGGAGATCCGCCGGATCGTCAAGGAAAACCACCTGACGGGAATCTATGTGACCCACGATCAGGAGGAGGCGCTGGCCATGGCCGACCGCATGGCCATTCTCGATGCCGGAAACATCGGCCAAATCGGCACGCCGGAGGAAATCTATCGCAATCCGCGCAGTGCCTATGTGGCGAATTTCATCGGTGAAACCAACCTCATCTCGGGGGAGGTGATCGATGCCCGCAATGGCAAGGCGACGGTCCAAACCGCAGTCGGCTCGCTCTCCGGTCGTGTTAGTGATTCGGATTGGAGTCCGAGCGCGGGTACAAAGGTTACGCTATCCATCCGTCCTGAGGCATGGCTCTTGCACAAGGAGGCAGGCGAAAACCCGGTTTTGGGAAAGATCGCCGATCGCACTTATCTCGGTCAGCGCATTCAATATTGGATAGAGACCGCCGCTGGCAGACAACAGGTCATCGAGATGAATCCCCGCGTCATCCACGCTCCCGGCGAGGAAACCCTTACCCTACACGCCAGGCATGAGGATGTGGTGGTGCTTAAGGGGGATGTAAGTTAAAAGTTATTTGAAATCAGGTCATTTGAACCCAAAAACAGAAATTGAACCACGGATTACACGGATTGACACGGATTATGAAGAGGTTGTGGAAATGATTCCCAAACCTCTTTGGTGCATTCTAAAATCCGTGAAATCCGTGTAATCCGTGGCCAAAATCCAACTAATCACCCCTGCAACTTCGGAGTTCGGTTTGAAAACACGGGCACTTATCATTTTCGGATTGTTGGCATTGATCGTGGCATTGCCCATTGCGATGCGCCGCGAAAGCGCGACTACCAGCGCCCGCAGAGCGGACGACCATCTGATCATCCTCAGCCCGCACAACGAATCGATCCGCCAGGAATTTGGTGAGGCCTTTGCCGCGTATTGGAGGAAAACGAAGAGCCGCACGATCCACATCGATTGGAGGACTCCGGGCGGGACATCGGAAATCCGCATGGTGCTGGATGCCGGATACAAGGCAGCGGAGGAAACCGGCCATGACGGCATCGGCGTGGATCTTTTATTCGGCGGAGGAGAACCGGATTTCTCGGCGCAGGCAAAAAAAAAGCGGCTGCTTCCGCTGCGCGTGTTCGAGACACATCCCGAATGGTTCGGATCTAACGGAGCAGTTCCCGAGACATTCACTGGCGAGCGGTATTTTCCAGAAGACCATGTCTGGGTGGGTGTTTGTTTGTCGCAGTTTGGTATTTCCTACAATCCTCAATATGTCGAACGGTTGAAGTTGCCGAATCCCGCAACATGGAGGGATCTGGGCGATCCGGGATATGCAGGTGCGCTTGCCTTGGCGGATCCGACCAAGAGCGGGTCCGTGGCGAGGGCGTTTGAGTTGTTAGTGCAGGGTGAGATCCTACGCAAACTTGCGGAAAATCCGGGCAACAGGGAGGAGGCGATCCAGCAGGGGTGGAGTGCCGGTCTGCAATTGATCCAGCGCTTGTCGGCGAATGCACGCTACTTCACCGATAGCGCGTCCAAGATCCCTCAAGATGTAGGGCAGGGCAATGCGGCGGCCGGCATGTGCATCGATTTCTACGGGCATTCATACGCTCATGAACTGAAAAGCGCCGCCGGAAAACCGCGGGTGGTATGGATCGCACCTGAAGGCGGCACCACCCTGAGTGCGGATCCGATCGCCGTGCTCAAAGGCGCGCCAAGCCCGGAAATCGCACAGGAGTTTGTGGAATTCTGCCTCAGTCCGGCCGCACAAACGATCTGGTTTGGAAAACCCGGCAGTCCGGGCGGGCCGATCGAGCGGGCCCTGCACCGCGCACCGATTCGACGCGATGTTTACACGCCGGAAAATCTATCAAACTCCACCATGCCGTGTGCCCGTCCCTACGAGGATCCGGGTAACTTTGCCTATCAGAAAGAACTCACCGGAGCATCGTTCAATACCTTGCGCCAGCTTGTGAAGGCGATGTGCATCGACTCCCATGAGGAGATGAAATCCGCATGGGCCGCGATGCGTAAAGCCGGCATGCCGCCGGACGCGCTGGCTGTGTTCTCCGATGTGTCCATCATGCCCTATTCCGCCGGGGGTAAAGGTGATCCCGGATTCGACGGCAGCGATCCACTGAAAACCGCCGAACACGCCGCCCGCATCGGCGAGTGGTTCCGGGCCAACTATCGAAAAGCGGAAGAGATTGCGAGAAAACATTGTAGCGGCGGTCTATGTCCGTCGCACGAATTCCAAACCATGCGTTCCTTTAATTCATATCTAGATCAACCAGCGACGGTCATAGACCGCCGCTACATTGCATGGCCGACGGTCATAGACCGCCGCTACAGATTTATTCCATGAAACGCGGACCTGCCATTTTTATCACGTTTGTTGTCTGCGCCTTGTTCGCGGTGTTTTTCATCTATCCGGCGGGGATGGTGGTGAAGCAGGCGTTCGAGGGGAAGGACGGCTTCACGCTGCAATACTTCACGGTGGTTTTTAACAATCCGATCTATCGGGAAGGTCTGTGGAACTCGTTCGCCCTCGGTATGGCCTCCACGATTGTCGCGCTGTGCATCGCATTTCCACTCGCGCTCGTCGGCCATCGTTATGACTTCGCAGGCAAGCCAGCGCTCGGCGTGTTGGTGTTGGCTCCGATGATCCTGCCGCCATTTGTGGGCGCGGTAGGGGTCAAGCAGATGCTCGGGGTGAATGGGGCGTTCAACATGGCTCTCGTCAAGGCCGGCTTGATGGATCCGACGGTGCCATTCGACTGGCTGGCCGACGGCAGGTTCGTCGGGATCGTGTTGATGATCGCGCTCAATCTCTATCCGATTTTATACATGAACATTGCGGCGGCGCTTTCCAATCTGGATCCGGCGATGGAACAAGCCGCAGAAAACCTCGGCTGTCCGCCATGGAAACGGTTTTTCCGCATCACCCTGCCGCTGGCGATGCCCGGGGTGTTTGCCGGAGCCTCCATCGTCTTCATCTGGGCCTTCACCGAACTCGGGGTGCCTTTGGTTTTCGACTTCGGACGCACGGCATCGGTGCAGATATTCGATGGCCTCAAGGGTCTCGACAAAAACCCGATTCCCTACGCGCTCACATCCGTGCTGCTGATCGTGGCCACGCTGGTTTTCTCTCTATCAAAATTCGTCATGGGGCGCTCCCCGCTGGGCACAGCGCCTCGACCGAAAGGGCGCGCGTCATCCTTACGCCTCCGTGGGTGGAAATCCGCGGCTTGCGCCTCGTTGTTTTTCGGGGTGTTTTTCCTCGCAAGCATTCCTCATCTCGGCGTACTGCTGCTCTCGCTGGCCGGACGTTGGTATGGCACTGTGGTGCCGGACGAATTCACGATGCGCCACTACATCGAGGCACTTGGCAATGGTCTTGTTGTGCCATCGATTCAGAACAGCCTGCTCTATGCCGGATGTGCAACGCTTGTGGCACTGGTTATCGGGCTCGGGGTGGCCTGGGTGGTGGTGCGTTCGGATTTGAAATTCCGCGGAGTGCTGGATGCGGTGGTGATGCTGCCGCTTGCGGTTCCGGGGTTGGTGATGGCTTTCGGTTACCTCGCGCTTTCGCAAGAGGGGAAACCGTTCTATTTCCTCGTCGGTGCCGGTGGCAGTCCGTTCATGCTACTGGTCATTGCTTATGCCATCCGACGCCTGCCCTATGTGGTGCGCTCGGCGGTGGCCGGACTCCAACAGAGCAATCCGATGCTCGAGGAAGCCGCGAAATCGCTCGGTGCCAGTCCCGCGCGGGTGATGCGGCGAGTGGCGATTCCATTGCTCGGCGCAAATCTCGCCGCCGGCTGCATCCTGGCCTTCGCCTTCGCGATGTTAGAAGTAAGCGATAGCCTGATCCTTGCGCAACAAACACAACACTACCCGATCACCAAGGCGATCTACACCTTGCTCAGTACTCTAGGGAATGGCACCGAACTTGCCGCCGCGCTGGGTGTCTGGTCGATGGTATTTCTATCAGTCGCCATCATGGGAGCCGCCATCCTCGGTGGCAAACGTGGGGGATTATTCAAGGTGTGATGCGCGGGGAAAAGGTAGGGCTGACCCGCCGTGGTCAGCCCACTTGTCGCCAGCGGCGTGAGGTGCTCTGTAGCGGCGGTCTGTGACCGTCGATGCCAATGAAATGCGCGAAGCTCTTCTTTGTCTTTTCTTGAACGAACCGCCCACGGGGGGAATCAGCGACTTTTCCCGCAGGGGAAAAGTAGTCATAGACGCGCCGCTACAGGTGCGGCTCGTCAGGTTTCGCCGGGGTCGGTTTTTTCTCAAGCCTTGCGCGCGCTGCGGCGAGCGCCTTCACTTTTTGCGGACTGGTTTTCGGGTATTCCAATCCGAGATCCCGAATGGCCGAGACGATGATGTCGGCGACCATGGCGCGTGCGATGTATTTGCGGTCGGCGGGGATGATGTGCCATGGCGCACGCTTGGTGCTGGTGGCGGTGAACGCGTCCTCAAACGCTTTCTGATATTCCTTCCAATGCTCCCGTTCTGCGAGATCCGCCTCGGAAAATTTCCAGTGTTTCGCCGGATTTGTCAGGCGTTCCAGGAAACGTTTTTTCTGCTCGTCTTTTGATAGATGCAGGAAGAACTTGAGAACGATCGTTCCGTTGCGGGTCAGGTGTTTCTCGAAGTTGTTGATGTCCTCATAGCGTTTTTCCCAAAAGCTCTTGTCGGGTTTCGCAGGTTGTCCCGGTCCGAGCCATTCCGGGTGGACTTTGACGACGAGCACGTCCTCATAATAGGAACGATTGAAGATGCCGATGCGTCCGCGTTCGGGGAGCGACTTCATGTAGCGCCAGAGGAAATTGTGGTCGAGTTCTTCGGTCGAGGGTTTTTTGAAGCTGAAGACCTGGCAGCCTTGTGGGTTTACGCCCGACATCACGTGGCGGATGGTGCCGTCCTTGCCGGCAGCATCCATGGCCTGGAAGATCAGCAGCACCGAGTAGCTGTCACTGGCGTAAAGCAATTCCTGTGTTGCATCGAGTTCCTTGCGGTTCTCCTCAAGTACCTGTGCGGCGCGCTCTTTGATGACTCCTTTGCCGAGTTCCTTGGCTTCGTCGCTCTCCATCCAATCGGTGGGGTATCGTTTGAGATCCACTTCTGTGCCGGGTTCGACGATGAATTGCTTGAGAAGTTTCGGATTAATCATGGCAGTACGGGTGGTTTGCCGCAGATGGTGGAATACCAAGAGCTAGCTACATAGAATCGGTTTTTCCGGGAGGAGTAAAGTTCCGATTCCTTAAAAACGCTGGGATCACACGCCGATTCTTCCGGGCTGGCCGGTGGATTCCAGGACCGAGCGCCAGAGATCTCCAGCGGGATCCACCTTGCGTCGGCCGCGGGTGACGAGGCTCATTGGCAGGTGGACGAAACTCTGGTGCCAGCGGGCGACGACCATGCCGGTTTTTCCGGCCATGCCGGCGTGCACCGCATGGCGGCCGAGATTGAGGCAGAGTATCCTGTCTTCAGGTGATGCTGGCACGCTGCGGATGAGATAACTCGGATCGATGTATTTGAGGTTGAGCTCGATCTTTTTCTCCTTGAAGTGCTGGATGATGCGGTCTTTGAGATAGAGGCCGATATCCGAGTGAAGTTTGTTTCCGGATGCATCCATGTTAGGATTTTCATCGGAAGGAATCAGATCCTGCCCCGCTCCTTCCGCCGTGACGATGACGGCATGGCCGCGGCTGGCGATGCGCTGCTCGATGATGGCAAGCAAACCATTTTCCCCTTCGAGTTTGAAGGGGACTTCAGGAATCAAAACCACGTTGGCCTCACCGGTGGCAAGGGCGGTGGAGCAGGCGATGAAGCCGGAATCCCGGCCCATCAGCTTGACAAGGCCGAGTCCATTGCGCGCGCCGCGGGACTCGGTATGGGCGGAAAGCACCGCGTGGAATGCGGCGGCAAACGCGGTCTGATAGCCAAAACTCCGGTCCATGAACATGATATCGTTGTCGATGGTTTTCGGGACTCCGACGATGGCGATTTGGCTGCCGCGGCGCTGGAGTTCCTCGTGGATCGCCTGCGCACCACGCTGGGAACCATCTCCGCCGATGACGTAGAGGATATTCACTCCCAAGGCTTCAAGGCGGTTAGTCATGACCTTCACATCCCGCTTGCCACGAGAGGATCCGAGGATGGAACCTCCGAAGGTGGCGATGTTCATGACACCGTCGGGTGTGAGGCCGATGGGTTTGTGGCCGAACGCAGGATCCAGCCCTTCGAATCCATATTGGATTCCGAGGATTTCGCGGACTCCATAGACATAGTAGGCCTGCATGACGATGGCCCGGATGACATCGTTGATGCCGGGGCAGAGTCCTCCACAGGTGACAATGGCGATGCAGGTTTCCGATGGATTGAAAAAGATCTCGCGGCGGGGCCCGGCGAGTTCGATCGAGGGCGGGTCCTCGTCACTGCGCATCGCGATTTGAACGGAATCAAGATGGTCGTCGAGCAGGATGCGGTCGCCGTCGGTGTGCCAGAATGTGCCGCCTTCAGGGAAATCGCGGGTGGTGCCAGGTGAGATGATCGTGCGGGGACCCAGGTTGGTGATGTTGAGGTCTTCCGTGGTGACTGGTTCCTGTTTCATGATCTGTTCAATGCCGAACCCATGGCATGAGGTTACTCCTCACTCAGGGGGCCGTGACGCTATGGTCGCTTCCAAAAGAAGTAAATCCTGATTTACCTCGAGAGCACGGTATGCACCGTCTGGTCCGGTTCGATCGGGCCGTAGATTTTTTCAAATCCGCTGCGGCGGAGGATGGTGCGGACTCCGCTGTGGGCTTCTGCCAGGCGGAACTCGATACCTCGTTCCAGCAGCGATTCACGGATTTCGGTGATGAGTTCGACGCCGGCCATATCAATGTGAGGAACGGTGCCGAGGTAAAACACGACCACTTTGACATCCTGACCGCAGTGATCAAGCAGTTCGAAAAAGCGTTCACGCACATATTCGGCGTTGAAATAAAGCAATGCGCCGTCGCAACGGAAGATGAACGCACCGGGGATGCGCAGGTTTTTGGGGTGGCGGATCAGATCCGCGAAATAATCGGTATCGGGAACGCGGCCGAGTTCGGTGGTGTGCGGTTGCATGGCCCGGCGCAGCAGCAGGAGCAGCGACAGGATGGCCCCGATGAGCACACCCATCAGCAGACCGGAACCGAGCACGCCCATCAGCGCAGTAGCGGCCACCGCGAACTCGCCGCGGCTGAACGCCCAGGTGCGCTTCAACGCGGAGAAATTGAAAAGTCCGGTGACGGCGGCCAGCACAATGGCGGCGAGAACGGGCTGAGGCAGGAAACGCAACAAGCTTGATAGAAAAATGGCAACCAGAAGCATGAGCAGTGAGGCGATGAATCCGGAGAGGGGAGTCCGCGCGCCGCTGGATTCGTTGACCAGCGATTGGGACATGCCGCCGCTGGTGGGGAATCCCTGACCGAGACCGGAGGCGAGGTTGGCACCGGCAAGCGCGAGGAATTCCTGATCGCTGTCCAGCCGGTATCCGTGCTTGTTGGCGAACATGCGGCCGATGGCTGCGGTTTCCACCGCGCCTAACAAAAAGCAGGCCATGGCCAGTGGCAGCAGCAGGTTCACATCGCTCCATTGTAGGCCGTGGATTCCGAGTTGCGGCAGCCCTTGGGGGACGGTTCCGAGCATGCTCACCCCGAGAGATCCCAGTCCGGTGAATGCCCCGGCCAATAGCGCGGCGGTGACCACGACCAGTGCGGCGGGGATGCGTGGAAAAAACCGCTTACCGAGTAGCAGAAGCGCCAACGCCGTGCTGCCGATGACGAGCGATGCGGGATTTGTTTCATGCGCATGGCGGAGGAAATAGCCGCCTCTCTCCCAGAAATCGCCGTGAGAGCTGTGAAATCCGCAAAGTTTCGGGAGTTGTGAAACCGTGAGGTGCATGGCCACACCACACTTGAATCCTAACAGAACTGACTCTGAGATGAAGTTGACGATCACGCCCGCGCGAAACATGCGCGCAACCAACGCGAGTGCGGCGACGATCACCGCAGTGGCTGCGGCAAGAGCGGCATGGCGTGCCGGGTCTCCGCCGGAGATGGGGGCCAGCGAGACTCCGACCAGCAACGAGATGGCGGAGGTGACGGTAACACTCGTCTGGCGTGAGCTGGTGAAAATCCAGAATACCAACCCGGAAAACAGGCAGGCATAGAGACCGGCGGAAGGAGGAAGCCCGGCGAGCGATGCATCACCGATGCCGGCGGGTATCAGATAGGCGGCCAGGGTGATGCCGGCGATGAGATCCGCCTTGAACCAGTCGCGCTGATAGAACCGCAGCCAGCCGAGCGCCGGAATGAAGCCCTTGATTCCGATCACTTTGGCATTCCGGTCGTTCATGATTCCATGATGTCAGATTGCAAACTGAATCACGGCTTGATGCGGGTGATTTTGGCGCCTTGCAGCCCGAGTCCTCCCATCAGGCCGCGTTGATTGAAGAAAAAGGCATAGGTGCTTTTGTTCAAGGTGGTGGTGGAGAGGGAGGTTGCTATGCCTTGATCGACAATGACGAGGCTGGGGCTGCTGCCGACTTCCCATCCGCTGCTGCTGTTGAGGTTGCGGAAGGCTGAGTCATCCATCAGGAAAAGCGCGTAGCCGTATTGCTGGATGCCTGCCTGGAGCCCGTAAGAAGCACCCGCGGTTTGATAGAAATCGCGGATGGTGCCGTCGTTGCGGATGAGCGCACCGTTGCCGCCCATGCCGCCGACAACAAAGCCGCCCTTGGTGATTTGCGGGAAGACCATGATGCCCTTGGCACTGGCCCTGAGTTTGCGCGCGGCGAGGTTCTGCTGGCAGAGGCTGTTCAAAGCCTTGCGCGAGTCAGCAGCGAGTTGTTTGGGATTGACGCTGGCGGCGTTGATATTCGCGGTCGGGCCGTTGGCGCAGTGGCTGAGAGTGAGTGCGCCGGTGGCGATGAGTGTGGTGGTGGCAAGTTTGATCAATGTGTGTTTCATGGTATTATATTTGGATATTGATGTTCATTGAATTATCCAGCTTGAGTCATGCTTCCTCAATGGTGTGGATCTTTGATCAGTCGCGACATGTCGAAACCGAGTGCTTCGGCTTTGGCAACTAGCGCCTTGTACTGTTGTTGCGGGATTCTGGAGGTGCGTGCCAGCAGCCAAAGATATTTCCGGTCCGGGGTGCCGACGATGGCTACCTGATAGTGGCCATCGACATGGAGGATCCAGTAGTTGCCTTGTTTCGGTAAGGGAATTAGCGGCCCGAACCAGGTGTTGAACCGCACGGCGATTTTTGTGTTTTCCGGTGGATTCATCACCTTCGCGTAGCCGCGAATGTCACGCTGGGTGCCATCGGGGCGGATTGCGATGTTGTGCACGGAGATCGTGCCGTCCGGATTGCTCCCATACTCGGCCATTGCGGCCTCGTCGGATTTTTGAAACGGCATCGGCAGGCGCGCGATCTCATACCAGCGACCGGTGTAACGCTTCAGGTCCACGCTTTGCGCGGTGGCTGGAGCGGTAACCTTGTTTGTTGTCGTGGAGCAGGACGTTAGAGCCAGGCCAAGCATGGCGAGAGCTGCGGTGACAAGTGTTTGTGTGCGGATGTGGGTCATGGGATTTTCTTTCTCATCTCGGTCTTTGGAGTTCAATTCCGGTTGTAGAGGTTAATCTAAGGATTTTGATGTAGATGTAGATGGAGGATGCGACGGATTTCAGTGAGTGTTTCAGGGAGTTCGCAGGCACTGTGTGGGCCAGGCACGATGTGCTCAGACTTGGCGCTACCCACATGGGAACTCGAATATTCAACCACACCGTCGGAGCTGTTAGGGCTGTTGCCCTTACCTCGGTCACCGATAATCGAGTGATGCGGTGCGCTCATGGGAATGTGATCGAGCACCATGAGGGTGGGATTGCCTGGGGAAAGTCCGGTGACGCTGGTGGGCATGCGCTTGGAATCTCCGGTAATGATATCGATGGAATCCCCCATCGATTGAGTGAGAGTGTTGGTGAGATCCATTGGCAGTGAGATGAGCTTGGCCGCGAGTTCGCCGATGCTGCCGATGGCCATTTTGCTGCCGCGGTGGGGAGTGCAGATGTAAATCACGCGGCCCACGTGGGGATTGGCGTGGAAACGGGTGCATTGATCAATGAGATCACCGGGTTTTACTTTTGCGAAGAAGCGGTCCGCCTTTTCCTTGCCCATCATATTCCAGCAATTCCGGGTCACGGTGGTGACCTGCATCCGTGACAGCAACCCGCCCATGCTGTGGCCGATGAGCACATAAGGACGGGAATGCGGGTAGGATCGCTCGATGCTCGCGAGTTCCTGGCGAAGCCGGTATGCCGAATAGGCGGGGGGATTGCCGGTCGGATAGGAAAAGAGCCAGCATTGGTAGCGACTGCGGAATTCAGGGTCTGTTTCAAGTTTGTTAATCACTCGCCGCCACATCCGCGGAGTTGAAGCCAAGCCGTGAACGAAGATAATAGGGATGCGGTTCGGGTCATACGGGCGGACCATGAAAAGTCCGGTGTTTTTCATGTATTGCTCCACCCGCAAGGTTCCCATGATACCATTCCATAGTTCCGACCCCTGTGGGTATGCTGCCAGCGGGGCGGAAAAATCGGCCGCCAACGGGCGATCCGCTCCGGTGATCCGTGCGGAATTTTTCATGCTGGGATCCAACAGCGTGAGCAATACGTCGCTTCCTTTGAACTCCAGCGTGGCGGTGACCGCTGCGTTGATTCCACAGGGCCTTACATGCGGTGGCAGGGGTGTGGGTCTGTGATTTCCAACCAGAGTGCCGCCGATTCCGGGTCGGAGGTTTCTTTGATCGAGATCGCCATCCGCGACTTTGTTTGCCGCCATCATTCCGGTGAAATAGCCGGGATCCCAAACTCCGTCGCGGGTCGGCTTGGCAAAGCGCAGCCGGTAGGTGGTCGCACCGGAGGTGAATGTTAGCGTCTGGTTCCACAGGCGGCCCTGATCCGCAGAGCGCAGCAATACGGTGAGTTCGGTCACCGCATGGTTATAGATCTTTTTGGCATCTTCACTGATTCCGGGCGTGCCCAAAACGCCGACTGCATGTTTCGCAGCATCCAGATAAAGGACTGCGCGCTGTTCGGTAGTTAGTGATTTTACCGCTGCGGCTTTTAAATGCTCTGCGGCGGTACGATGAATCGCTTGTTCCGGCGGTAACGCCGTGGGGACGCAAGCGGTAAAGACAAGTGCAGCTATGATTGATAGGCGGACTAACGGGGGTTTCATGTCTTATCAAATTAGATTTCGGATGTAATTCAACGCGGATTTTGCTATTATCGCAAGGATTAAGTATGGTTCTGTCGGGTCCTGAAGTTTCACAAATGGATTGCCTATAGACAGCAAAAGCAAATGAAATGACACAAGCGGTTCATCTTGAAATCAACAGATCGTTTGGCCCAGAACGGTTTGGCATGGGCCAGGGGATTTCAAATCGTCATTCAGTCGCGGCTTATTAAGCTGGACCGCCTGGAGGACGAGTTTGTACATGAAAATGGCAGGGATCGCCAGATCCCTGCCATGGACTTTCAGGAGTTTATTTGGGGTTTGCCTTGACGAAATCGACGTTGGCGCGGACTTGCGGGACGCTGTCCATCCAATCGTTTTCGTGTTCGATGGAAAGGTGGCCGTCGAATTTCTGGTTTTTCAATTCTTCAAGACATGCGGCGACATCGACCACGCCCTTGCCGGCGACAACGACGGCAGAAGGACCGAATTTTTCTTTGTCCTTGAGGTGCACGCTGATGATGCGGCCCTTGAGGATACGCAGGCATTCGATGGGTTTGAGATTGGAGGTGCACCAGTGGCCGAGGTCGGCGCAGGCACCCACACGGGTGTCGCGGCTTTCCACCACGCCGAGAATATAGAGTGGGTTCCAGACCTTGTATCCCGGTTTGGACATCGATCCACCGTGTTCGTGGAAGGCGACTTTGATGTCAAACTCCTTGGCATTGGCTTCCCATGCGGCAATTTGCTCGGTGGATTCAGAGCAAACCGAATAGAGTCCCATTTTTTTCGCGAAACTCATGATGGCGCGCACGTCCTCGGGATTCGCAGCTGCGACCACGCCGTAGTTGACCGCATGCACTCCCAAGCGGGTGCACTCGGCCTTGAGTTCGTTCATCGCGGCTTCCGACATCGTGTGATGCACTTTATCCTTGGAGCCGGGCTTGAGGATTTGACCCGGGAAGAACTCGATCACGTTGCCGCCGGCTTCCTTGGTCTTGGCGATGGCTTCAAAGGCACTGAATTCCTTGAACGTGTAGGCTTGGGCACCGATGAACCAACCGTTTTGGCGGAGGTTTTCCGGAATGGGATCGGCGTTGAGACCGGTGACCAAGGTTAGGGCGAGGAGCGTGATGCTGGATATGGTTTTCATGATTTGTGTGATTTGAAAGATGCGAATCAGTTACCAACCGGTGCGGGCGTTGCGCTTGACGAAACGTTCGGCTTCCGGGCAGTTCGGTGAACGCATGTTAGGGCCGTCCCATTCCATCTTCACGCCTTCGCCAACGCGCAGTGCGATGCAGCCGAGGAGGATGATTTCGGTTAGGTAACCGGCGATTTCGAAGTTCGAGTAGGCGGCGGGTCCACCCTTGATCATCTCGATCCATTCCTTGTAGTGGCCGGGTGAGCGCGGGATGGATTGCGGGATGGGAGTGACGGCTGGGTGCTTGCTGCCTTGGACGAATCCCGGTTCGCCTTCGAGCTGGAGGAAGAACATCGCGCCGTAGTCGTCGGGTGCGAAGAGTTTACCTTTTTCGCCGACGATGAGGCAACCGCTGGGCGGGAGTTTACCGCGCAGGTTGACGACATCCTTGACGATGTCCGGATAGGGACGCATCGGGGCGTTGACTGGGGCGGGCGTGCCGTCATACCACCAGAACTTGAGCGGTGGCAGGCCTTCGCGCTCGGGGAACTCGAAGCGGATGCGTGAGGTGAGCGGATAGGTTTCCGGGAAAATGCGTGAAGCCATTTCGCACTCGACCACGGAGGGGTAGCCGAGTTTGAGCGCACGGAACGGCATGTTCACCGTGTGGCAGGCCATGTCGCCGAGGGCACCGGTGCCGAAGTCCATCCAGCCGCGCCAATTGAAGGGATGATAGACTTTATCGAGATAGGGCCGCACCTGCGCCGGGCCAAGCCAGAGATTCCAATCGAGTTCCGCTGGAACCGGGTTTTCGCCTTTCGGGCGGTCGAGTCCTTGTGGCCAGACCGGACGGTTGCTCCAGACGTGGAGTTCCAGTGGCTTGCCGATCACGCCGGATTGGATGACTTCGACTGCGCGGCGGAGGCCGTCGCCCGCGCTGCCATGGTTGCCCATTTGGGTGGCGAGTTTCTTTTCCTTGGCGATGCGGACGAGTTCGCGTGCTTCGTGCACGGTTTGGGTGAGCGGTTTTTGACAGTAAACGTGCTTGCCCAGGTTCATCGCCATCGAGGCAGCCATACCGTGAAGGTGGTCGGGTGTGGAGATAACGACGGCATCAATCTGGTCGCCCATTTCCGTGAGCATTTTGCGGAAATCGACGAATTTTTTCGCATCGGGGTGGCTCTCGGCCTTCTTGTTGAGCGGGCGAGCGTCGACATCGCAGAGGGCGACGATGTTTCCGCCTGCGGCAGCGGTTTCTTTGACATCGCTGTCACCTTTGCCTCCGACGCCGATGCAGGCGACGTTGATGCGGCTGTTGAGGTTTTGCCCGCGCACAATGGCAGGGGCACCGAGGGCGAGACCACCGGTTACGAGACCGGTTTGTTTGAGGAAATGACGACGGTTGGTAGTGTGCATGGATTCAGTCTGTTTGAAATATCAGTGAATACTGTGAAGAGGTATGAATACAGAGCCTTAGCTTACAGGAACGGGCGACGCACTCTTTCATGAATTTAAACAGAAAACCAATTTTGTTAGATCTTCAGGCGCGGCAGAGGTCAATCCCTAGCCTTCGATTTTTCCTTCTGGATACCGGTTCATTTCATCGATTGCCGCGTATTTTGCTTTTTGCTTTCCGTATTTGGCTTTGGCATCCATTGTCCCGCGCATGGCGAGTTGCGAGCATTGCGGGACCGAATTTGCGGAGAAATCCGTGGAGGACCGGTTTTGCTGCCGTGGGTGTGAGTATGTGGCGGATTTGATTTCCGAGCAGGGATTTGAGCAGTTTTACGATTTGAAACAAGGGTTGGCGGTGGCTCCGGTGCGCAGTCGGCCATTCGAAGAACACGATTTTTCGTGGTTGGGGCCGAAAATGGCCGAGGCCGAGGGTAAGGCGGCCGCCTTGGAGCAGGAGGCCCGCATGGATCTGGGGCTTGAGGGGATTTCGTGTGTCGGCTGTGTGTGGCTTGTGGAAAAGTTGTTTGCGCGTCATCCGGGCAGCATACGTGCGGCAGCCAATCCATCGAGCGGGCGGCTGCATCTCGAATGGGTGCCTGGCAAATGTGATTTGGAGCCATTTCTGCGGGAGCTCTGTCAATTTGGATATGTCGCCGCTCCCGCAGGTGTCGGGGGAGGGGATCACGAACGGCGACGCCTCGCTGCCCGGCTCGGGTTGTGCGCGGCGTTTGCGCTTAATACCATGGCGTTTTCCCTGCCGATGTATCTGGGGATGTCTCCGGATGATTCATTCGCCGGACTGTTTAAGTTGATCGCGTTTATTTCCGCCACTCTCTCGATGCTGGTGGGCAGTGGATATTTCATCGAGCGTGCATGGCGGGCCGTTCGAGCTGGATCCCTGCACATCGACTTGCCCATCGCGTTGGGCTTGATCTCGGCCTATATCGGATCGATCTGCGGATGGGTGCTGGGTCGGGCGGGTTTGATGTATTTCGATTTTGTGTCGATTTTCGTCTTTTTGATGTTGAGTGGGCGGTATTTACAGACGGCGGCGGTTGATCGCAACCGTCGGCGTTTGATCCGTCGACAGCCGGTTCCGGAAGCCGTTCCGAAGTCGGATGGCAGCGGGGAAACCGTGGGACGCGAGGAGATCGTGCCGGGCACAGGTTTCCAACTCGCCCCGGGGCAGGCGCTGCCGGTCAGCGGGATTTTGTCGGGAAAAGAGGCGGATTTTTCCTTGGAATGGATCCATGGCGAGGCGGATCCCGTGAGGTTTTCCGCAGGATCAAGGTTGCCGGCAGGGGCGATCCTGCTGAGCCGCCAACCGGTGGATATGCTGGCGGAGGAAAAGTGGGAGGATTCCTTGTTGGCAAAATTGACGGCAGCTTCAGTGGGGGATCGCGGGTCACCGGGGTTGGATAAACTGTTGCGGGTTTATTTAAGCATCGTGCTCGTGATGGGGGTGTCGGCGTTGTTGTTTTGGGTGTGGCGGGGTGACGGTTTGACTGGGGCCCAAGCGATGATTTCGGTTTTTGTGGTTTCTTGTCCTTGTGCATTGGGTGTGGCGATTCCGTTCGCGGATGACATTGCGGCCTCCGCGATGGAGCGGTTGGGGGTTTTCGTGCGTCATGCCAGTCTTTGGCCGCGTTTGCAGCGGGTGCGGCGTGTGGTTTTCGATAAAACCGGCACATTGACGCTCGAACGTCCGGTTTTGGGAAACCCGGATGCGGTTTCCTCACTCGATGATCAAGCAGCCCTGGCACTGGCGCGGATGACCCGTGGGTCCTTGCATCCAGTAGCGCGATCTTTGCTGGAAGCGCTCGGAAATCGTGGTCAAAAACTCTTGGCGGAGCATGGCTATGGAGAAACCTGTGAATTCCCGGGCATCGGTGTCACGCTGGAATCGGATGACGGCAGTTGGTCGCTTGGCAAATCAGGATGGTCCGGTGACGGGGTGGAAAATGTCGTAGCCGATGGAGCTGGCAGCGAATTGCGTAAGGCGGGCGAACTTCGTGCGTCCTTCCAATTCAGCGAATCTCTAAGGCCGGGGGCGGTAGAGGTGCTCCAGGGGTTGGCAAAATCCGGGCTCTCACTCCACATCCTGTCTGGTGATCACCCGGACAAGGTGGAACGCATGGCCAACACTCTGGGGCTCACCAAGGAACAGTCGATCGGTGGACTTTCTCCGGAAGAAAAGGCCGCGCGGGTAAAATCCCTCGGATGCCACGAAATCCTCTATTTGGGCGATGGTGCCAATGATTCTCTGGCTTTTGACGCGGCATTGGTGACCGGCACTCCGGTGGTAGACCGCAGCTTGCTGGAATCCAAGGCTGACTTCTACACCCTGGGTTCCGGTCTGGGGTTTCTCCCTAATTTACTTGCAGCCTCTAGGGCCCGGATGCTTGCGGTGCGCTCGGCATTCGGTTTTGCCTTGGTTTACAACCTGACCACCGTGGCGTTTTCTATGGCCGGAAAAATGAGTCCTTTGCTGGCCGCTATCCTCATGCCAATGAGTTCAATCGTCTCAATTCTTATCGTTGTATCGGTTTCCCGAAGAAATTCTAAGAACAATAGTTGAAATTCTCCGGAAACATTCCTACTCTCCCTCCGACTTCCTCACAACCAATGATCCAAGCCGCCATTCTACCTCATCAGGAGTTCGGGACATCCCTTCTCCAGCGAATCGCAAATTCGGACCGCTATAAAATGTATCAGGAAGCATTCCGCACCGCGACGGGGCTGCCTCTGCGCATCGTTTCTGCGGATCCCGACGGTTGGTGCCTAGACGACCAAAAAATCAACCGGAGTCCATTTTGTGAAGCCATCAACCTCTGTGACAGCGCATGTGGTGCCTGCGTGGAGACCAATCGCCGCCTGATGAGACAAGCTGAAGTATCCGGCCCTAGCACCTGTCATTGTTTTGCCGGTTTGTGCGCGACCGCCGTGCCGGTCAAAATGGGGGCTTCCGTGATCGGTTATCTCAAGACCGGCCAGGTTTTCAGCGTGTTGCCGACCGAAGAGCAGTTTGAAAAACTCCTCGGTGCCGTCGGACGCAAGACTTTGGACAAGGGGTCGCGGACTCACTTGAGAAAAGCTTATTTCCAAACCCGGGCGGTCGAACCACTGCGCTATCAGAGCATGGTGACACTGCTGCAAAGCTTCGCAGAACAATTGAGCGAACACGCCGAATCTGTCGCTATCATCGATGAGGGCAGCGAGCCATCCGCCATCGCCAGGGCACGCAAATATATCCATGCGAACTTGGATCAACCTCTGCCGCTGGGTCATGTCGCACGGGAGGCCGGTCTCAGCGAGTCCCATTTCTGCCGCCTTTTCAAAGATTACGCGGGCCTAACTCTCACAGATTATGTGAACCGCTGCCGGATCGACTGGGCAAAACGCGAGTTGTTGAAACCCGAAGCCCGCATCTCGGAAATCGCATTCCTTATCGGCTATCAGTCGCTTTCTCAATTCAATCGCAGTTTCGCCCGGATTGTCGGACTTTCCCCGACCCTCTATCGAAGAGACCGCCTCGAGCGCGCGGCTTCCTGATGATTCTTCCTTTAGGGAGAATTTGATGATTGCGTGAGGTCAGGGTTTGTTGCTCAATGCGAGAAGTAAAAGTCATGGAAGACCGTTATGAAATCCTGGGAAAAATCGGACAAGGGGGGCTAGGTGCCGTCTTCCGGGCGTTTGATGCCCGCATGAGCCGGGAAGTGGCGATCAAACGTATCTCCACCGGCACGGATGACCCCGCATTAGCGGAGGAGTCCACCAACCAACTCGTCAAGGAAGCCGGAGCCCTTGCTTCATTGCAGCATCCTAATATCGTCACGATCTATGATGTGGGCGCGGATGAAGACGGGCCTTATGTGGTCATGGAATTGATCAACGGCAAGACACTTGACGAACTGATCGAGCGCGCACCCCTCACATGGCCGGATTTCAAGGAATTGGCTTTGCAAACGCAGGAGGCGCTTATTGCTGCGCAGGAACTTAATATCATCCACGGCGACCTCAAGCCATCCAACCTGATGCTGACTTGGCTGCCTTCGGGGAAATTCCAGGTTAAAATCGTCGATTTCGGACTCGCGACGATCGCCATGTCGCAAACCAAACAGGATTTGGAATCTGTCGATACGGTTTTTGGATCGATCTTTTTCATGCCGCCGGAGCAGTTCCTGCGGAGCCCGTTGGATATGCGCTCCGACATGTATTCGATGGGTTGCGTCTATTATCAGATACTAACAGGGCGCTATCCCTTTGATGGAAAGAACGGCAACGAGGTGATGGCTGCCCATCTGAATCACAAGGTGACACCGATTCAGGAAGTGCGTGCCGGTATTCCGCTATGGGCTTGTGACTGGATCATGTGGCACATGAACCGCAATCCCGAGGATCGCCCGGAATCGGCGCGTGAAGGATTGTCGCTTCTCCTTCAGAATGATCGAATTCCCAATGCTGCGATGAGTCTCGGCGTGCCGAAAACTCCGGTGGCACCGGTGGGTCCGCCGCGTCCGCGCCGTAACACTGTGCCGATGACCGCCACCGAGGCGCTTACACATGCAAAAATGGTGCAAACCTCCATGGTTTCCACAGCGGCTAACGAATCTGGCATTTCCACGCAAACCGCGCCACAGCCCTTAGCGCCGCCTGAGGGATTCAAGCCCAGCGTTCATGCTGCGGTTGAGGAGGCCGTTCATCTTCTGGAGCCCACGCATCAGGATGCGGGCCAAGCTCATGGGGCCCAAACCCAGAGACTGCCCCGTCCCGAAGTGGCACCGAAACCTCCGTTCAAGCTCCAAAAGAATGCCAAGATCGCCCTCACCGTAGTGACGGGTGTGCTGCTGCTCATTCTCGGGGTCGTATTATTGAAAGTCACCGGGACCAGACGCGACGCCCGCAGCGTGGAGGATTTCCTCAGCCAGGCTGAAGTGGCCGGAGCCACCCAGGCGACTGTGGATGCGAAATCTCTTCAACTCACGTTCCGGGCGCTCATTCGTGACGAATCCGATACGAACGTGCAAAGGACCTGCGCCGCCCTCTCCATCGCCAAACCCACGGACGCTACCGATGTGGACTCGCGCATCATCGACTTTGTCACCAAGAAACCACAGGTTTCCGTGAAGACCCGGGAGGTTCTTATCGGCCGGGTTCTCCGAGCCCGCAACAAACCGGTCATCATGCCCGCAATGTTGGACCTTGCATTTTCTGACAGCGATACCGTGTTGGTTGTGGCTGCTTTGCAATCGGTGCGCCAGATGATGGGTGACGATCATTTCGGGAAACTTCTGCAACTCGTTTCATCGACTGCCAACAATCTCATACGGGATGCGGCGGAGGCCAATATCGCCGATGTCCTGACGAGAAGCCAGAAGCGCGATGATTTGGTCAAGCAGCTCACGGATGCCAAGGATAGTAACTTCAAACCCGACGTCCAGCGTGTCTTGACGCGGTTGATTTCGCTCGGAAAAACCCTCGGTCCCAGTAAGAAATAAATTTCCTAATCGAATGGAAATCTATTTCTCTTCGCGGATTTTCATGATGGTGCACAGAGCAGGGTTTCCGTAGTCTCAGCTACTTTGAATTCATGGAAGAACGATACGAAATCCGGGGCAAAATCGGCCAAGGTGCCATGAGCGTTCTTTACCAGGGATATGACTTGCGGATGAACCGTGATGTGGCGATCAAGCGGATCATCAAGACTGGAGCGAATCAGGAAATAGAAGATGAATCCATCCGGCGCTTGCTCAAGGAGTCCGGTACGCTGACCTCGGTGAAACACCCGAACATCGTGACAATTTACGATGTCGGCTCGGATGAGGACGGCCCCTATCTCGTCATGGAATTTGTCAACGGCAAGACGCTTGAAGAATTGATTGAGAAGAGTCCTCTCACATGGTCGGATTTTATAGAGGTGGTCCTGCAAACGCAGGAGGGGCTTATCGCCGCCCACGAACGGAATTTGATTCATAACGACATCAAGCCGTCCAATTTCATGTTTACCTGGCTGCCATCCGGGAAATTCCAGGTGAAAATCATGAATTTGTGTCTGACCACTTTGGTGCGGACTCAATCAAAAGAGAAATTGGAAACCTTGGAGGCTGTGTTTGGCTCGTTATATTTCATGGCACCGGAACAATTCGAACGGCTTCCATTGGATTGCAGATCGGATATCTATTCGATGGGCTGCGTTTATTATTACGCGTTGACTGGCATCTATCCATTTGATGGAGAAACCGGCGATGGAATCATGAATTCACACCTCGATCATGTGGTCAAACCTCTCCAGGAACTGCGTTCGGATATTCCTCGCTGGGTTTGCGACTGGGTCATGTGGATGATCAACCGTTATCCTCATGACCGTCCGGTGTCCGCCCGGCAGGCACTATCGCTTTTCATGCTCAATCATAAGAATCCGTCAGTACGGAATCAGTAGGTTTCCCTCATCGATCAGGGGGAATACACCACCACCGGTCCGACTCCGCTACCCTGCACGCGCCGGAGTTTTTTCACGGATTCTATCAGAATGTCCGCCGCTTGCATCGCCTCGTCAGGAGTGTTGCATCTAGAAAAACTGAAACGCAGGCTGCTTTTTGCCCGTGCTTCAGGGATGTTCATCGCAAGCTGGACATGGGATGGCTTTTGTTTTCCGGTCATGCAGGCCGACCCTGCGGAGCAGGCGACACCTGCTTCGTCTAACAATATCAGCAAACCCGCCGCCTCGCATCCATCGAACGAAAGATGGCTGGTATTGCCCAATCTTCCCATCGTGTCCCCATTCATGGTAACTCCTGATAGGCCGGCCAGAACCTTTGTCTCGAACGCATCGCGCATTAGGGCCAATGCGGCTTCGCCATGTTGGCTGAGATAACGCAGCGCACAGGCCGCTGCGGCACCCATGCCTACAATGCCGGCGGTGTTTTCCGTTCCGCTGCGGCGTCCCGCCTCCTGTCCGCCTCCCAGCAGCATGGGTTTGAAATCCAATCCGCCCCTCACATAGAGTAACCCAACGCCCTTTGGCCCGTGGAACTTGTGGGCGGATAGGGATAGCAGGTCCACTCCGAGCTGGCGCACATCCAGCGGGGTTTTTCCAGCCGCCTGCACCGCATCCGTGTGAACGGGCAACCCCCGCCTGCGTGCCACCGCTGCGGCCTCGATCAGTGGTTGGATAACTCCGGTTTCGTTGTTCGCAGCCATGAGTGAGACATAAGCCGCACCTTCCAAAGCTGCCTCAAAGTCCGTGAGGACGAGGCATCCGCCTTCATCCACCGCCACCCTTCGCGTCGGTCGCTTCTGATGCTCCACGCTCCGCAGGACCGCGCTGTGTTCGATGGCCGATATCACTGCGGTTCCAGATCCCGTTAGGTGGTCCAGCGAGCACAGGGCGGTATTCACACTTTCCGTGCCGCCTCCGGTGAAAACAATCTCCTCGGGACTCGCTCCGATCAATGCCGCCACTTCCTCCCTCGCCCGGTCAATCGCGGCACGCGCTTGTTTTGCCATGCGATGCGAACCGGACGGGTTGGCGTATCCATCGCGCAGCCACGGCAGCATTTGATCCAGCACCTCCGGCAGCAGCGGAGTCGTCGCGTTGGCATCCAGATAAATCATGGCCAAAGCATCCTCCTCCACAAGCCGATGGCAACTAGGAAAAACGCGGATTTCAGAACGCTCCCGCCGCACGGAAATCATAACAGGCCTTCACGAGCCACCGCCAGACGGCTCCCAGCCAGGTGGTGGCCAATCTCTGCCACTCCATCATGAATTGCCGGGCATCCTGCCACGGTGACTCCGCTGCCACGCAGAGCAAGGCGGCCAGCAATAGCAGATTGACCAGTAGAATCACCACCAGTGAGAAAAACGTGCCATGCTCCCGGAGGTCCGGTTGATCGCGCGGAAGCATCCACACCGTCCAAACCATGTGGAACGTCCAGGTCACCCCTAGCATCGCGATGTAAAACAGATTCCACCCCGGTGCGAGGTCCATGAAATGTTTCGCCGCCGCATACACCAGTGAGAAAACCAGCGCCCAGAACGGAACGAAATACGGCGACAACGCGATGAGCATGTTGGTCTTGGTCGTCGTGATGTAGCCACCCTCCGCACTGGCGCTGAAACCCGTCACCTTGCCGAAGAAACACCATACGAAAACCGCATGGGTCAGCTCATGCCCTAGCACATAGACATATAACAGGAACGAGTGGCACAAACGGAAGGTAAACCATCCCGTCATCCACAGCACACCGACCCCGAAATACCAGAATTCCCGCGTATGCCAGAAACCACGCCCCAGTGAGTCCTCGAAACGCGAGAGGAAGGTCCACAGCGTCACCCAGCAAAACGGTAACAACAGTATTGCGAACAGGATTCTCTTCACTCGGAGACTCCATTCGATCGGAAACTCGTCCTCATCCATCTCCGTCGCGGCGATCGCCGCTCTAACGGATTTCATGCCCCGCCTGTCGCTCCGCCGGTTCGCCTGCTCGTGTGCCCGCTGGTTTGCCTGGCTCAGCACCTCGGCGAATGAAATGCGCGTCCGCCGTTGGTTGACCAACGGACGCTTCGCCGGTGTCCTGCCGCGTTGCTTCGCCATACCCTTGTGAGAAGCTGAAACTATTTCGGATTTCTTAATAAATCAAGCGGGATCCCCGGCATTTTTCCAAGGAATCAGGACTGTATGAGGATCTAAAGAGGAAGAAAATGAACCGCAATCGGAGCGCAGCGGAGATGGACGAGCTAAAAATTAAAATCCGAGTCAAATGAACGCAGATGGACGTTAATGTTAAGAGGTTTATGCAAAATTAGGCGTTAACATTATGAGTGACGGCCCCAAGCAACACAACTCTTTGATTATCTGTGTTCATCCGCGTCCATCGGCGGTTCAATTTTTCTTTCTCGAATCACCGGTCGCGGCGGAATCTCAGCACCCGCTCGCCATCCTGGCAGTAATCAAGGCGGTCACGCGCCTGGATTTCCAAATAGGCCGGATCCTCGCGCAAGGCCCGCAGCTCGATATGGCGATGTTCCTGTTCGGTCACCACCCGGCGTTCGTTTTCGCGGGTCGCTTCAAGCTTGGCTTCCAGGCGTTCCATCTCTCTTTTTTGTGGAAACGCCGTCGCCACCACGAGAAATCCAGCCGACGCACAAAACATGATGAACACCATACTCCTCACGCCTTGGATCACCCGAATACGGCTCTCCAAGCGCACCAATCCTGCCACGTCCATGCGTTTTCCCGACATCAGCTGCCACGAAAAACGATAAAATTAGACGAATGTCAAGTAATCTTAACGATTTACGTGAAATTGGGGGCTGTTTCCAGCCCAGCATTACAATCAGGCCAGTTTCAAAAATCATCCATGCGATGTTCACGAAAAACGCCATGTTCACGTAAACGTGAACATGGCCTGGAGTTTGGTTTTTTTCGAGTCACGCAGTAGCGGCAAACAGCGTGCTGCACAGATTCGGTTCGAATTTAAGTGGCTTCATGTGGCCGCGAGCGCGGTTCATGAAGTCGGTTAAAATCCCGGGGCGGATGGCGTTAGACC